>CAZRXU010000182.1:0-1536 GCA_964604135.1 uncultured bacterium | reverse complement strand
GCTGGAAGAAGGGTTCTGAACAATGGAAAACCCGCTATGCCCTGCCTCTTCCACTCCCAGGGAAGGCACGAGTTTTACCGCGTCTGCAACCATCACCCCTGGTGAACTCTCTGCGCCCAGAAGCTGAACCGTGCATTCTCCGTTAAAACTGAAGTTGCCCAGTGGAAACCACTCACCACCGCCTTCCGAGCGCTGATTAACGCAAACATCGGTGTATCCTCCGGTGTGGAATACGCGGTAACACACAGACCGGGAACGGTCGTTGCCTGAAGTCCACCAGCTTTCAACTGAAAACACTCCGTTAACAGACACCATAGGGCTGAAGGAAGCTGTTCTTTCCCCGGAAACGTCAGCTGTAAAGCAGTTCATCATCCAGGGAGCACCTGAGGTTTCCGCAGACCATTCAAGTGAATCATCTGCTGCAAAACCCGGCGAAAGATTGTCTACAATCACCACGCCGTTACCGTAAGAAGGCACAGACAAACCCAGAAATGCACAGATCCCGTGTGCGTATGCCCATGCCTGAACCCCATTGTGATCGTTCACATTGAATGCGTATAGGTACGATTCGTTCCACTGCTGTGTGTAGTCAAGAAAGCTGCCTTCTCCCAGTATTGCAGGCATCTGTGTTTCACGGATAACATGCAGATAGGCCCCGGCTTTAACTCCCCTGTCTGTGTAACCGTAGCCGTTTACAATGCTGCTCTGTACGGGAACAGCCATCTGGTATGACACATCTGCCGATTCCAGAGAGTAACAGAATACTTCCGTTCCCTGAACACTGCCGTTGAAAGCATTTTCATGAATGGAAACGAAGTAGTTAAAACCCCACGAATTGGCGTAGCCGGTTCTGGCCTGCAGAGAAACATTGTAGTCTCCATCGCGAGTCAGGCCCACAAAAGAAATACCGGGAACCTGGCTGAGCCAGTTCTGCAGCTCAAGCGCAACCTCAAGAACAACATCTTTCTCAAGAATGTATTCTCCCACAGCACCGGTGCTAGTGCCCCCGTGCCCCGGGTCAAGGCAGATTGTGATACCTGTAGCTACAAAAACAACCACAAACCTATAAAGAGGAAACATCTGTTCTCATGCTGTGTGGAACACCGGTTACTGCATCAACATACCACACAAGATCACCTGAACAGGATGGTTTTGTCTCTAAAACATCCTCTGTGAAAGTTACCTGAACAGGTTCTTCCCCCGGTTTCACAAACCAGATGTCAGCAGTGGTAAGACTGTGCCCGTCATCTGCAGACACGCAGAAAAACAGACCGTCGTTGGAATAACTCCAGCATGGCTGTTCCCCGGAAGCCACAACAACCGGTTCCCTGCCGAAAGGAACAAACACAATCTCCCCTGTGAGGGAGGGAACAATCACGTTACCGCTGGTAAGCACAACAGGTGAAAAGAACCGGAAGCCTTGAATAACGCGGTCTTCCCCGTTTATAAGTGACAGGATGTGCAGGCAATCACCCCTGTCGGTAAACACGGCAATGCCGTTCTCAACAGATACATGAAACGCAGGAACTGCAACCT
>CAZRXU010000181.1:0-1591 GCA_964604135.1 uncultured bacterium | reverse complement strand
CAGATTCAGCTTCCTGCAACGAAAGGAGATGCTTCCCTCAGGTTTTTTACCTCACAGGTCGACCGAATCTGCAGAGATCTTGCAACTAATGGGTTTTCTTCAGGTTATAACTCTTCAGCAGCGGAAGACTGGTATTGTTCCACAATGGAGGCAGCTTCTTTCCTCAGATTGAAGGCAGACACAATTCCTCCGGTAGCCCTGCAGTACATACTGCACCTTTTCAGAATAGCGGACCCTGCAACACTGAAAAAGAAGATAGAAAAACTGCTGGATTCAACAGGGCCATACGAACCGGAGTTTACACTGCTTCTTACCGGCAGCCCTGTTGTTCCCGGTGACAACATTGTTGCCGAAACTGTTGAAGCAATGGGAGGAGCACTTGTTCCGGTAAACTGCACCGGTTTTCAGATGTTTCCCGATAAACCCGATAAACCGGATGACTTCTCAATCGCTACTCTCTGCAGGATATACTTTGAATCCATGAAGTGTGTAAGATGTCGTCCGAATAATGAAACATTCACTCACACAGCAGAAGAACTCAGATTCACAGGTGCTCATGGTCTGATTGTGAAAAGTCTCAAATTCTGCGACTTGTGGTTCACCGAAAAGGCCAGAATGAAACAAGCATTTAAGGTACCTGTGCTGGTTCTCGACACAGCATTTTCCAGGGGAGAGAACGAAAGAACTGCAGTAAGGGTGGAATCCTTTGTGCAGTCTCTGGAGGGTATATGAATGATCCGGTAGAGCAGCTCACTACAGAGCAGTGGGAGCATCGTATAAAGGATGTTCCCATAGAATTTTTCAACAGCTGTCGGTTTCTGCGCAACACAGTACCCGGTGGTGTTCCCTATCTTTTCAGTCCGTACGAGTACTCCTGCAGGGGTGATCACCTGTTAAGGAGGCTGAAATACGACAGCAGTTTCGCGTCACTCAGGTTGTGGGCATTCCTCTTCAGCGAAAAAGACAGATTGTTTCTTGCAAAAGAGAAGGGCAACAAGATAGTAACCCTGATGAAAGATCTGGGGCAGACGGCTGTTATTTCCTACGCTTTTCCGGGGCAACTGTCGTTTTACGCTGACGAACTGTGGTGGGCGCCGTGTTTCGCAGAGGAAACATACCTTCTTGACGAGGCTGCAAAACTGGGGGCAACTGAGGAACTGTGCTATGTAAGAGCAGCTCTGGGAGCAATGGTAACAGGCGATTACTTTCCTGCTCCAGACCTGTGCATTGCCGGAGTGGGAGGGTGCTGTGACGACTTCAGTGCAGTGATGCAGTTGATTGAAGGGCTTGGGTTTGATGTGCACTGGTGGGAAATGGTAAGCAGAAGAACAAAACCTGAATTCTCAACTGTGGAAAGTTACAGCAATACACCGTTCGGTGGAGTGGAGTACCAGACAATTGCGGTGGATTTTCTGAAGGAACAGTTTCAGGGTATTGTTAAAAGAATGGAACAGCTTACCGGAACCAGCTGCACTAATGAAATGCTCAGCGAAAGCGTTGTGATGTTCAATCGTCTCAGAGGCATGGTTTCCAGATTGAGGGAACTGGTTTATACAGCAGACAGACCTCCCCTTCCCGGGCTGGAAATGTA
>CAZRXU010000180.1:0-1603 GCA_964604135.1 uncultured bacterium | reverse complement strand
TCTCCACCCATGAAAAAGGCAAAAGAGTTTACTGCGGAGAATCTGCCAGGTACCAACGTCTGTCTGCTATCGCACTACGCAGCAGTTAACAGTTCATTTTCCTCTACTCTTAATATAATGCATAAGCAGTCTGTACTGCATTCCGTTCTGGGTCCCCAGCACGGGTACTGGGGAGAAACACAAGACAACATGATAGAGTGGGAAGGCTACATTCACAGCAGATATGGTGTGCCGGTGAACAGTTTGTACGGAAGAACCAGGATACCAACAGACAAAATGCTTGATGGAGCTGACAGTGTTCTTGTTGACCTGGTGGATATCGGCAGCAGGTACTACACTTACATCTACACAATGGCACTTACCATGAGAAAGTGTTCGGAACTGCATATTCCCGTGGCAGTTGTAGACAGGCCCAACCCTCTCGGAACAGCAATTGTGGAAGGGCCGATTCTGAACAGTGAGTATTCTTCCTTCGTAGGGCTTTACCCCATCCCTGTGAGGCATGGTTTAACCATTGGTGAGCTTGCCCTGCTGTTTGCAGAACTGGACGGGCTTCCGGAGCCTGTTATTCTCTCAATGAGTGGCGGCCAGCCATGGGTTATGCCTTCACCAAATATGCCTACGGCAGCCACTGCTCTTGTGTATCCCGGAATGTGTCTTCTTGAGGCTACCAATCTTTCAGAGGGAAGAGGTACTACCCGTCCTTTTGAAATATTCGGTGCTCCGTGGCTTAACCCCTGGGAGCTGTGTGACAGTCTTAACGGCTCACCGTTTATGGCTGGAGCCGTTCTTCGCCCGCATTTCTTTATTCCCACATTCAACAAGCATGCCGGGGTGAAGTGCGCAGGGGCACAGATTCATGTAACAGACAAAGCAAGGTTCAGACCGTTCAAAGCAGGTCTGGGTATTCTGAACTACTGTTTCAAGGTATCTGAAACAGACTGGAACAATCCTCCGTACGAATACGAATACACAAAAATGCCTGTGGATATTCTTTCAGGGGGCAGCCACGTGAGGCATGCAGTTAATCACGGGGATACAGATGCCCTGCTGCAGCTTTCTCTTACCCCCGACAGTTTGTGGAAACACACTGTGCGCAGCGCAGTGGACAGACCGGACAGATTTTTATTCAGATGATTCCTCCCTGTGGTATATTCCCGTGTCTTGTGTTTTACTGAAGGGAAATCAATTTGAAAATTGCTTTTATCTCCGATATACACGGTAATCTTGCTGCTCTGAAAGCTGCACTGGAAGCCGTCAACAACTATGACGTTGATCTTGTTGTTAGTCTTGGCGACCTTGTTCAATACGGGCCGGAACCCTCAGAAGTAATCAGTTTTGTTCAGGATAGTGGGATTGAATGTGTTCAGGGCAACTGCGACAGGGCTGTGGCCAGGCGCAGGGAGAGCACCGGTGAGGAGTTCGAAAACCCCCACTGGAGGAACATTGCCGCAGATTTCCTGAAATGGACAACTGAGCAGATAACACCCGGGCAGAGAAAATGGTTGAGGAATCTGCCTGAAGAACTCAGGTATCAGGTGGGGAAGAAGTCTGTTCTGTGTGTGCACGGTCTTCCCGGCCATCATAATGCAGGGCTCCCCAT
>CAZRXU010000179.1:0-1695 GCA_964604135.1 uncultured bacterium | reverse complement strand
ATGCTTCCAGCAAAAAGCGCAGCCTCTTCTCCTCCGGTACCTGCTCTGATCTCCATAACAACACCACGCTGATCGTTTGGGTCAGGGGGGATCAGCAGTATTTTAAGCTGAAGACGAAGTTTATCTAGCCGGGTCTTCAGTTCCGGTATTTCTTCAGCCGCCATTTCAGAAAGCTCCGGATCGTTTCCCGAGGCAGCAGTATTCATTTCCTCAAGCAGTGATTCTGTGTCGAGAATGTCAACCAGAGTGTCGTTGATCTTGACCAGCCCGTATCTCTCGGTGTTGAGGTTTTTCATAAGAAAGCGGTTGCGCAGAGTTTCAGGTTTGCACAGAGCACTGTCTATTTCATCAAGCCTTGCCTTGATTTTTCTCTGCTCTTCTTTTGCTGTCATTCAGAATGCTCCTCTGCAATTTCAACCTCCGGGGGAAGGTCGAGGCCCAGTGCCATCCTCGCGGCAGTTTCAGAAACTTCAAGCATTTCCGGCGTTGCCGGCCGTGTTGTGAGATGCTGAAGCCACAAACCGGGCCGCGAAAGAGCCCGGGCAAAGGCAGAAGTCTCCAGGTGTTTGTCTGCCAGTTTAAGAACTTCGTAGGAAACACCCATAACAAGAGGAATAAGCGGCAGATGGTAGAGAACCCTCCAGTGGGCCGCAGGAGATATTCCTGTAGCCAGATACACAGCAGAGTCAATGATACTGTAGCACAGTATGGTAACAATCATTACATACATCAGGAAACTTGTTCCGCATCTTGCGTGAAGGGGAGAGTTTTTTGCCGCGTCTGCTGAAAGGTTGTCTGAACCGTTTTCCCAGGCGTGAATCACCTGGTGCTCTGCGCCGTGATACATGAAAACCCGCCTGATGTCCGGCATCAACGATATAGCAGCTATGTAAAGCACAAAAGCTACGATTCTGAATGTTCCCGCTATGATGTGAATGTAGAACTGCTCAAGCCCTCCTGTTGAAAAAGAAAACAATGATACAATCCAGGCTGCCAGGCGCAGGGGAAGCCATGCAAAAAGAACAACAGCTAGAACCACTGCTGCCGCATTGGCCAGCCACTTTGCTACAGTGGAAGATTTCTTTTCGCCGGAGTCATTTGTCTCTTCAACGGCTTCTGCGGACCAGTTCAGTGCGCTGAATCCCATCTTCATGGTTTCTATGAGGTTTACAGCACCTCTGAACACCGGTTTGCTTAGAATCCCGGTTCTTACTGGCGGCACCAGGTAACCCATGTTCCTGGCAACAATAGTGCCGTCTGGTTTTCTTACAGCTGCTGCCGCACCATTGGGTGCCCGCATGAAAACACCCTCTATCAGAGCCTGCCCGCCTATGTTCGGTCTTTTGTCTGTCATGATTCTCCATTATGTGCAAAACGGGAGGCAATGTGCCTCCCGTTCTATTATCGCATTGGGATTGTTACCCCTCCTGCTCGTCCTTTTGAAGACCGTATTTCCTAAGGTACTTATCCACCCTGCCTGCAGAATCTATAAGCTTCTGCTTGCCAGTATAAAAAGGATGGCACGCTGAACAGATGTCAAATCTGCGGTCGCCCCCTGTAGATTTTGTACGAACTTCGTTACCACACGCGCAGGAGAAAACAGCTTCCCCATACTTTGGATGTATGCCCTTTTTCATTACTTTTCCTCCGTGCTGAAAATCGCCGTATACTACTCGTAATTCTGCATGTTGTCAA
>CAZRXU010000178.1:0-1731 GCA_964604135.1 uncultured bacterium | reverse complement strand
CCTAAAATCCCGTCAAATTATACCTACACAGGTATTGGCACGGCGAATGCTTTGTAGATTTCCTTCTGCCGTTTAGTCAGCGGGAACAGTATCCGACGACCATCTATCACCTGTGTTCTCAGTTTCTCCATGGTCTTGATCAAATCCTTCATTGTCATTGTCCTGTACAGCTTGTTTTCCAGCATTGTTCTGTGGATGTGCGAACAGAGGATGAGGGCTATAAAACCAACAAAGACCTTGCTCTCCATTGCCTGTTGAGAATGAACACGCAGGCGCCCAAGCCCCAGACTGTGTTTCAGACGAAGAAATCCCTTCTCTACAACATCCTTGTCTCTGTAAATCCTGATGGCTTCTGCTGCATCCTGAATGTGATTGCTCACCGTTACCAGCCATCCTGCGTTAGCGAGTTCCCGCGCAATTACATCATCACGGATGTTTATTGTGTACCCGTTTTCATGCTTTGCTGACTTGCGAATAATCAGGTAGTGATCAAACTCCTTCTTCAACTTGCCATTGTCCGGATTTATTCGGGCCTCTTCTACAAGCCGCCTGACAGTACCATAGAGTCGATTCTTAACTGCAGTGGCTTTCAGGTCATTGTAGAATACATGAACAAAGAGATTGTGCTCCTTACTCCAGGAGCGCTCAAGAGATACACCGCGAAGAGTATCGGCTCCACAGACAATCGTGTTCTGTATACTGTCGATGTCCTTTCTCTCTGACCTGATCATCCTTTTTGCAAACCCAAGAGTGAGGGGAAGAGCAAGGAGGAAACGTACACCATGCTTCTCAAGAAGCATGTTGATATTCTTTCTGCTTGAGAACCCTTTATCCATAACAAGCATAATCTGTTTAAGCTTATCTGGAGCCATCTGTGCAATAGTAGTCTCCAGAGTACTCACGTCTTTGATGCTTCCGTTGTACACAGTCATTCTTACCGGCAGGCGTGAATGATATCCGAGAAGCATGCAGAGATTGATTTGCGCAAGCTTGTCTCCATCGCGGTTGTAGCCCCATTCAACATCATCAATAAGTTTAGACCAGGAGGAGATGCTTGTTATATCCAGAGCAAGATACTCACGATCGCTACGGTAAGCACTCCAAGCCTTGAAGAAACGCTGCCGTTCATCGTCCGTGATATTCTGCAGTAATTCGCTGATCCTCTGGGAAGAAAGCAACTGATTGTTCCTGAAATCGCTGCGTTTCATCCAGTCCGCACAATATGCTACCGGTTCACCGCAGGAAAGAAGAAAGGAAGCTACTGCAAAGATCTGCTCGTGAAGAAAGGGAAAGGTTTGCCGCAAGACAGCAGTAAGCCCTGTGCTCTCTGCGATACCATTCAGCAGGTGAACCATGCCGGTTTGAAGTATGGTGGACCTGCGAATATCCTCAACGCTGTAAACCGGTGAGCATTCCGCTGACTCTACAGCTATTCCTTTTGCTTTCATTCTGTCAATATACTCCTGCTTGTATACCGGCAGTCCTGTTTTCTTATCTATCTTACCAATCGAGACCCGCCTGTTACGGGGCTTTCCCTCATCATTTCTAAAAGAAACAGACTCGTACAGGTAGATATGGTTTCCAACTTTTTGTCTTACTATTGATGCCATTATTTTCTCCCGCCAGTAGGTTAATACTATTATACCTACTTCTGCAGAGAAAAACAAGACCTCATCTTGTTGACATTACCGCATATCAGTAAGCGGGAATTACTCGTATGAACTCAAATGA
>CAZRXU010000177.1:0-1778 GCA_964604135.1 uncultured bacterium | reverse complement strand
TCTATTTTAGGCACGCAGGTTTCCGCGTATTGACGATGTTGTTAGGATATTACAGGGTGCAGTGTAAAAGGGGTATCAGTAAGGAGTAACCTGATGAGAGGAACAATTTCAGAAGACAGGGCAAGGCGTGTTGTGAACGATGGCGCAAAAAAAGTAACTGTAGAGGATGTCAACAAGGTTGTAATGCGGGCGGATGACATACAGAGAAAGGTCTTCGGGAACGGGCCACTAAGCAGGTTTATCTCTGATGTAAAAGAAATGATCTCTCTGGTAAAGGATTACTGGAACGACAACTACAGAGAAGTTCCCTGGTGGACAATCGCTGCAGTGGTGGCTGCTCTTCTGTATGTACTGAGCCCTGTTGACCTCATTCCCGACTTCATTCCGTTCTTCGGTCTGCTTGATGATGCTGCAGTGGTTTCAGTCTGTCTGCTTCTTGTTGAACAGGATCTGAACAAATACAGACTGTGGAAGAACAGCAACGCCCAGGCGGAAAACACTTCAACAGATGAGGAACCGGAAGAATAACCTGCCTCTGTGTTTCAAAACCTATGAACCACAGTGTTTTAACAGGTGCAGGGTGCATATGGTGCCACAGTTCATCTGGAAGTTACAGGAGCTTTGCCCACATCACCGGATGCAGAAACCAGCATTCTGACATCCTCAAATACTTTTCCAAACCATTCCAGAAGTGCTGTTACAGGGCGGGTTGCACCGCTTTTCCGGTGTCAATCACAGAAACACTCTTCCGGAAACAGCATATCGCCTGGTAGATCAGGAGTTTATGAATAGAGCAGTCATCGTTATGGAATCTTCTCTGTCAGATCAGATTCTCAACCGATTACCTCACAAGAACTGCTTTTCGAGTGTATACATTGTTTCCGGTTGTTACCCGCAGAAGATAGCACCCTGCAGGAAGATCCAGGGTGTTCCACAGCAGTGTACCCCTGGTGGATGTTTCCTCTCTGGCTACCCTGCCTGTGTGGTCGAAAAGCACTGCGTGGAATGACTCTTCCGTACCATCACCGTTCAGCTGCACTGATAGCATTTCCCGGAAAGGGTTGGGAAGAACGGTAACAGAAAACGGGTCAACGCTTGCCGTGTGTGCTTCAATGGAAGTAACATCGTTTCTGTCAACGAAGAGAAGTACCGGATCAGGATCGCTGACTATGAAGTATGCCACCCAGTAGCCGTCCTGCGTGCTGCACACAGAAATGCTTCCGTTGAAAACACCGAATACATTCTCTGCTACCTTGTAAGTATAGTTGTTCCAGCCGTTCTGGTAGTGACGGCAAACGATATCTGTGCCATTGCTCCATACCATCAGCATCCCAGGATCATCAGGGTTTGCAGAAATGCAGGCCCCTCCCAAAGGACTGGGCCCTTCCCCGATGTACGGCATGGTGGAAACAATTCCTGTTTCACAATCGTGTAGTGAATAATACACAGTTTCAGTTGAGTCGCTCCAGAGGAACATCGCGTCTGAACTGCAGGAGCCTGATGTGATCAACTGGGGATCTTCATTTTCATTGGTAGACCAGGTAAGGGTATCAGCAGTAAGATAATCAGCAGACGCTGTTGTGTTGTGGCAGAAGGTTGCTATTCGAAAATATCCGGGCGTGGGAGGCATAGATCCACCAGGAACACACTGTCTTGTTGCCATAACAGGATGCCCCGAAGCATTCATCACAGGATACACAGTGAATATGAAGTCACTCGTGTAATCTGATCCTGTGACAGGGTAGGGGTCATCCAGTACAAGAGAGTCTCCCATGGTG
>CAZRXU010000176.1:0-1909 GCA_964604135.1 uncultured bacterium | reverse complement strand
TTGCTACTTCCGATTTCTTCACATTCACAACAGATACGGTGTAATATGCTTATCTCTTGGCTGGTAATACTGAGTGTATCTTTGTTTCAGAATGAGGGTACAGGCTGCATCGCAGGCACTGCCTGGAGAGTCAGCGAGATTGTCTCTGATGTTACTGTGTCAATACCAGGCACTGATATCTCAGTAGATACTGATTCAACCGGAACCTATGTGCTGAGCGGGCTTGATTCTGGTATTTACTCTATACAAGCGGTTCACCGCGTTTACGGCCCGGGAATGTACTATGAAGAGCGGGACGGCATTGAAGTTGTTGCCGGCGATACTACTTATGCAGATGTGTTTTGCCGGATTATATACCATTACCCAAGTGACAACCGACCATATTACTACAGAACCATTAGTTTAAGAATTGCCAACCCGGATGAACGGTCCCTCAATGGTCTTGTTGTTTATACCAATAGTTCAAGAATTCCGGTAGATCGTGTTGAACCGGATCTTTTCATCGTTAGCGTTTGCGGAATTCTTTCTACTTTTTACTGGAGTCTTCCCTGGATGGGAGAGCAGCAAATAACAATCAGGGATTGTCCGGCAACCCGCCGATATCCAGTCAATCTGGTTGCAAAATCGAGTATTGCACCCCCGTGGGCTGAAGTTCTTCCTCTTTTCAGTAGTGTTGATACAGATGGATATCCACTGGCATTGGCAGATTCGGTCTATGATGAGTGGTGCAGTGAAAACTATCGGTTATCCCATACAACAATTGATCCGGCAGGAGATGGTTACAGCAGCAGCGGTTCTGTTTACATAGCATCCTCTGTGGCGCTGAACAATGACAATTCATGGAAAATGGTATCAGTATTCCAGGACGAGATAGTTACTTTGAATTCTGATTCCAGTACCAGTAGAATGCAGGTCATTCCAGACGGAGCTGGCTGTTCTATTTCACCGTCAGGGAAGTATGTTCTTCTTTGCAGCAGTAGTTTCAGTGGCAAATTACGGTTCCTTTGCAATACTCAATCCGGGGAGTTTATACAGATTGACCTGTTTCCTGAACTTCTGCCTGATGATGAGGTTTACTATTTTGGTGAGGCGACGATTGATTATACTCCAAAGCGGGATTTGCAGGTTTCTGACGATGGATCTGTTCTTGGTGTTTACGACAGAGAAATTAGAACTTATTACCCCAGCGGGCAGCAAAACCTGTTTGTAAACTTTCGAGATCTGGGGAATCTGGAAAGCGAGTGGATACACATTGATTATTCTGACAACCATGAAAACTGGGTACTACTCTATGCCTACAGCGACAAAATTCTTTTAACAGGAAACAACAGTACATTCGAAACCATTGATACTGAGGGTATAGATGTTGACAGATACACAGATGTCGCAATTTCACCTTCAGGCAGCTTGCTTGCCCTGACTGGCAGAGCAGGAGGTTTCTTCCTTTACAATACAGAAACAGGTTTGATTACAGTACTGGAAGACTGTGACAAAACCAGCTATTCGGTTTTTTCGCAGGATGGCAGCAAACTGGCCTGTATTGTGTATGATCAGACAGGGAACACCACATGCAAAGTTTACAACATTGCCAACGAAGTTTCTTTACAGAACTCTTTCCCTGCATATTCCCTCAGATATACTGGCAGACCTGTGTGTCTTTCAAACGAAGGCTGGTTGTTGATGTTGTTAGCAGGCAGATCGGAAAGAAGAAGAGGGTCTACCGGGTCTCGATATGTACTGATGAATCCTGATGGTGAAATAGTGTGGCTGGGGCACCATGTGGCACACTCGTTGCGGAGTGTTACCGGTATTCATAAAATTAACACCCTGCTCCCTGGTGAATTCAGCTGTGTGCTCTCTGACGGTTGTCTGATCCACTTTCTTGAATTCACCGAGGTAGAATGATGCT
>CAZRXU010000175.1:0-1983 GCA_964604135.1 uncultured bacterium | reverse complement strand
TGAGGAACCATAGGAGCCGGAGGTTTCCCGGTTCTGAAGCTTAACCAGAGGTCTGTGGCTTCTTCAGAGTTCCATCCCAGACCACTTACGGTGCTGAGGTCAAGGGGGCCATAGGTTTTCCACTGATCTGTGCCATTCATGATAGCACCAATTTCACTTTCATTGCTCAGGTTGGCTGTAAGCGTGTCTCCTGATGAACTTACCCACCAGAGATGCAGAACACTTCCGGCTGCCCCTGAGGTGTTGTGGTTCATGCAAACTGCTCCAAGACTGAGGTTGCGATAGATATCTGTATCTATTGCAGAGTTTCCTGGCACTGACAGTCTGATGTCTCCCTTGAGAATGGGGCCGATTATCGCAGGGTCAAGAACTCCCTCAAACATCCCGCTTACAGAGTCTGAAAAGCCTGTGGACTTCCAGAGACCTCCAACAGCAGAGATGTCGTTTGTATACCAGGCAGGAATATCTGTTCTTGCCTCAGTCATATCCCAGGGATTGTGCCTGACTGCTGTTGCATAATCGCGGGGATCAACTACATGAACAAGGTGGGCACTGTTGTCTGTTGAATCAGGTTCACCCACCCAGGTCTCTGCGTAAACCTTAAGAACATGAACACCTGTGTCTGTTGAATCCGGTGACCAGTTAAAGATGACATCGGTTCTGTCGGGATTCCAGCAGCTGTCTGTGCTGAGCCCGTCAAAGCTGATCTTTGCTGAGTCAAGCTTCTCACCATTCGTTTCGTCGTAAAGGAATGCCCATATACCTGTCTTTGAGCCGGTTCCCATGTTGTAAAACCTTGCCAGTACATCAACCTGCTCTCCTGCGGGGCTTCTGTTGTCTGCAAGAGTATCTCCTCTTGCTGGAAGGATTGTATTGACATCAGGATCAGTAATCCGAACATCGGCAGGAAGATATTCAGGGTCTATCATCTGCAGAAGCCTTGCCTCTCCGGCGGCAAGAGTATCAAAAAAAGTGTATTCATCCCTCGCTGTCATCTCTCCTTCAATCAGGCATCTTCTGCTGTGATCAAGAGCGTATTCGCTGAATGGAGTGCCTCTGGGGAAGTCGCCGGTTTCAACAACTATTCTGTACGGATTGTTGTTTGCTCTGCAGTATCGGTTAAGGTAGTAAAGGTAGCAGCTGCTGTGTGTGCTGTCTGTGAATACTTTGATTTGGGGCCCCCTGAAGTCTATGGGAACGAATGAACGGTCATAACGGATAACCGCTTCGTTCTCTCTGTTCTCCCACCAGCTCAGCCGTGCAAGTTCGGGGGCTACCTGAGCAATACTGCCGAATGTTCGTTTGATACTGTTCCACAGCCTGCCGTAAGCGGCAAACTTCCACTTCAGATAGTTCTCTCTGTTTCTCTGGTTCGACGGCGCTGGCACCGGCCTTGAAGGAAGATCATACAGGGGGTCGTATCCGTCGATGAAAGGTGCAATGGAATCAGGTGGAATGAAGGTGATATCGTCTGTTGGTCTGGTGCTGTACACCCATCTCTCGTAGGGAGCATCGTATGGAATGTTGTTTTCATCCAGAAGCCCGGCATCTGTGTAATCTCCCTGCCCTCCTGCGTAGGTTGTGAGACAATACGGAAGAATAGCTTTTGCCTGACGGATAAGGGCGCTGTTGCAGTTCATCAGAAATTCCTGAGGCGTGGGTATGCGGTAGTTGTAAGAATCATAGCCAAGAATGATTCTCTGCGGCGGCCCTGGTATTGTATCCCACATCCCTGTTCCCCCGGCTCTGCCGAACGACTGGGGAACAAACAACACAGAGATGTCTTTCTTCGGCATTGTTGTGTTCCTGATGTGCCATGCGGTGATGAATGTTGAATCCATCCCTTCTTCGTAGTGATCCAGCATCCAGTTCTCAAGACTGTCTCCAAGGTGCTGGGTATAGGATGCAGTATCCTGATATAGAGTTCCCACCAGCCTGAAAGGGTAAGCATCCTGCGCTATGAAGTGCGGGTAGTTGTTCTCG
>CAZRXU010000174.1:0-2042 GCA_964604135.1 uncultured bacterium | reverse complement strand
GACCTCTGGAACTCAAACGGAAACAGTGTGTGGGGTGAATGGGGAGTAGACACCATCGACTACCATCCAGACATGTTCACAGGCCGGGCAAGCGTTAATTCTACATCGGAAGCAACCACTTTCATCAACAAGGTGTTTGCCTACGAACAGGTTTCTCCCACCGACTACTTCGAAACAGCTCCCGTTGAACTGCGCGTTGGTTACTCAACAGGGCTGCTGTGGCCTGGATGCTGGGGCTCTGCCGGAGCCGAAATAATCAGCAATATGATTCCTACCGGTGCGTGGGAAGAAGAGAAATGCTACGAATCCGGTGGCAATAACAATGTCAACATAACAATTGCCATGATAAACGCAGGGCCTGCGCATGTTTACCACTCAAGCCACGGCTCGCAAACCTCTATGAACACTTCCAATGGAAGCAGCTATACCACTGCTAACATCATGGCACAGACTAACATTTCAAACGGTCACCTTCCTGCAATCTGGAACTCAATAGCCTGTCTTATTGGTCACTTTGATGGTTATGAATGCTGCGGTGACGCCTGGCTTAACAGCCCGAACGGCGGCGGCTTCGGCTGTTTCAACGCCAGATTCGGATGGGGCAACCCCTCCAGCCCCGGATACGGCGAAAGTGAAGTTATGGTTCAAGATCTTTACCTGGCGCACTGGACAGACGGCCAGCAGACCCTGGGCGGGATGAACAGCATGGGCCGCGACAAGATGAATCCAACTGGAGATGAGCTTACAGACTGGTGCGTAAAAGAATACAACCTGTTCGGCGACCCGGAGCTTCCACTGTGGACTGCCGATGCACCTCAGCTTGCAGCTGCATACCCTTCATCCATTACCGGTTCTACCACTGTAACTGTTACTGTTACGGCTGGTGGCTCTCCTGTTTCCGGAGCCAGAGTCTGCCTGTGGAAAGGCGACGACTGGAAAACCGCGGAGGTTTATGAGGTTGCGAACACAAATGCTTCCGGTGTGGTTAATATTCCCGTTGCCCCGTCTTCAACAGGTGAAATGCTTGTCACCGTATGGGCACACAACTACATAAGCCATCTCGGCTCAATGACAGTTACTGGTACTGGCGTGGAAGATCAGAGTGAAAGCCTTGTGTCTGCAACACAGATCAGCGCTCCATGGCCCAACCCCGCAACAACTTCTGCAGCAATTCCATTCTCTCTGGCAAACACAGGCACAATCTCCATTCAGGTGTTTGACCTGTCCGGTCGCACTGTGGCAACACCTGCCAGCGGTAGCTTCTCTGCAGGTCAGCATACTGTTAACTGGGATCTCACAAGCTTTGACGGAGCTCCTCTTCCCAACGGTTTCTACAGTGTTGTGATCACAGCTGGTAACACTGTAATGACTGAAAGAATAATGGTTCTCAGATAATCTTCAAACCAGATAGCAAAAGGGGCACTTTGCGGTGCCCCTTTTGCATGTGCGCCGGGCATGGCGCACAGCGCCAATAACCGGCAAGCGAATATGCTCACAGTCGGATAAAAACCATGCAAGAAAACAGATCATGAAAGTTGGTTAAAACACAGACCTGCTCAACAAAGCATGAGATACCACTTCAGTCATCCGGGTTGTCTGCTCCTCCTCTTTCGTATATATATACGTATACATAATTGTCTGGTAAGCAAAAAGGAGGAAAATCATGAAACTTATCATCTTGCTGACGGTGCTGTTCGTCACGCTGGCAATCGCAGGGGAATTTACAGTGAACATTCCCTTTTCAGCATCTGAAGTTGAACTGAACAGAATGGGCAACTTCACTTCAGTTACCATACCGGCCACTCCGTCAATCAGCGCAGTGGGCTCACCTGCTCTTCCTGTGCTGAACACACCTATAGCACTTCCTGCAGGCACACGGGCGGCAGGCATTGAAATTGTCGGTGTTTCCTGGCTGCCGATTCGCACCAACTGCAGGGTTCTGCCGGCAACAGAACCTATACCGCTAAGTCTCATGGGGAAAACCGATATTCCTCTGCCTGCTCCCGATCCCGCCATATACTCATCCTCAGCTAATTTTCCGT
>CAZRXU010000173.1:0-2100 GCA_964604135.1 uncultured bacterium | reverse complement strand
TTTTTTGACAGTGATGAAACTGCAGCAAGGTGTTCACTGCTCGTTGATGAAGCTGCAAACCTTCCTGAAAGAGTACGGGGTATCTGGTCTCCTGAAATCAGAACTTCATGGATGGAAACTGTATGGAAGTACTCGAATGGTAACAGAAGGCTGCAGAACCTGCTGCGACCCTGGAGAAAACTGCTTCAGGCCTACGCCGAACAGCCGTGGCCGCACAGAGAAGACACCGTTCTTCTACCAGATGAAACAAAGCTGCCGGGAATAAGCAGAAGAAAATGGAGAAGGCTTCTTGGAAGCGATATTGAGGCTCCTCATGAGGCATATCTGCTTGGCAGAGCGGTTAATGTGTTCGCTAGAGTTGCCGAGAGAATAGATGAACGCTTTCATCTGCTGGCCAGGAAAGAAGAAGACGACACACTGATTCAGTGGTACTGCACCGATCCTTCTGTGTTTATTGCAGAGGAGCACTCCAGATGCTCCAGTATCGCCTGTTTTTCCGCCACACTGGAGCCAATGAGTCATTTTGCTGTGGAGCTGGGGTTGGGGAAAAATAACAACTTCGTTTCAAAGACAGTTGGCTGGCCTTTTCCCCGGGAAAACCTTGCTGTGTGGGTTGATACCGGTGTAAACACCCGCTGGAGGTACAGAAATGAGCAAACTGACACAATTGTCAGCCGGCTTCAGGGGGCGAGAACAAAAAAACCCGGAACCTGGATGGCCTTTTTCCCGTCGTTCTCATGGATGGAAAAAATTGTTCTCGCGGCAGGGGACTCAGGTCTGGATCTGATTGCTCAAAAAAGAGATATGTCAGAACGGGAAAGGGCAGATTTTGTTGAACTTATCAACAGCGGAGATCATCTGGTTCTGGCAGTTGCAGGAGGGCTTTTTGCAGAAGGCGTTGACCTGAGTATACCTGACCTCAGAGGGTGTTTCATTGCAGGGCCCTCACTGCCGTCAGTCTCACTGAGGCAGAAGCTGCTTCAGGAAAGATACGATACAACTGAACGAAACGGGTTTCTCCATGCTTTTGCCATTCCGGGGATAAACAGGGTTATACAGGCTGCCGGAAGGCTTATTCGGAACAGTGAACAAAAGGCAGACCTGGTTCTTCTGGGCGGAAGATTCATTCATACTCCATACTTCGACCATCTTCCTGAGCACTGGTTCCCTCTTCGGGTAATAAGAGGCAGAAGAATTACGTTAAAATACATAAACAGACAGTAACTTCTACATGTTGACTCTCCGCTCAAGTACAGATATTATCTGATTGTGCTTGTCTTTCACAAATGAAGGGGGTATCTGTGATGTTACATTTTGTTGCTTCTTGTCTTTTACTGGGTGATTTGGGGGTATCTGCTCCGATAGCTGCGGGAACACAACCCATAAACATTCCCATCACTGTACTGGTAACATGGTCTGTGCCTTACGCTGCCGACATTCAGGATATCAGTTTTGACTGGTCATCCAATGAACTGGTTATTCGCAGCAATGGCAGCGGGAAAATTTTCCTGGCAAACCCTGCCAACTGTGATTCACTGGGGGAAATTGATCTGCCTGCAGGTTCAGAAGGTTTTGGAGTTGCCGTCAACTATGGAGGCTATGGAGGCTACTACATCAACAGCAGTACATCCGACAGCATTTTTCACTCTGACGAGTTTGGCAACTGGACGGGTTTCCCAAACCCCGCCGGAACAAACGGTGCCGGGATGGACATGTACAAGGACATGTACATGGACATGTACGGAGAAAACCCTATAACACTCTGCGAGGCATTGACTGCAGTCCCCTGCAGTTTCTACGGCATGAACCCTGACGGTTCCGATACTACCCGGTTCGAACTGCCGGGTGTAGACAGTGAAATCAGCGGTCTCATGGGACACCAGGTTTACACTGATTATCTGCCTTTCGGGATAATCGTAACAACCAGATTCGGGCATGAATTCTTCTTTCTGGGTGGAGGAGGACCATACGGTATAGTCGGTCAGGAGCCGTGTCCCCTATCTGTTTCTGAATCGCTGGGGCTCACATGGAGCCCGAGCTCAGATGTTTACTGGAGCTACAAAGGGCTTGATGACCAGTACTACATCAGCTGTCTGCAAA
>CAZRXU010000172.1:0-2136 GCA_964604135.1 uncultured bacterium | reverse complement strand
CCTGCACAGGTTGCCATGGAAGCGAGGAACAAGGTAAAGGGTTCAGGTTCAGAGCCTTCTCCGCCACCCTGAACCGCCTGGTCTGTTTTTATTGTAAAACCGTTGATCAAGGCGTCTACTCTTTTTCCGCCAGGGAAAACAACTTTCACATCCATCATAGTATTCTCCTGAATTAAGTCCCCTTGTATTTTTAATGAACAAAAACCACTACACTACAGAAACACTACATTGCCTGCCAACTGAAAAAGGCCAGAACTAACACAAGAATCGCCACTGCACCAAGAACAGAAAACAATCTTTTTTTCTTCACACTTGACTGAAATTCATCGGGAAACTCCGAGACAGGAATCTTCCCACAGTTGGGGCACTGGTAAGACGCGGTGGAGTTTGCAATAAGCATTCCCACCAGTCCGGCATATCTGCCTACGCTACCTGTGCCTGATTTAACCACATACTGCTCATGACACTTGGGGCATAACTGTTCCATTTTCAAATCTCCTCTGTTTTGTTACCGGTGAAAATACAAAGGGGCGGCTGTAAATGCCACCCCTTCATTCTTCAGTTACAATTCTAAATTGTTATAACAACCGTAGATATACCTTCAGTAGCACCTTCAATTGTTTCTCCAATCAGGAAATTCTCAACAATCTCCGCCACTTCTTCAACTTCTACAGTGTCTTCTGTAATTCTTACCCGGGTTATTTCTCCCGAACTGTTTACTGTGATCTCGAAAATGATGGATCCACTGGCAAGAATATCACTGTTTCCATTCAGTTCGCCTAACAGAGCAATAACAACCTGCCTGAAACTGGACGGTCTGGCACCGAGATAGTCGCTGATACTGGATAAAGAGGCGATCAGAACCGGCTGATACTCGTAGTCGAAACACTCTTCAGCTGCCTGTTCGCTCTCAACGATGTTGCTGAAGCCGCCTCCACCGGTGGCTGTTGTATGAGATGAGGCCGATCTGTACATCGCCGGCGAAGTAGCCACAGGCGAGCCGAAAACGCCTGAATAGCTAACACCCTCCGGCATATTGACAGGAATGCCGATTGTTTCCGGAAGGAGGCCATCGGCTCTCTCGTAACTGTCAACTGCCACAAAGGCTGTCTGCTCACACAAAACACTGTAATCAAGCGATACACCTATGATCTGCTCAACAAGACCATCTGCCGGCTTGCCTCTGAATCCGGAATCAAGCACAAGTCGGTTCAAATGATGTATTTTCCGTCTGGCCCACAACCTGTCTGCGGCTTCAGTACCTCCTCTGGTAACAAGACGCACACTTACAGACCTCTCCCAGCTTCTTCCATTCAGAGTACCCCTGATAGTTATCCGGTCTCTGCCCGGTTCTCCGTAGCGGCCGGTAACTACAAGAGGCTCACCATCGTAAAGGTCGCGAATTTCTCTGGGATATACTTCTGTAACATCCAGGTTGCCCCAGTCTATTTCTATGTCAACCAGGTAGGGGTTGTTGATCTTGTTAAACACATCTTCAACGGCACTCTTCGGGTTCTGATCAAGCCCTATATAAGTAGCATAACCTCTGCCCTCTTCAGCCAGGCCCTCAATGAGATACCTGTTTACCCTTGAGCCAACACCTATGCTGAAAAGCCTGGTGTGCTCACCCAGAGTTGTTCTGAGTTCCGAAAGAATTTCCGCTTCATTTCCAATGTAGCCATCTGTAAGAAAAATGATGTAGCGCATTCTTTCAGGGTCTTCCGGAAATCCCACACAAGCTCTTACACCCTCAATCATCATGGTTCCGCCCATTCCGGACATGGAGTTGATGTATCTGATTCCTCTGCTTACATTGGATGAGGTGTTCTCCAGCGGCTCTCTGCTCATGGAACTTGCAGTTTCACTGAACTTCATTATCTGGAAGGAATCATCAGGATTCATTCCCCGAACAAACTGTCTTACAGTTTCTTTGGCTACTTCCATTGGCTGACCGCTCATGGAGCCGGAATTATCTACTACAAAGAATATCTCTTTTGGAGCAATGTCACCCGGGTCAACTTCTGCATCAGGCTCAAGCATCAGCATAAAATGCCCGCCAAGGTCTCCGTTGTGGGAAACAACACCTGTACCTATATCGTCTCCTGCTGTTTTGTAGGTAAACACAAAGTCTCTGTT
>CAZRXU010000171.1:0-2195 GCA_964604135.1 uncultured bacterium | reverse complement strand
TTTTTAACCACATACAGACCCTCAGCCTTAACTTTTTCAGTAAAAACCCTGTGGGTAGGCTGGTTACAAGGGTCTCTAATGATGTGGAGGCGTTGAACGAAATGTTCAGTGCCGTTCTTGTTAACCTTGTTAAAGACTTCCTTCTGATTGCCGGAACAATAACCATACTGTTACTTATGGACTGGAAGCTGGCCCTTATCTCTCTTTCTGTTCTTCCGGTATTTACTTTTGTTTCCATCCTGTTCAGAAGGAAAACAAGAACCATATACCGCAAGGTTAGAAAACACCTTGCAGAACTGAATTCAACCATTGCTGAAGATATTTCTGGTGTTAAAGTGATTCAGATTTTCAGGCAGGAGAAAGCCAGAAAAGAGAAATATCTCGAGGTGAACGACAACTACTTCAAGATCAGCATGAAGCAGCTCTATGTGTTTGGCGTTTTCCGCCCGCTGATAGAGGTAATCGCCCAGGTCGGTACTGCAATTGTTCTGGTGTACGGTGGTCTCAGTGCCATTTCAGGTGCTCTTACAATAGGTGCCCTTGTGGCGTTCATCAGCTATGTAAGGCAGATGTTCCGTCCCATATCCGACATGAGTGAAAAGTACAACATCATGCAGGGTGCTATGGCTTCCAGCGAAAGAATATTCAACATTCTTGACACCGAGCCAGAAGTAACCCAGTCTCCCGATGCTCTGGCACCGCTTAAGCTAAAAGGTGAGGTAGCTTTCGAGAAAGTCGATTTCAGGTACGAGGCGGATACTCCTGTTCTGAGAGACATCAGTTTTTCAGTTGCTCCAGGAAAGAGCATTGCCCTGGTTGGCCCGACGGGAGCCGGTAAGTCTTCTATTATCAGCCTGTTGACAAGGTTCTGGGATGTTGATACAGGGAAAATACTTCTGGATGGTACTGACATAAGAGATCATTCAATGGAGACCCTGCGTAAAAACACATCCATAGTACTTCAGGATGCCTTTATTTTCAGCAGATCGGTGGCAGACAACATAAGGCTCAGCAGCAATCTTTCCATGGAAGAGGTGCGCAGAGCGGCTGACATGGTTCAGGCAACCGAGTTCATAGACAAGCTCCCCGACGGTTTTGATACTGTTATGGCAGAAAGGGGGGCTACACTTTCCAC
The DNA here is from genome assembly GCA_964604135.1 of uncultured bacterium. GTDB lineage: Bacteria > Fermentibacterota > Fermentibacteria > Fermentibacterales > JCC-6 > Sabulitectum. Next base: position 1,060 of record CAZRXU010000171.1, on the reverse strand, counting down.
AGGTCAGAAGCAACTTATATGTTTTGCCAGAGCCCTGGCTCACAATCCGAGAATACTGATTCTTGACGAGGCTACAAGCAATGTTGACCCCACAACAGAACGGCTGATTCAGAGGGCTATAGATACGCTGATGAAGGGGCGTACCAGTATTATTGTAGCACACAGGCTTTCAACCATACAGAAGTGTGACGAGATTATGGTTATTGATGCGGGAAGGATCCTTGAACGGGGAACCCATCAGGAGCTTCTTGCGAAGAGGGGTATTTACTACAATCTGTATCTGCTTCAGTGGGGCAACAACAGACAGAGTTAAGGATTAAGCAGGTTAGGGCCGGCGGCAGGGGTAGTTATTCCGGAGGTGGCTACTTATTGTGAAAAGAGTGAATTCACGCGGTAGGCTGGTGTTTGCCTCTGTGCTGTTTTCTGTTCTGCTGTTCTTTAATGCAATGCTGTACATGCCCTTTCTCTCTGATGATGCCCTGATCTCCATGCGCTATGCAACCAGGCTTGCAGATGGCAGGGGGCTCACCTGGACTGATGGTTCCCCGGTTGAAGGGTACTCCAACCTTCTGTGGGTTCTGCTTACAGCAGGCGGAGTGTTTGCAGGAATTGATGCTGTGAACACCGTAAGACTTCTGGGAATTGCTTCGATGGTGTGTTTTGCTCTCTGCGTGCTGCTTGTTTACAGAAAAAGAGCCTCAGCAGCACACATGATTGTTCTGCTGTTTGCGGTGCTGTCTGCTCCACTGGGCGCCTGGGCGGTTGGCGGTCTGGAGCAGCCTCTGATTGCCGCACTGCTCGCTTTGTCTGTGCCGCTTGTGTGGCGCATTGCCGACCGCAGTAACACAGATACTCCCGTTTCCATGTACTTTTCTTCTTCTGTTCCCCTGGCGCTGCTGTGCATAACCAGGGCTGATGGCGCTGTGTTTACTGCAGTTGCAGTGCTGTTTCTTTTGTTTACAGGCAACGGGAAACGATCACTTTTTCTTGTTGCTCTGCCGGCACTGGTGTTTCTTGCACAGCTGGGCTTCCGGCTTGAATACTACGGAGATTACCTTCC
>CAZRXU010000170.1:0-2496 GCA_964604135.1 uncultured bacterium | reverse complement strand
TGTTCAAATGTGTACAGAGCAATGATCAGAACCAGCGGCCCTGCTATCCGTTTCAGCACCCTTTGGCTTCTGATTTTGCCCGAAGACACATCCCATGATTTGAAAACGGGAATCAGCACAAGCAGCGGCAGCGTTGCAGGAAAGTATATCCCAGCGAAAGAATTTATAAGTCGCATGACGTGGTTGTATTGATCGGTTTGAAAGAGTTTCCACCAAATATGGTAGATGTGAGAAATCGAGAATCCTTCGCTGAAAATCATGTACAGAATCGGAACCGAAACAGCAAGTATCAGAATGGGATTTTTTCTGTCTGCAATTCCAGCGATAAAGCCGTAAGTCATTAACAGCACAGGAAAGCCTATGCTGATACCGCCTGGCAGATGCGAAGAAGTAGAGAGGAAAGCGTTCCACCAGGTAACTTCCACACCATCGGGTATCCAGAGCCTCTGCACCAGTGCAGTGTAGGCAAAAGAGAGAACCACTGCTACAGTCAGCCTGGGAAGAGTTTTAGCGGCAAGCAGTTTCCACCTGCTAACCGGGAGGCTCCTTATGTATTCAGTTGCACCATCTGCGTCTTCCGCAGAAAACATATTGTACGCAAGATACAGTGTAAGGAATGGAATCAGATATCCGAATCCCCATTCCAGGTACCACATGAAACTGAGAGGTTCATCTGGAAATCTGGCGCTGTTCGCAGCAAATATCACTGGAATAAGTACAGAGAAGCCCAACACAAGAGCTGTCTGCTTCAGTGTATCAGTTATTTCTTTTTTCAGCATTCTGTCCCCCCTACAGAAGGTGGAAGTTGTTGGCAGTGTACAAAAAGGTAATCAGCAACAATGGAGCAGCCATCCGTTTCAGTATTCTTTGGCTTCTGATTTTGCCTGAAGACACATCCCATGACTTGAAAACCGGGATCAGCACAAGCAGCGGCAGCGTTGCCGGAATCACTGCTGCTATGATGAATGAAACCACACGAAGAAGATTGAAGAACCACGGGTACATCATTCCAAGCGGTTTCATTACATGGAAATACAGGAAAAAAAGCGTGCTGTTCTGTACACGTGTGCCCGGTGACAGAAGCAGGTAAATAACCGGAATTATGAATGCAATTGCAAGAAAGGGATTTCTCCTGCCGGACATACCCAGCAGGAAGCCGTAGATCATGGCAATAGCAGGCACAATAAACATACTTACCAGGTGGCCGTCAGCATACGAGTTAGTCCATACGGCACTCATTCCGTGCGTCCACCAGTATTTGTCTACCAGCCAGTTGGCACCCAGTATGAACAGCAATGCAGACACAAACCGTGGAAGCACTTTCATCCAGAAGATATTCCGGCTTGGCAGCGGCAATGATTTCAGGTATTCCTGTGCGCCGTCTTTGTCGTCGGAGGCAAACATAGTGTAGGCCAGATAGAACACCAGAAGGAGAGTAACAGCAAGAATCCCCCAGACTGCGTAGCTGAAGAATGGAAGATTGTTTTCCAGTCGCAGCTGATTTATCCCAAAGATTAAAGGAACAACAAGCAGGAAACAGAGTACAGAAGCAGTTTGCCTGAGGGTGTCGGTTATCTCCTTTTTCCACATGGCTATACCTCTTCGTTGCTTCTGCTGTAGCTGCCGGTCATGAGCATGGTAAGAATGTCTGAAAGCTTCAGTTGCTCGCCGGTGCCTGGAATAACCAGATGTTCAGTTTTGCCAGAGCTGGTTCTGGTAGCATATATGTTTTCCGGTGTTTTTTCTGATGCGATCAGTTTTGCATTGTCAAGGAGGTATTGTGTTGATTCGTTAAGAAGAATTCCGTCTTTTGTTAAAAAGATAACCCGGTTAACGAGGTGTTCAACTTCGTTGTAGTTAAGGTTTACCATTACAACAGTGGGTTTTTTATCGGCCATGTTTTTTACAAGGGTTTTCAGAGCAAGGCTTCTGAGATACGGGTCTACTGTGTGCAGTATCTCATCTATAAGAATCAGCCTGGGGCTGGTAGATAGAATCAGTGAGAGATGGAAGATAACTCTTTGCCCTACAGAAAGTTCTTTTATTTTTGAATTCCAGCTGATTGACGCTTTTTTAAGCAGAGGAAGAGGATTCGGCTGCACACCGAAAGCATTCCAGTGCAGTTCGGCAAGGTCTTTGACCTTCATAGATTTGTAGATGCTAAGACTGTCCGGCAGGTAACCTATAAACTGTCTAGGATCTTTCACTTCCGGCCAGCCGTAGTCAACAGTGCCTTTTGTGGGGTAAAGAATATTTGCAAGAACTTTCAGCAGAGTTGATTTCCCAACTCCATTGGGTCCGGTGATCATAACAACATCACCATCGTTTATTTCAAAGGAAATGTCTGACTGAACCGGTGTTTTTCCGTAGCCGCAGGTAATACTATTCAGTTTGATCATTGGCCTGTTTCCTCTCCAGCTTTGTTAACATTGTGTTCATGAGTTCTTCAGGAGAAAACCCCAGTTCAATCACCATGGTGACGAATTCATCTGTGAT
>CAZRXU010000169.1:0-2512 GCA_964604135.1 uncultured bacterium | reverse complement strand
AATTTGCCTCTCTGATCACAGTTACATTGTCAAACTGACTCATCACTTCCGCCTTCCATCATGATTCTGCCCATTGCAAACCCTGCACACACAGTACGTACTGCTACATTCCAAAGCTCCCGTAACTATACCCGCACAAGCATCAGTACAGCAAATGTGCAGATTCTTTTGCGGCTTGACCAGTTACCGAGAACTCTCACTGTAGCTGTTCATCAAGCTACTAACTGCATTTACCGATACTTCAGATTCAGTAAACTCCTGTGCCTTTTCGAAAGCCGCCATTACAGCAGCATGGTTATCTTCCTGAACAGCCCTAAGTGCCCACAGTTCAGCCATGATATCGCAGGCTATATGCTCTGTTGGCTGTATACATGTTGAAAAAACATCGTATTTCTCCCAGTTAAGTCGGGTTCCTTCAACACTGAACACAAGCCCGGACGGTGGAAGCTGCCCCCATGCTCCTGTTGCGTATACATAGCGTCCTGCAAACTCAGGAGGTATGGTGCTCAATGGGCCGGTCAACCTGCTGAATGGATATATCACTCCAAGTTTGTCAATAGCCAGCAAATCAGGACGCCTGTCTTCTAACCCTATTAAATAGGCACTGTAGTACAACATTGCATCTTCTGCGCATAAAACCCGCTCGAAAGGAATACCCCGCAACATGTCTGATGCAATGATATGCATTGCATTCCCTCTTTTATCCCAGCTGACAATAGTACCTGTAACTACCGATGCCACAGTGAAACAGAGCATCAGTAAAGACAACAGAAGGTGGTGCCTGTCAAGCAAACGCTGCAGGCCTGAGGCAAAAACAATGGACAGAGGAAGCATGAGCAACCAGAAATAAGCCTGCACATCAGGGATTCCATAGAAGAGGAAAACAAGAAGTACCCCTGCCAAGACAAAGAGAAACCTTACTTTAAAACGACCAAACCACCCGGTAACAACGAGGTATACAACTGTTACCGGCCCCAGAGAAAGGATGGATTCCCAAAGCCCGGAAACAGAAATTCCAGAAACTCTTCCAGTGTACATTGTCATGTAGTGAAGGATACCACCCATGCTGTTCGGAACTCCGTAGTGCATCAGCGATGCTGTACCTGACCGAAGAGGTACATACAGCCACATGGTTGCCGGGAGAAGTGCCAGGGGCCAGGTTCTAAGCCATCGACGATTAATCACCATGGGAAACAGCAGAATAGACAAAGGATGACCGCCAAACACTGACATACCCATAGCATATGATCCAAGTTGTGTTTTTCTTGAAGCTATGGCAACAGATGCCAGCAGCAGGGACAAACCGTGAACTTCGAGGATATTCAATTGCGACATTACGGCACCCGAAGAAACCAGCACCAGGGAAACTGCCGCTGAGGCTTCAGTACCAATTCCATAGCTTTTTACAGCAAAATAAACACCGCTGGCAGCCAGACCTGCGATAAGACATCCGAACACTCTTAAACTATTGTAGTCTCTCCCTCCACTAACTCGAAGCAGCCACATGAACAGAGGGTATCCGGGAGAATGGCATATCTCCAGTCTCTGTCCGGCAACAGCAAACTCAGGACCGTCCATGCCATCGAATGTCAGAGGCCCGCTGACAACACACAGTACAGAAACAATCATCCCCAATACAACGGGGATCACAAGATTCCTCACTACAGGTGTTATGTCACCAGCCACAAACAAAACCTGCATGAAAAACCATCTATCCTCTATCCATTCTCTTTAAACACTGAGCCTGGAATGCTTACCAAACCGGTTCAGAAATCAGTTACATTACCAGTTTCTATGGCACTTGCAAAGTAATACCAGAAAAAATAGACCAATTCAGTTTCTGTGAATGTATCGATTAGTTCTGCATGCATTACAGAATCAATCACTGCGTTCAGTCCAGCATCTGCTGACCTAGCTTCTGCAAGCAGCAAACCCACCTGGTTACAGTCCGCCTGACTCTGTATCAAGTCAAATTCAGTACATATACTTTCCGGTAGAATCTGTCTGAATGAATCCAGCCTTTGCTGTCGCGACTCAGTACGGTTGTTACCACAACCGATAAAAGCAACCAGGAAAGCAATACATAAAACGGCAGAAACAACGAAATCGTATTTATTTGTTGCCACCGAGATTCTCCATGTTTGCTCCTGTTAATTCCGTAGAATCGGAACTGAACCAGCTACACTGTGATGACTTCTTCTGTGGGTGCTTCCCATTGCAGCAAACGAAAATATACCATATTCCATTGTCCCGTGGAAACAGTGAGGTTACTGTTTTCTGCAGTTTGTACAGTTGACCGCCCGGGAAGTTGCATGCCCGGGCGGGATTACTGCCTATTCAGCGTTGAGGTAGGTGTCTATACCCTTTGCAGCTATGTAACCGTTGGCTATACCGTGAATCACATCAGGACCCTGTATGATATCTCCGCCAACGAAAAGCCACCGAAGGCTTGACTGAAAGCTGTCGTTTACCTCTATTCTGCCCCTTGGGCCGAACTTGAGATCCGACTTGA
>CAZRXU010000168.1:0-2530 GCA_964604135.1 uncultured bacterium | reverse complement strand
TGTGGAAAAGGTGAACCGGGGCAATCTGCCAGAATGACTCATGGTGCAAGCTACAGCAGGTTCCGGGGCATTGAGGTTGGAGGTGGCAGGTAATGACGAAACAGGAAATGCTTGCGTTTGTTCAGGCGGCAGTTGAAGCATCAGGAACCACCGATTCTGTTGCGGTTCTTACCGAGAGCAGGAGTGCTTCTGTTCGGTTCGGTCAGAACAAAGTAACCCAGAATATGGATGTTTTTAAGAGAGAACTGCAGCTTACAGTTGGAGACGGGAACAAGCAGGCAACGGTTACCTCTCAGAGAATTGACCACAGTGCTCTTGCAGAAATAGCATTCGAGGCCAGAAACCTGCTGGATACCTCCGCCCCAGACCCTGAATACATGCCACCTGTGGAGGGGGGGCAGATTTACCCTGTTATCGACGAGGCATGGGATGAGTTCACAGGGGAATGCCCCGCTGCTCCCAGAATGGAGACTGTGGGAAAACTCATTGATACAGCCGAAGAGAACAACATGAAAACCGCCGGAATCTGCTGGATGCAGAACAACCAGACAGCCATCGCGACATCAACTGGAAACCTTGCAGCGCACAGACACACCTCTGCCGGGCTTTCTTTTACAATGGACAGAGGGCTTGCTTCAAGTCAAACTTATCTTAAGGGAACAGCATGGGCAGGGCTGGAGGTCGATCCGGCGATACAGAAGATAGTTGAGCAGGTAAAAATGGATGAGAACGCTTCAGATGTGCCTCCCGGTGATTACAAACTGATCCTGGAACCTCAGGCAACCTGGAATTTGCTGATGTTCTTTCCATGGATAATGAGCGCCCGTCTGGCTGATGAGGGCACCAGTGTTTTCAGCGACATGGAGGGAAAGAAGATCACCGGTGAAAACTTCAGTTTGTCTTCTTCACTGTTCGGGGAGCCACCAGGTATTCCATTCAACATGGAAGTACTGCCTGCAAGGGATGTTGTGTGGATTGAAAAAGGTGTATTGAAGAACCTTCCCTGCGACAGATTTACTGCACAGAAAACGGGAAGACGGCCTCTGTTCGTTCCTGAAACCGTGGATATGGCCGGCGGAGAGGGTTCCGTTGAAGACCTGGTTTCCGGTGTAGACCGAGGAATACTGATCAGAAGATTTTGGTACATCAGGTTTGTGGATCAGAAAACCTTCAAACTTACAGGAATGACGCGGGACGGCGTATTCCTTGTGGAGAACGGGAAGATTGTAAAGCCGCTGAAGGATTTCCGGTGGAACTGGCGCCCTCTTGAACTGTTTTCCAGGATTCTCAGCATAGGTAAACCTGTGCAGCAGGCAGCAGGAATGGTGCCGCCTGTGGTTGTAGCAGAACAGCGCTACCCGTTTACTGATTAGGAGGATTCAAGTGAAATACCTGGTGCTGAGTTTTACCGGCTTGTGGCTGATTGCCGTTATCGCAGTTGTTGTTAACTCTTTTTTCCTGCATGTGGGGGCGAAAATGGCCGGGGTTCTCAGGGCAACTTTCGGCAGGGCTGTAAAGGTATCCATTGCCTGTGCCCTTTCAACACTGCTGCTTGCCATGATTTTCTCGTGGGTTCCTGTGGGTGGTACTGCAGTGGGTTTTCTTATCGGGCTGGGTCTTACAATTCTGGTGCTACAGGCATCGTACAGTACCAGTTTCGGGAAGGCTTTTCTACTATGGATTTTTAATGTAGCAGCTCAGATCATCGCTGTGATAGCAGGGACATTCCTGTTTACGGGAATATTTTCTTTGACAGGGTAGAACTACCACTGGAATCTGATGCCGAAGCTGGTTTCTCCTTCAAGGGGTCTTATTGGTTGCGTATCGTGAACATGGTGCCTGAAGAACACAACGATGTCGCCGCTGTCCCAGTGGTGTCTGCCGTATATCTCACTTGAAAACCTGCTGCTTGAACCACCGTCGAGATGGAAATACACATCGGAGTGCAGAATGGTTCCGTAGACCATATCACCCTCTGCCAGAAGAGGATAATCAACATTTCCGTGAAGAGACCAGTCAAAGATGTGCCCCTTCTGGAATGTGGGCCCTTTTGGTCGGTAGATGCCGGCGCTGACACGGTATTCAGGTACAGCTCCTGCTGGCATGAAGCCCTGGCGGAGATCTGAGGGCAGGTGATTTCCAACACCCAGTTTCAGGTTGTTCATGTACTGACCGCTGGTGTCTGCCATATCTATGTTGTGAAAACACTCGTGGTCGGTAAACAGAGAGAACAGAAGATTTCTGTAGTCCATACCAAAGAAACCGCGGATGTTCCAGTGACCTCCGTACACATTGAACGCGATGTCTGAATCTTTACTGCTGGTTCCCATGTAGGTATCGATAGACAGCCCCACACCGAAGGTAACAGGGCCGTATCTCACCATAGTTACTTCATCTGCTATTTCTGTGTATATGAACTGGTCTTCATCTGGCTGAAAGAATATCCTCGGTTCGAGGAGGCCGTGGTTGCTTCCTGGAAAAGACAGACTCCAGCCAGATGCAAGAACCAGAATAAGCAGAGACATCAGGC
>CAZRXU010000167.1:0-2590 GCA_964604135.1 uncultured bacterium | reverse complement strand
GTCTCAGAAGTATTTTTAAACCAACAAGCCCGATCACGCCTGCCAGCAGGAACAGCCCGGCCAGAACAAAGCGAAGTGTATCGGGATCGTTGTTGAACCTGTCCACAAGAAGACCCAGTAGGAATGCAGTGGAAAGACCGAATGACAGAAGAACGGCGTTTCTTCTGGCAAAGAACCTTCCCCTTATCCGAACAGGAACCATTCTGGCCATCCATCCTGCCCAGATGTTGGCAGATACAGACAGAAGTGCAGTGGAAATGGCAAACACCGCAAGCACCGCAGTGAGAGAAAGCCTGTTTGAAAGAAACAGGGGAATCACCCCCAGGAGAGGTGCAAGGCCACGCCCTGCAACAGCCCATTTTACCGTAGCTGATCTGTGCAGTGTAAGTTTTCTTGTTACAAGCGCACCCAGGGGCATAAGCACCAGAAACAACTGCCCTGTTGCGGCGAGAATGCTGAACTGTATTGATGACGCACCAAGCACTACAAGCAGCTTTGTAAGAAACACAGAACCGGGCCCTGCAATGCTTGTGTAAATCTGAGAGTAAACACCTTCAGTTATAGATATCCTGAATGTTTCTCTCAGCTCAGACTGTTTTCTACTTTTCATGGCAGATAACATAACAGCCTGTGCAAACAGGGCAGCTGAACTGTAATGCGCACGGTCGGGCTACAGAAATGAATTTTTCTGCTATGTGTTCTTCAACAGGAGTCTGCGGTGTGCAGGTGATATCGGCCATGGAATGGCCATAGAGGTAGATGCTAACAGAAGAGTAGCAACAGTTGTTATTGAAGTTTTTATTAGCGATCCTCCCTGATTCTCAGAACAGTATAGGGGATAACAAAACCGTCCCATAGATTTCCCATAAATGGACAGTAATCCTGCAAATCTATAAAGCATCCATTGGGAGAAACTTCCTGTACTCTATAGTTTTCCATTCTCTCGGAGGAAAAAAGAACTTTTCCAAGGAATATCTCATTGTAGAATTCTCTTCCAGTACCCGGGCGGACACATCTGTCTCCAGTAACTACAGAAAGTGAATTGTCTGCTGATACCACTATGTGGCTATTCCTTGTAAATCCATAACTTGGGTATGGGTTTTCGGAAAATTCAAATGTTGTTTCACATGTTTCGCAGTTATAAATTCTAGAGAGTTCAACAGATGATACACAGAGGTATTTACTATTTCTGGTAAAACATGGGTATATGGGGCCGTAGTTTTCCCAGGCATAAATTGTCTCTCCGGTTTGTGCATCTAGAAGATATGTGGTATCTGAGCATGCATAGGCAATGAATTGGTTATCCGGTGAAAACAGTGGCATGTAAACGGGTAAGTTAGACATTTTTCTTGAGTAGAGTAATTCACCCGTACCTGTAAAGACCATCAGTGTTTTTCCTTCACTGAAATCAAGATCCAAATCACTCTGCTGCTCTCGGTTTTCCATCCATCTCAAGCATACAATGGCACTTAATGAACCATCTTCAGCCATTGATACACATTGCATTCCTGAATTGGAGGTAACTCTGGGGCCGACTATTAATTCGTTAACATCGTTATGAGAATTTAAGAAGAAGACTCTAGACGGGTTGCTGTGTTGATTCCAACCGCTTGTGTATATCCCAACGCTTCCATCCCTGGATAGACGAATTTTAATGTCTGTCGTTGCGATATCACCGATTTTCTCACCAAACCTGTTACAAAGATAACCAGGTGTTCTGATGAAGTGGTATGGTGGTTCGTATTCTGGAAGAAATTCCCGCCAATTGTATAGATTGGCATCAGGGTGATCTATTGAACTTGCCCTTCTATCAATAAAATTCGGTTCAACTATAAAGGTTTCCCTCCAATAAGACTCACCATTCCTGATGCCGCCTTCCGCTTCAACATGAACCGCTTCCCCGTTTCTGTTGTAAAAAAGATGGAGGTCTCTCGCAATAACTGCTCTTACCCTGCAGTCAAGCCAGTAGCGGTCTTCTTCCGGAATGGTTTCGTCTTCAAGAATTTCAGCCAGCCAGGGCATGGGATAGCCGTCTGTAAGAGAGGCTTCAAGGTCTTCCGATGTTTCAACCGAAAAGACTTCCTCAACCCAAAGTGAAGAAGTCTCTGTCTGTGCGGTTGCTGCAATAGAGACTACTGCAGCGAGGATGATTGCGTGCTTCATGTACTTCCTTCCAGTGTTCATGAAAATCAGCCTGATATCATGTTGCTTCCAGCCACAGAATTATTCCTATTCCACTCCTTTCTGGTAGTATTGCCTGTTAACCTTTGCAGAGCCAGTGCTGCAAGTGAATACGTGCGCTTTACTGCAACTGTGAGCAAATATGGAGGGAGGCAGATGCCAACAAGGGAAGAGAGAAAAGAGAGTACCACAATAGCTGCTTCTCTCTGTGTAATGCTATAGGACGCAGAGTTGGGTAGTTACAGCAGCAAGCTCCGGCTGCAGGGTGGATGTTCTCTGGTGAAGGTGAGTGCTTTTATTTAGAATACAGCTGGGTTATTGTTGAAGAAAAACTGTGGTAATGTCAGAGGGGGAAAGCAGTGCTTAGTAGAAAAATGAAGGCCCATATGCCAGGCAGTGAACTGCTGCT
>CAZRXU010000166.1:0-2911 GCA_964604135.1 uncultured bacterium | reverse complement strand
AGGACAGGCTTCCTTTCAGTGACACAAGCTCTTTCCCGGATGGCGCTGCAATTGTACCTGTGGTTACCCCCGACGGCTCTGTACCGGTGTTGCTTTTTGCAGGCCGTGGAACCATGTGCACGAATTCCAGAAACAGACTTGAGATGATGTCAGATGTGCTTTCCAGTTGTGTGCTGAGGCTGCTTCCCCATGGTTGATACTGTAAAAAAGGTTATCACAGCAACCATGCCCGCCATTGCGAACACCGCCCACGGGCCGACCTTTACCCACAGTATTCCGCCAATCACAGGCACTGTCATGGAAACTATGTGATCGATAGTTCCACCCAGACCTATGGTTGGCACCATTTCAGCCTCGTTCTGTATTATGCCGGAAAGATATGTGGTTCTTGCCATGGAAAGGCTGAACAGAAGCTCGTCAAGCACAAAGAAACAGTACAGAAGAGCAATAGCAGTTCCCGGGCCTGCAAGCTGCGGAACAACAGCATAGGCAGTGCTTAATAGCAGAATCAGAACTGCGTCTGCCATAAGAACAGTTCTTTCACCAAGCCTGTCTATAAGTTTGCCGAACACAGGTTTGAGAAAAATACCAATAAGGGCACTGGCTCCCATTGCAAGGGCCAGCTGGGGAGCTCTCTGGTTGTATACGGAAACAAGCAACCAGGGTGCGAAAGTAAGGAATATCTGTTTTCTGGCGCCGAAAAGCATGCAGAGAGCATAAAACAGCCGGTATTTTTTTCTGAACACAAATCTTTTTGCTGTGGTTCTGTTCCGGTCACCCGTTGAATGCGGCAAACTAAGGGATATGAAAATACCCGGAATCAGAAGGACTGCACCAACAATCCATGTAACCTTGAAATCGGTTTTTAGCTGACTCATAAGAAGCCACACAATAGCTGTTCCTGTGATCAGGCCGATGGATCTGTAGGCTCCTACCCTGCCCAATACCCAGCCTCTTCTGTCCTGACCGGCTATTTCTATTGCTGTTGTATCTCGAAGTGGAATAAAAGCATGCATCGCTGATGACCATACCACCATGAAAAGAACAAATCGCAGAAGGGAATTGGTGAAAAATGCAAACCCCAAGAAAGCTGCTATTCCTATGATAAACACCATGGCAATAGCTTTGCTCCGCTGGATTCTAACAAGAAAACCAGCTATGAACACCAGAAGAAATCCTGGAAACTCTCTTGGAACTTCCAGAGCCCCGCGGACTTCACCGTTAACACCCAGCTCATTTCTGAGGTAGTCGGGCATTACACTCATGAAAATAGTACTTACCGCTCCAAGCAGAAGAACTGTAACAAGCAGTTTTACAAGCGGGGTTTTCACCGACCTCTCCTTTCAGGAACCGGAAGATAATCACTTCAGAGACCGGTAACAAAACATGGCAGAAAATCAAAGACAAACATATTATACTACCGTAGTATATTCAGGAATTGGGCTACAACTAACGATTCCGCAAATCCGTATTGCTTTGCGGACTTCTCAGAAATACGAATGGATAGAACAAATGAATGAACCTGTAAAGAGATCTGATGTTCCTGTAAAAGACACATGGGACCTGACCGCAATGTACAAAACTGTTGAAGACTGGGAACAGGATCTGGAAAGCGCATCCGACCTTCCTGAAAAGATTGCTTCCCTCAAAGACACTGCAACAGAGTCTTCAGGGAAACTTCTTGAAGTAATTGAGGCCTTCCTCGATGCCAATCGCAAGGTCGAAAAGATAATCACATATGCCCACATGATTCTCGATCAGGATCTGTCGGATCCGTCAGGCAGCGAGATGAACCAGAAGGCAATGGATCTTATTACCAACCTCGCGGCCTCTGCCAGCTGGTTCAGCCCTGCTGTTCTTTCGGTGCCCGAAGACACAATGAAAAACTGGATTGACAACACACCCCTTTCCACCTACAAAGTCTGGCTTGAAGACATTCTACGGAACAGACCGCACACTCTTTCTGCTGCTGAAGAGAAAATTATGGTTCTCGCCTCTGACGCCACAAGAGGCTTTATGGGTACCTTTGGAAAACTGAATAATGTCGAGATACCAGCAAGATTTCCCGAGATATCCGATGATTCCGGAAAAAAGATCAAGCTCTCCCACGGAAACTTTATTCCCCTTCTTCAAGGGCCGAATATCGATGTAAGAAAAAACGCCTTCAGAGGTTTCTACAAAGAGCTGAGAGGCAACACTGAAACCCTGGCCTCCCTTCTTGACGGTCAGGTGAGAACAAACATTTTCCGTGCGAAAGCAAGGAATTTCCCGTCTGCCATAGAAGCTTCACTGTTTCACGACAGGGTGGGCAAAACCGTATACATGGCTCTGATAAACTCTGTGCACGAAAGCCTTCCGGTTATGCACAAGTACTACGCAATGAAGAAACGCGTGATGGGGCTTTCGAAAATGCACCTCTACGATGTTTACACACCCACTGTACACGATGTTGATGCAAAATACACGATAGACCAGGGCGAAGAGATGACCCTTGAGGCTGTAAAGCCCCTGGGAGAGCTCTACGCAAGCACTCTTCGTCAGGGTTTTAAAGACCGCTGGACAGACAGATACGAAAACATTGGAAAGAGAAGCGGAGCTTACTCCGGCGGCTGCTACGACAGCCACCCGTACATGCTGCTTAACTTCTCCGGTACGCTTGATTCTGTGTTTACAATGGCCCATGAGGCAGGCCATTCCATGCACAGCTGGTTCTCGAAAACCAACCAGCCCTACCATACATCAGACTACAGAATACTTGTAGCCGAGGTAGCCAGCATAACCAACGAGATGCTGCTGGCAAACTACCTGAGAAAGAACACAGACAACAAGGATATAATTGCCTATCTAATAGACAGCCAGATAAACGATTTCAGAACCACTCTGTTCAGGCAGGCCATGTTTGCCGAGTTTG
>CAZRXU010000165.1:0-2950 GCA_964604135.1 uncultured bacterium | reverse complement strand
AATGATTTTATCACTGTGTTCAACACAGACACCGGCGATAAGCTGTGGTCTTTCGGCGGGTGGGATACCTCTTTGGAAACCAACATCGTTATTTCAAACAGAAACATGTTCAGCTGCGTTCTCGGGGATTCAATTCTGGCTGTAGCCTCCTTCTACGAAAGCAATGTACGGTTGTACAACATCTACACCATGGAAATGGTAAACGAGTTCTACCGCCGAATACCGCTTAGTATTCCTGAAAATGATCCAGGTTTCTTCAACATCCACATAGTAGACATCTGCGCCTTTGACGACACTACTCTTGTGGTTGTTCTTCCACCGCTGACAAGTGAAAAAACACAGGTAACCTCACTTGATGATGATATTGCCGAACTGGCAGTGTGTGACAGGTATTCCATCAACGGTGAATACCTCGATTCATTTATCATCCCCGAGAATGTTCTGGAAATAACAGTTATTGACAGTTGTCTGTGGGTTGCCAATCCTTTAGAATCTGCTTTCAGCGAGTATATCATCAGGTGAAGCTGTCCTGTGGTTTTGACGCCCTGAGTAGCATCGTTCGGGAGGTTTGATTTGTCCGGCAATACCAAATCAGAAAGCATTGTTTCCGTGCAGAATCTGGGAAAGAAATACGGAAGTATTCAAGGGCTGGCACCGGGGTTCTGCTGCGAAATAGAACGGGGGGTCAACACAGTGCTGCTGGGCAGCAACGGGGCCGGGAAATCCACACTTATGAGCATTATGGTAGGCCTCAGAAAACAGGACACAGGAGAGGTGTTCATAGACGGGGTCAGCTCGCTCAACCCTTCCTCACGGGAAAGGCTCAGATACCTGCCTGAGGATGTTGAAATGCCCAAAGGATGCAACCTTCTTGATCTTGTGAGGGAATACAACAAAAACGGGGCTATGATTGACACTGATGCTGTAAAAGAACTTGCAGGCCAGTTCCGGTGTTCAGACAGAATTGAAAGAAAAATGAAGTCTTTGTCAAAAGGGCAGAGACGGTTGCTGCTGTTGTCTCTTATCCTGTCCGGCAACCCGAAAACAGTAATTCTAGACGAGCCAATGGAAGCTCTTGACCCCACCAATATTCATCTGGTCAGAAACAGAATAAACCAGATGTGTAAGAGTGGAACAACAGTGCTGCAGAGCACACACAGAATACACGAAGCCCAGCGCCAGGGGGGAAACTATCTCATAATACACGATGGCGTAAACAAAGCTTCCGGCACAATGAATAACATGAAGAATACGGTGAAACTGCCGCTTGAAGTGGCTGATTCCCTTGGTATTCCGGCAGAGCATCGCTTCTTAAGCTCCCCTGAACACTGTATTGTGAACAGGGAAGGTCTTTCCGGCGATACTGCGCAGAAACACGCAACTGATGTTACCCTTGAAGACATTTTTCTGGTTGCAGTGGAATGATTACAAAAAAATTCGACACCAGTGTTTTCTCTGTTGCAGCTGCCGCAGCCATTGCACTGGCTCTTTATCTGCCAACACTGTCTGTGGAAAAGCTCAGCAGTTTCTTCATGGATTTGCCTTCCTATTCTGTGGTGTTCTATTCTGTCGTTGCCATGGTATCCAGCAAGCAGCTGCTTGCAGAGCTGAACAGCAACAGAATTAAACTCTGGCTTGCACTGCCAGGATCACGCACCGAATACTTTAAAAGAGTGTTTCTGGGCATCTGGCTTAGAAGCCTGTTGGTAATCGTTGTTCTGATGCTGGCTCTTGTTTTTGTTCATCAGCTCAAGTTTCACAACTGTACGGTAAACTACTTTCTGATAGCCGCGGGTATACTGCAGTTGTCACTGCTGCTAACTGTTTTGTCTATGCTGATTACTCTTTTTGTTCCAGGTGAGCTCACACTGCCGATAATGGTAATAGTGCCATGGTTCATTCTTTATATATCACAGATGTTCATGAGCAGCAAACAGGCACTGGGTGTTCTCGTGGTGCGATCTGTTCTGCCTGTTGATATCGGTGTGTATAACATCGTGCACTGGTTTTCAGACATTTATACCGATGGTTTTTACCGGATTGCACAGGCAAACATATACTCGGTTGTGTGGCTTCTGATTGCCGGTGTCGTAATATCTATAAAAATCAAATCCATGGAGTTTTAATTTGTCTAAAGATATTATAGAATATTGTATTCCAGAGATAAGCTCTGCTGCAATGAGAGGCGGGTGCAGTGCTTACTGCAAAGCGTAACAAAATCATTATCGCATTTACTGGTGTTTTTGTACTGGTGATTGCTGTAATGATAGTTGTGCTGGAACTTTATGACAGATCTACCAGATATGACGGTTCCGGGTTCTGGGAGTTTTTCACCCTTTTTGCAGTGTGCTCATACGCTTCTGCTATCTCATTGAAACTGTTTTTTGAAGAATTGGCCAGCAACAGAATCAAGTTGTGGCTTGCCCTGCCTGGCTCAAGGCTGCGGTACATGCTTCGCCTGCTGTGGAAACTGTTTGTACACATATCGCTGGTCTCTGCAGTGTATTTTGGCATCATTGCAGCCACAGCATCCATCAAATCTCACACCATACCCCACAATATACTTGTCAGTTTTCTCGGTATTCTGCAGATAGCCGCTGTGCTGGTGGCTCTTAACGTTCTGCTGTACTACGCAGTCCGTTCAAAATACATCACTCTGGTTTCCATTGTTCTTCCCGGCATTCGCGTTATGTCTCTGATAAAATCCACGTTTATTAACGAAGTAACAGATACAATGGAATACAATACCGCGTATCAGGAGTATTTCCTTCCTCTGGGTGCGGGGTTCAAAAACCTGATGTACGGATGTATACCAGTCAACCCGATAGAGCAGCAGGACTTCATCATATTCCACAAGCTGACCAGTGTCACCGAAAACTTGTATCCGCTGGTATGGTCTCTGGTTGTGCTTTCAATGGTGCTGTATCTGTTTTCAAAAAAAGAATTCTGA
>CAZRXU010000164.1:0-3009 GCA_964604135.1 uncultured bacterium | reverse complement strand
GAAGAATGACCTGACAGTGCGACTCCGGTAAAACTGTTTCTAAACCTGTAGACGATAAAACGGCAAGGACAATTACGCTACAACAATGCCTTCTGTTTTTATCTGTCGTACGAGAGGATCTTCTTCAACAAAACTGTCGTAATTAAACGGCAGTGGCTCCAGCCGCACATCAACAGTTGCTGCAAGCTCTGTGAGTCTTATCCTCTCATCAAAACGGTCATTCCCAATCTGTGGTGAAACAACAGCAACATCAATGTCACTCCATTTGTCAGCAGAACCGTTTGCATAGGAACCGAAAATGTATGCCTTGACTACTTTAAAACCTGCCTTACGAAGCTTGCTTAAAAACAGCTGTACATTCTTCAAAACTACAGCTTCAATTTCAACCATTTGAAAGTCTCCTCTATCTGTATCAGCTCCTGTCGTGTAAACTGCTGTGTACACTTTTTTCTGAATTCCCTATTGTAGTCTGGGTATCTGGATTCCAGATTGAAGGCAGTGATTCTTATCAGTACCTGCTTCTGTTCGTCCGTTACCTCTATGCCCGCTTCCAGTGCCAGTCTGAGCAGGTTATGCAACCGTGGAACCTATTGGTCAATCTTCCTGGCATGTATTGCTTTGAGTACCTTTTCAACGGCAAGATGTCCAAAGAAAAGAGCATAGGAATAGTCTCCTTTCTCATAAAGATGTCGGGCAACATCAAGAGCCTGCTCTCCTTCTGAAAACCAATAACCCACTATTCTTTCATTATCCATAAAGATACCCCACTAATCCATACACGACCGCACTATAGCAAAATAACAAGCTTCACAGCAAGGTCGTTTCCGAGAGATCCAATCACAGGAACCCGCATTTGTCCAGGAAGCAGACTCAGTTAACCATCTGATTCCGCCGTATTTCTCTTCTTCCTCTGTCAAACAACCGGGCAACAACTTCCGAACGAACAGGTATTTCCGTCCGGATGGTGTCTTCCTGAAGTGGAGTATACATTTCAAGCTGGCAGATGTTATCGATAGTGTCTCTCAGGGAGTACTGTGAAGTCTCCAAAAGGGCGGCAAATTCTTCAGGGAATATCTCGGTGGGCACTGATCCCCAGGCATCTCTGTAAACCAGTTCACACCTCCGGTACTCAAGACTTTCCGTTTCAGTTCTGATAACAAAATAAGTGCTGTCACTTCCCACGCGAGACCAGAGGTACTGCATGTAACTGTTCCAGTTTTCACTGAACTCCTCTGCCTGCTGAGCCCACTCACAACCCGGCGGCTCCAGAAGCATACCTGTTTCAGTGTCACGATGCCCTTCCGGCTGAAGCTCTCCTGTGTACACCAGATTCATTCTTCCCTGACTGAATGCCTCCATGGCAGCAATTTCTCCCTCAGGGGGCATCAGTACACCCATGAATATCAAAAACAGCATAAGCCCTCCTTTCGCATAAATTATACACACGGCAGAGGGAATTATTTCAAAAACCGATGCAGTTGTAATTCAGTTCTTGTTCTCTGCCCCCCTGCTACCTTGCCCGGTCTGATCATACTGCAATCGTGCCGACTTGTTTACTGTGGCTCCGGATAATTCATGTCTTGCTCTAAAGTTGTTTCCGAAATTGAAGGCGGAACACTATTCTGAAACAACAACTGGAAACCGGTAAACTGATTCATCGTGTCCAACTGCGTAGATGCAATTATTCGCATAGCTTAAAGACCAGATATTGCCCTTCGGAACGATATAACTATCAAGATACTCACCATCCCACGAATACCTGTCTATAAGCGAATACTCCCTCTCTGAACCGGAGATAGAAACCGGGCTGGTGCCGTCATAATCCGGCATAATCATCTGTATGTTAACCATACCATGTGGGCCAATAAACATACTACCTACTAGAGGAATCGCCTGAATACCCTGTTGTCCATTTTTTGAGGTGTAACTGATTTCAGAATCTATAGAGTATGGTAAGTTTCTACCTCCAATATGGAATTCACCGTCAATGGAGCCAAACAGTATGTATGTCTGCTTGTAAGAGGCTACTGCAAACCGACCGTCGTCTGAAAGTACTCCATACCTGTAATACGGAAAGTAAGGAATTGTGTAACGATCGGTATCGTCTCCCCATCCTTCGCCCAAAGGTTCCCCACTGCTGTTGTACAGGCGGACAACACCAGCATCAAACATACAGGAAAATGCAACACAGCTTGATGATTCGTACGGCAGGGCAAACTGAATGTATGGTATCACACAGGACAAAAGCAGGTCTCCATCGAAAGAATACCAGTCTAACCTTCCAAGCGTGGCATCTCTTGCAAGAAGAACTCTATCCCCCAGGGACAGCTTAACACATCCCATGTACTCTCCCGGGCCCTCGCCTCTACCCCCGATCAGCCACTGCAGAGAACCATTATGGTCGTAACAGGAAAGCAGTTTTCCCGTATTGTCCATAACAAACACTCTTAAAGAATCAACAGCGAGACCATTGGGAATCATGTACTGCATACTATCCGGTATTTCAAGGGTAAACTCTTCATACGCACCAACAACCACCCGGCGCGAAGAAGAATCTGCCCACAGAGGTTGGCCGGTTGACATGGACCATCGATACAAACGATTCAGGGAATCAGGGTCAAGCGGGCTTGAAGCAAATGACGATCCTGCATAATTACCGTCACCGGTGTCGGAAGAAATACATGCCAAAAACATCAGCAGAGCAAAAAATACCAGAAATACACAGCGAACCATGGTTCCTCCTGTATGTCCGCATCAACCCTGTTGTCAAAGCTACACAGCATAGCATGGTTCATACTCTATAAATAGCAATTCGGCAACAGATCGGCCTTTCTAGAATACAGCTTGATCCTACTCCATCTGAAACGGGTACCTGTAGCTCAGTGCAGGCGAGAAAGTCTCCTTTATTGTTCTGGGAGTTACCCACCGCAGCAGGTTAAGATGACTGCCCGCCTTGTCGTTTGTACCTGATCCTCTTCCCCCTCCGAAGGGCTGTCTGCCAACAACTGC
>CAZRXU010000163.1:0-3085 GCA_964604135.1 uncultured bacterium | reverse complement strand
TTCCCTCAGAAGTACCATGCACCGCTTATTCGCTCTGCAGAGCAGTGCGCTGTGGCAAAGCACATAGAGGCAACCCTTCCGGTGTTTGCAGTTGATGTTCTTACACACTGCGAGGTAGAGTAGAGGAGTTTTCAGATGGTAGTTCGCAGGTATTCCGATATCGAAGCTCAGGCTGTGGATATGGACGGAGCGAGGGGTGTTGCTAAAAGGGTACTCGTCTCAGAGACGGATGGTGCCCCCAACTTCATTATGAGGCAATTCATAGTAGAACCCCTTGGGTACACTCCCTATCACACCCACAACTGGGAGCATGTGATCTATGTGCTTTCCGGGAAGGGACAGGCTTTAAAACCCGACGGTTTTACAGAGCTGGAAGCAGGCAGTGTTGTTTTTGTGGCTCCCAATGAAGAGCACGGTTTTAAAAATGCAGGGGAAGAACCACTGGTCTTCCTGTGTTCAATTCCTCTGTAGTTTTTCCAGTTGTTTCATACAAGGGCGTTCAGGAATCGATCCGCTGATATTGCCGAACACCTGAATTTCGATCGGTGTAGTCAGTACCGCTTTGGAGTACATGAAGTAAACGATCGGGAAGCTTGACCGAATATCAGATTCTACTATGATACAAGCATATTCAAGTGGAAGGAGAAGTTTATAATGTTGGCACTTAAAGAGATAGAAGAGCAAATACTGTTGTTGCCTAAAAAAGACTTTTCTATTTTAAGAAAATGGTTTTATGGCAAGGATTTTGAGGAATGGGATAATCAAATTGAAAGTGATTCAAAACGAGGGAAACTGGATTTTTTGTTTAAGGAAGCTCTATCTGAAAAGCAGAATGACCAATTAAAGCCCTTATGAGGCATACTACCACTAAGAGATTTTGGAAACAGTATTATAAACAAACTTCTTATGTGCAGAACTTAGCAGATAAAGCATTTAACACATTGAGGGAGAATCCATCCCACCACTCCTTGCAGTTTAAGAAGGTGGGGGAGTTGTATTCAGTTCGTATCGGTTTATCTCATAGGGCATTAAGTATAAAAGATGAGGAATGCTGTATATGGGTTTGGATTGGTAGTCATGACGAGTATGAAAGGCTTCTCGGCAATAAATAGTACTACAATATATCAGGATGACCCAAGAGTTTTCTCGAAAGCTGTGTTATAGTGTGTAGATGATGCTATTGTTGTTTCCCGATTGTTTCATACAAGGGCGTTCAGGAATCGATCCGCTGATATTACCCGAATGTATCAGAAACAAAATCACAGAATTTCAGAAGATGTGAAACCACAAAATTCTCAAACTTCAGGCCAGAGTTATGGAGTACAGACCAGCCCCACAGGCAGTATTTTGATTCTTTGCGCAGTGCTCTGCGGAGGCTTTTGTATAAGGTGGAACGATGAAGATATCTGGTCTGCATACAACCTGCTGATAATTATGGGTGACACTCCAAAAATATCATGACAATAATGGAATGCAACCCATTGTTAACGTGCATGAACACAGTGAACCATAAGACACCGGATGTTGCTGAAAACTCTGAATCAGTACTGGTTCATCTTGTTAAGGCGTTTTGCCTTTTTTTCCATTCTTCTGAAGATCGCAAGACCAAGAGCCAGATAGAACAGGCTGTTGCCTGCAATGAACAGGTACCACCACACAGGAAAACCTGTGCCTTCAACAATGAATTTACGCATTGCTCCGGCACCGGCGATAAACGGTAGAAATGAATACGGTGCTACAGGATAGGTGGGTAGAAGCATAAGACCGATAAGGCCGAAAGAGAGTATTCCGTTTATGGAACCGATCTTTTTGTGTATAAGGCCAAGCCCGCCCATCATGAAACTTATGCCCACAAGAGAGAGGGTTGAAACAAAGATCATCCCATACATATACAGCAGGTTTATCTGCATCCATCTGCCTGTTGCAGCCATAGACAGGTACAGCATAACAGTAATGACGATGAAGTTGAACAGTATGTTAATAATAGCTCTGAAGAAGAAAACACGGTGCGCGCCAAGGGGAGACAGATACAGCTGCTCAAGGGTACCCTTTTGCGATTCGCTTAGAATTTCACCCCCTGTGTTGCCAAGGGCAAGCATGGCGCTGACCCACAGAATGTAGCCCACCAGCATACTGTCTAAAGAGTCACCGGAAATACTTGACCCCCCCAGTGACTTAACTCCCCAGAACATACCCATGAAAATGATAAACAGCGTAATAACCATTCCCACAGTGTTGAACATATACCGCTTGAGGCTCCAGTACATCATCCGGCTCTCGGCACCCATAAGGCTCAGTGTTTTCATTGTGTATTCTCCCTGATAACCTCAAGAAAGATGTCTTCCAGATCATTTTCCACACTCTGAAAATTCACCAGTTTCAGCCCGCTGCTGTTCAGCAGCTGCATGACAGGAAGCAGGTTGTCAAGGGTTTTCAGCTCAAGTCGCAGTGTGTTTTCAGAAGAAGAAGCATTTCCCAGCTGCGAAATACTATGAATAAGAGAAGAGTCGGGTTCCCTTTCAAGCTCAATCAGAAAGTGTTTGCCTGCAAACTTCTCCTTCAGAGACTTTACAGTTTCGTGGGAGATTATTTCACCCTTTCTGATGATAAGAATTCTTTCACAGATGCTTTCCACAAAGTCCATGTTGTGAGAGGTGATCACGATTGTTTTGCCTTCCTTCTCTACAACATCTTTGAGCCAGCTCATTATCGTTCTTGTTATTTCTACATCAAGCCCGAGGGTGGGCTCGTCAAGCAGAAGTATTGACGGATTGTGTACGAAGGCACAGGCAAGAGCACACTTCTGCTTCATTCCTGCTGAAAACTGTCTAATCTCCTTGTTTGCCACATCTGTAAGTTCCAGGCTCTCCAGAAGGTACTCTGCCCTTTTTGCCATCTGCTTTCTTGGAATGCCGCGGATTCCGGCGAAGTAAACGAGGTTTTCCATTGGTGTGAGGTGCCAGTAGATGTTCCTGGCTCCTTCAAGAATTGCCCCTACATCTTTCAGAATGCTGCTTCTTCGGTTTTCAATGGAAAGACCGTTTACCTCAACGGTGCCGCTGTCGAACTCTATAAGCCCCAGAAT
>CAZRXU010000162.1:0-3145 GCA_964604135.1 uncultured bacterium | reverse complement strand
AACCTTGATGATATCAACAACCTGTTCCGGGAAAATCAGCAGAGTCTGTTCGGAGAGGAACCCTATGCAGATCAGCCGGTTTGGGCCAGTACTATTCATTACACAACACATCCTATATACCTGCATAACTATCTTCTGGGAGATTTAACAGGCGACATGCTGGAGGAGGTTTTTCTTCGAAAAGAATCTGTAGCAGACATAGTGCAGAAACCGGAAGCCTTTGGCTGGTTCATAGCCCATGAGGTTATGAAACCCTCGGGGCAGTATCCGTTCCCTGAACTGTTCAGAAGAATCAGTGGCGAGGAACTCTCTCTCTCTTTCCTCACAGAAAAAATCAGGAAAACTCTGACATAGGCAATATCGCTGCAGAATTACACGCTGCCCCTTGTGGAAGCAGCGTGTAACCCTGTAAACTCCCTAAAGAACCATGTACATGGTCCTTCCGTGTCTCCAGACAAGCAGCAGAGCGTCTCCAACTGTTTCTGACAGGTATGCTCCCGCTTCGGAAAGCGACTTCACCGTATGCCGGTTAACTTCCTGTATGATATCTCCTGGTTGTATCCCTGCAATAGAAGCTCTTCCTCCTGGAGCAACATTCAGAACAACGACCCCTGATACTCCTGAAGCACCAAGACGGGAAGCAACATCGTCGGAAAGGTCATCAAGATGCCAGCCGTACTCACTTTGCATGTCTTCAGCAACAACCTGCGGATCTTCTTCCCTGGAACCGATTGTTACAGATATCCTTCGAGTCCGGCCATCGCGAACCACGGTAAGGCTGGTTTCAGTACCAGGATCAATAGCAGCAATAATATTTCTGAAGTCATTGGGAGAATCAAATTCCCCGCCATCAACCAGAGTAATGATGTCTCCTCTCTGCAGATCAGAGTCTTCCGCCGGTGAATCCGGAAGAATATCTGCAACAAGAACCCCTCTAGCGTCTTCGAGGTCAAACTGCTTCGCAAGCTCAGAACTTACTTCCTGCATACTTATACCCAGCCATCCCCTCTGCACCTCTCCGAACTCCAGAAGATCATCCACAACACTCTGAACTGTACTTGCTGGAATGGCAAAACCTATTCCCTGATAGCCACCACTTCTGGACGCTATTGCTGTGTTTACACCTACAAGTTCTCCATCCAGGTTAACAAGAGCCCCGCCACTGTTGCCGGGATTGATAGCTGCATCTGTCTGTATGTAGTTTTCGTAGTCTGCCAGCCCAAGGCCGTCACGACCAAGGAAGCTTACTATGCCCTGTGTTACCGTCTGGCTTAAGGCAAAAGGCGACCCTATTGCAAGAACCCATTCCCCAACCCTCAGATCATCACTGCTTCCCATGGTTACCGCAGGCAGAGGATGGTCAACCTCTATTTTAATAAGGGCAATGTCGCTTCTGGGATCAGTTCCCACCAGCTTCGCTGTTACTTCCTCTCCATCAGGAAGAACAACCTGAAGTTCATCTGAATCTCCGGCAACATGGTTGTTGGTTACGATCAACCCGTCTTCATTGATTATCACACCGCTTCCAAGGCCCTGCCGGGTGTATTCTCTGGGTTGTCCTCCTCCCATACCGGGAAAACCAAACCCCCAGGGGTCAAACGGCATAGACGGGGCAGTTACAGTTGTTGTCGATGTTATTGTAACAACACTTGGGCCTACTTGAGCAGAGATGTCTGCAAACAGATCACTCATGGCATGCGGATCGAATACCGCTGTGACAGTTTGCAGAGAATCAACTTCTGCTGATGTGGAATTCTCTGTTCTGGCCACACCGCTTGCAGCAAGAAGTGTTGCGGTTACAAGAACTCCTGTCAGTACTCTGTACATGCATTTCCTCCTTTCAAGCAAAATACGTTAAAAATCATAGTAATTTTAAAGGAGTTAGTTCCAGCTACGCCAGTAAATCCAAATCCGCCGATGAACCCGCTATATGTTTCATCACGTGCAAATACACCCTGGTTGTTTCAAGACTGCTGTGGCCCAGAAGCTCCTGTATTTCACAAAGATCTACACCAACCATCAACAGGTGTGTTGCAAAACAGTGTCTGAGTGTATGGACGCCTGCTCTTTTTGAAATCCCCGAAGCGAAAACCGCCTTTTTCATCTCCCTCTGCACTCCGCTGGAGTGAATATGGTGGCGTACCGGTTGTCCGGACTCGAAGTCAGTGCAAATTCTCTCTGATGGGAATACATACCACCACAACCAGCTTCCTGCTGCTCCGGGATACTTCCTGCCAATAGCATTCGGCAATGTAACCGGCACTGTGCTTGACTCGAAAACAACACGAGAATCAGCAATGATACCCTTCATTTCATGAACCAAGCTTCCTGCAAGAACAGTAAGTCTGTCTTTATTCCCCTTGCCACCCCTTACAAGAATGTTTCCATTCTCTAAATCAACATCCTGAATCCTTAGTGAAATTGCTTCACTCAACCGCAATCCGCCGGTGTAGCAAAGTCGGAGAACTGTACCACAGATGCCTTTTGCATGCCCGAGCACATTCTTCACTTCTGGGGGAGACAACACAACCGGAAGCCTTTTTGGTTTCCTTGCCCGAACAGCATCAATCCCTGCAGGTTCCTTTTCCCATACATTACGGAACATAAACAGAATGGCATTAAATGCCTGATTCTGAGTTGCAGCAGCAACTTTGCGCTTCAGCGCGAGATCAGTAAGGAAGTCGCAAAACGAATTTGAATCCTTCTCCTGACATACTCGCTTTCTGCAATACTCAAGATATCCCTTACACCAGTAGGTATAAGATATTATAGTTCGCCTGGAATAATGTCTTACTTTGAGCCTGTTTTCCAGTACTGCAAGGGGGGAGCCCAATACTACCTGATGCAAACTCTCCGTTCTAGAATAATCCGTGTAAAGCTTAAGCGCATCAAGAGCCTGCCGAATCTGCCAGCCTTTCCGTCCATCATCAGACAAACGCTGAGAAAATTCCTCTTCTGACAAACATCCAGATTTCAAGTAATACCGCACCCAGTACTCGAAATAAGACAGGTATCTGTCTTCTACAAGCCCGGATCTCTTTATGTCACTTATATATTCACTCAAATCAATTTTCATCGCAATCCCCCTTCTTACACCGCTGTCAGTCAAACCACGTATTTCCCGTAGTTATGTATACATTTGTTT
>CAZRXU010000161.1:0-3147 GCA_964604135.1 uncultured bacterium | reverse complement strand
ATCAAGCAGCCTGGAGGAGTTGTCGGGGTTGGTGTAAAGCCGCCCGTCAAAACCGCTCTTGCCAACACCTGCGGCATTACCTTCAGAGCAATCAAACGTACCCGAACCAGGCGAATTTCCTCCTCCACAGGTGGCATTCCAGCCATTCTCTGACGCTTCCACTATACTTTGCAACACAGGCCTGCTGTATTCTTCTGGAAAAAGCATACAAAATTCCTTTCTGTCATGTCACAATAATAACAGTTTTCGGGATTGCAGACAATAGCCTGTGGGAACTTGTTTTCAGGCAGTTTGTTCACTATTTTAGCGTGTGTGGTGGGGGTTGGTACCAAAGGAGAGGAAAATGAAGTTTTCTACAGTTCTTAGTGTTTGTGTTTTCGTTTTTGCGTTGTCGGCTTTTGCTCAGACAGGCGATGCTGTGTTTTCTCAAGAGTATATCAAAGCGAATGTTGATGGTGGGGTTCAGGCGGCTAGCCTGGCAGACGATTTTATTCCCGCGTTATCAGGTGATTTTCAGTATGTTGTGCTGTGGATGTGTTTCACTGCAACTCCCGACAGTGTTTTTATCGAAGTATCCAAAGACAGTGGAGATATGAACCCGAACACAGCCACCACATTGATATCAGGTGATCTTGTTCCTTCTATTGTTGCCACAGGTGATTCTTTGTTTAACTATCCGGTCAACGAGGTGACACTTGCTTTTCCTTCTGTAACCTCTGTAAACGCCGGGGAATGCTACTGGCTTGAGGTCGGTACTGTTACCGGTTCGTACTGGGTGTATCAGGACCCTGTGGTGTTTGGCACTTCAATGTGGAACTACGTTGCCGGCCAGTACCACAGGCTGTCTGATGCCGGTAAAAACTGGGATTCCTTTTTTGAACTGAGAGCGCCTGTTTCACTGCAGAGAAGCAGCTGGGGGTCGATCAAAGCTTCATTCTAGGCTTGTGTCTTTGTGTTGGTTTTGCGCTGAAAGCTGCTCACCCGTTTGGTAAAAAGAGGCAAAACTGTGGAACTTTCCCAATGCCTGCTTGTTTATTATAATTAGTTGGTTAGGGGTATTTAGGGGTTTTGCGACGGGGGGTAGGTGTATGTGTAGTATTGCCGGAGAGGTGGTCGTTGTGCTGGCCCTTTTTGCTTTTGGGCAGTCAGGCGATCCTATTTTCACGCAGGGTTATGAGTTCAGTTCTGCTGATGGCGGAACATTCTACGCAAGTCTGGCTGATGATTTCACTCCTGATTTTACTGGTGAGGTTACATATATTGTTATTTACCAATATTTTAATACAACACGCCCAACAGAGATATTCGTAAAAATCACCAGCGACAATGGAGATGTCAGCCCGAACAGCGCAACTGCGGTTGTGTCTGGAAGTTTCCCGGTTACTTATGTTGCCACAGGTGATTCTCTGGATGGGCTTCCTGTATACAAGATGACGATTGATCTGGGGCAAACTGTAACAGTTGAAGCTGGAAACCTGTACTGGCTTGAAACAGGTGTGGTATTCAACTCGTGGGTTCTTTACCAGGATCCTGTGGTGTTCGGCTCGCCCATGTGGTACTTTGAGGGTGGTCGGTACCACTGTTTTTCAGAGCAGAGCAATAATTGGGACTCTTTTTTTGAGTTGAAAACACCTGTGGTTCTTCAGCGGAACAGCTGGGGTTCAATAAAGGCTTCTTTCTAACTGAAGCAGCAGGATTCGGATCGATCTTTCAGGTGGGATATTCCGTTCCAATAGTTTTGCGCGGTGTTATATTGGGGGGGTATATACCAACTGGAGGAATTATGGAAAGACTCGAATATGCAAAAGGTGTTGTCTTTAGAAGAGAGCCTGCCGGGGGAATTCTTTTCAACATCGACAACGGCGATATTCAGGTAACAGAGGGTGTTGCCTTCGGTATATGTGACATGATAGACAGTGGAAAAAGCCGGGCAGAAATACTTTTTGAATTGCAGAAGCGCTACCCGGAAGAACACAGTCTCGAGCAAGATCTCGATGAGTTTATAAAAGAGCTGAAAGACAAGGGTACTCTGGTTTGAATACCCCGTACTGGGTTTCTCCCCGTGAGGCAAACCTGCTTGTAACCGGGAAGTGCAATTTGCGTTGCAGGCACTGTTCGGTGACCAGTTACGGCGGTTTGGATACCGATCTTTCTTTGTCTACGTGGAAGAATATTCTGGATGAGCTTCAAAGGAGCAAGCTTCTGAAGCTTACTGTAACAGGCGGAGAACCCCTTGTAAGGCCAGACTTTGTCGAGTTTCTCGGCGAAATACACAGAAGACCCTTCAGATTTTCCATAAACACCAATGGAACACTTGTTACACCCCGCGTTGTTGAAGCTGTAAAGAAGTATTCTTCGCGGTTCAATGAGTTTATGGTCAGTCTCGACGGCCCTGACGAAAAGACAGTTGACAGTCAGAGGGGGTCAGGTGTTTTCCGGGAGCTGGTTAAGGGTGTGAAAATGCTTCGCAGTGCCGAAATACCTTTCGGGTTTTACTGCACAACCACCAGTCTTAACGTTGACAGGGTTGTTGAAACCGCTGAATTTGCCGTTTCACTCGGTGCGCGGTGGATAAAATTCAACAATTTTCTTCTTGCCGGTCCAGGGCTGAACAGGGAGATGATTCCTGAACAGGCGAAGGTGAACAGGGCTGCTGAAGAACTGTTTGTTCTTTCCTCAAAATACCCCGGTAGAATTCAGGGAACTCTGCTGGATATGTACAATAGAGTGCTCAAATACAGAAGAGGGGAACTGAGTACGAAGAAAGACAGGGCATACTCCTGTGGTGGAGGCACTGGCAAAATTACGATTTTCCCTGATGGCAGAGTTACCCCATGCGATCATCTGCCGGATCTTACACTGGGCAACATCACCCGGCAGTCTCTTGAAGAAATCCTTACAGGAACACAGATGAGAAAGTTTACCGAGTTTATGAATCAGAAAAGGTCCGACTTTGCACAGTGCGGCAAGTGCAGTTACCTCGAGTTATGTACAGGCGGCTGCCCTGTAGAAGCCCTTAACATGAAACAGGTAATCGGTCTTGACAGGCATTCTTGTCTTAAACTGGCTATGGGAAAAACATGACACCGAAACAACCACCGGTACTTGGAGTTATGTACATCAATCCTGCAGAGGGCTGTAATTTGC
>CAZRXU010000160.1:0-3152 GCA_964604135.1 uncultured bacterium | reverse complement strand
ACCGGAATCACCAATGAGAACGAGTTCTACACTCATCACTACCTTTCTGCAATTCTTGAAGAGGATCTTAAGAAACTCTACAAAGAGTGGGCAAAAGCTGAAAAAGAAGATGGAACAAGGGCTCCCTATTCCGTTTTGTCCGGTTCAAGCAGGAAATTCTTCATTCTCAGGAACCAGTTCAGGAATGAGAAAGATTCAGGTAAACAAGCAACGCTTCAGAGGGAAGTAACCAGGCTGCTTCTTGAACCACTTGCATACACAGAGCAACCTGAGGAGTTGGTACTTGCTGAAGGGGAGATGCTTCCAGTCTTCGCAAGGATAAGTAAACCCAACGGAACACCCGAGCTGATTGTATGTGAGGTTCTTGAAGACGAGGATGAAACAGATCCGCTCAATATTGAACTTAAACTCTTCGACGGTAAGAAGCATCACAAGTACACCTGGGAAGAGCTTGTTACCAGGAAGATTTTAGCAATGCCTGAACCTCCCAGATGGGTAATACTGGTTAGTACTTCACAGATAGTTCTGCTTGACAGAACACGGTGGAATGACAAAAGGCTGCTCAGATTCGACACAGATGAAATTCTCGGCAGAAAAGAACTCTCTACCATCAAGGCAATGTGCGCCCTTCTTCACCGGGACAGCCTTGTTTCAAAAGAAGGAATGAGTCTTCTTGATACCCTTGATGAAAATGCCCATAAACATGCTTACGGGGTAAGTGAAGACCTGAAGTATTCTCTCAGAGAAGCCATTGAACTCATAGGCAATGAGGCCATCTATTACACCCAGACAGTCAGAAAAGAAAAAACCTACGAGCAAAACGACAGGTTCGCAGCAGAACTGTCAATGGAATGCCTCAGATACATGTACCGTCTTCTTTTCATCTTCTACATTGAAGCCAGACCGGAACTGGGATACGCTCCCATGAATTCAGATGCCTACAGAAAAGGCTACAGCCTGGAGACCCTGCGAGACCTGGAGATAATACCCCTGAACACCGAAGAATCCAGAAATGGTTTCTATATTCACGAATCAATTCAGCTTCTTTTTAATCTTATATACACAGGAACGAACTTCAATGCACCCACACTGAATTACGAGCAGGCAATACATCACAACACCTTTGATATGGTTCCCCTGAAGAGCCATCTGTTCGATCCAGGCAAAACAAAAATTCTTGAAGGGGTGAAGTTCCGCAACCATGTTCTTCAAAGAGTTATTGAACTTATGTCTCTTACAAGAGGGAACAGCAAAAAAAGAAGAAACAGGAAAAACAGACGGCGGGGAAGAGTTTCCTACGCACAACTGGGAATCAACCAGCTGGGTGCTGTTTATGAAGCACTGCTTTCATACAGAGGCTTCTTTGCTGAAACAGACCTCTATGAAGTTAAGCACGCAGGAGACAAAGAGCACAATGTTCTAAACAACGCTTACTTCATAAAAGAGACAGACCTGTACAAATACAAAGAAGATGAAAAAGTAAGAGATGAGAACAAAGAGAAACTCTTAAAGCACCCCAGGGGTTCTTTCATCTACCGCCTGGCCGGAAGAGACAGAGAAAAGTCAGCCTCTTACTACACACCGGAAGTTCTTACAAAAACCCTTGTAAAGTATGCCCTGAAGGAACTCCTGCAGAACAAAACAGCAGATGATATTCTCAAACTCACAGTCTGCGAGCCTGCAATGGGCAGTGCAGCATTCCTGAACGAGGCAGTAAACCAGCTTGCGGAAGAATACCTGAAAAGAAAACAAAGAGAAATCAACAAAACCATCGATCACGACAACTACAAAAGAGAACTTCAGCAGATAAAGATGTACATAGCCGACAGGAATGTGTTTGGAGTAGACCTTAACCCGGTTGCAACAGAGCTTGCTGAAGTATCAATCTGGCTTAACACAATATTCAAAGGTGCCCATGTACCGTGGTTCGGCCTGCAGCTTCGTGTTGGCAATTCACTTGTAGGTGCCAGAAGAAGCACATACCATTCACAGACACTGAGAAGCAGCAAAGAATTCTATCAGAACACACCTCCACAAAGAATCAAGCCACAGCAAACAAGAGCACAGAACACAGTCTACCATTTCCTGGTGCCAGACCCCAACATGGCCAATTACACCGACAAAGTCATTAAAAAGATGGAAGAAGCAAATCTTAACAAGATAAAAATCTGGAAGAACAAACAGAAAAAGCCATTCTCACAGAGAGATATAATTCAGCTTGAACAACTCTCACAGGAAATAGACAGATTCTGGAAACTCCATGCTGAAACTCTGCAAAAAGTAAGAACAGAAACCGAAGACACCCACACCCTGTTCGGAAGAGAAGAAACAAAAAGAAGAACTACAACCACAGCTGAAAAAGATGCAATAAGAGCAAAACACCTTGAAACGGAAAAAACCGACCCCAGCCCATACAGAAGATTGAAACTAGCCATGGACTACTGGTGCGCCCTCTGGTTCTGGCCCATAGACAAAACAGACCTGCTCCCAACCAGGGAAGAGTGGTTAAGAGAACTCTCCCTGATCCTTCAGGCAAAAGCATTCCAAGGAGGAACAGCCGAAGGGGAAGCAGTAGACCTCTTCCACGACTTCACCCCGCAACAGCAGGCATTGCAGTTTGAGGATGAACACAACCTTCCCAACATCGAAAGCATCATACAACAAAACCCAAGACTGCAACTGATCAAACAACTCGCAGAACACTACAGATTCCACCACTGGGAACTGGAATACGCAGACATATTCCAGAACAACAATGGCTTCGACCTGATACTTGGCAACCCGCCATGGCTGAAAGTAGAGTGGAACGAAGGCGGAGTTATGGGAGACCACAACCCGGAATTCGTCATTCACAAGCATTCTGCATCAAAACTCGCTGAACTCAGAGATGAAACCATCAACACCCTGAACATAAAACAAGAATACCTAACAGCTTATGAAGAAGCTGCTGGAACAAAGAACTTCCTGAATGCAGAACAGAACTACCCGGAACTCAAGAGAATGCAGAGCAATCTCTACAAGTGTTTTCTCCCAATGGCATGGCGGCTTGGCAAGAAAGAAGGAGTATCTGCTTTCCTTCACCCGGAGGGAATCTATGATGACCCCAAGGGTGGAGCATTTAGAAGAGAAGTGTATTCAAGGCTGAGGTATCA
>CAZRXU010000159.1:0-3163 GCA_964604135.1 uncultured bacterium | reverse complement strand
TCATCGTTAATAAATCTGAGTTCTTCCAGTGTATCACCGTCACCGTACAAATAGATATAGCTGTTGGATGGATGGTAATAGTCTCTGTGATATGCACGAAACTGCTCCTGGGTAAGTTCAGGTATCACATCAGGGTCACCGCCGGAGTCTACTCCGTAAACCGTGTCCGGAAACAGCGAACTGTATATTTCTCTCCTTAATATGGTCTCAGGAGCAGAGTATGCTCCGCGCATCTCATTGTATACAACACCTTTGTAAGTAATTTCGTCATCAGGGTTGTGAAGTTCGTAGTGCCAGCCTTCCTGTTTCATGATTTCCGGTTGATTAAGCAGATTGGGATGAAATACCGAGTCAAGATAAACACTCATAAGGTTGAAGAAATCTTTTGTATTCCTGCTGGCAATAGGATACATGGTTTTATCCGGAAAAGTCATCGCATTCAGAAATGTATTCAACGAACCCTTGAGTAATTCCACAAAAAGTTCCCTGGCCGGGAATTTTCTTGACCCGCACAACACAGAGTGTTCAAGAATGTGCGGTAATCCCCTGCTGTCCTGCGGAGGAGTACGGAAGGCAATTGAGAATAGTTTGTTGTCATCGCTGTTCTCAAGCTTTACAAGGCGTGCTCTGGTTTTTTCATGTTCGAACAGAAGCCCTTTTGACTGCACTTCTACGATATTCTCTTTTTCAAGAAGCTTAAACCCGTGATAAGTTTCCCCGGTTTTAAAATCCATGTCTTTCCCTTCATCTAACACCACAAGACAATTGCAGACCAACCTGCCGAATCAAGGATATCAGGAACACCTCTTCCTAAAGGGTTACCATGTGTTTGCTGCGCTCTTCGGAACTGATTCTTTTGGTGATAACTGCTTCGTTTTCGTCTGAGATTACAAGTGCTGTTACCGGCCCGGTGGCTTTGGTGTAAGAAGCCATAATGGCTGTGAGCAGGGTCAGGTTTTCCCGGGTTTCCCTGCCTATAAGCACACCCAGAGGGCCTGGAATACCCTGTATATCAAGCTGAATACCTGTTCCTGCTTCAAGCATCCTGTCGTTCTCATCAGACGACCTTCCAACAAGACCAACGGCACCGTCAAGAAGAAACATCCTGCCTGTTCTTATCATGCGGGCATTTTCTCCCGTAAGAAGACCTGTGTCTCTGAGTACTCTCAATCTGTTTGCATATCCTGGATCTGTAAGCAGACATCCTCCGCCAGGGGAAGGAACACTGGAAAACTCGTATTGCTTTGCCATCTCAAGCTGCCTGGATCTCCCTCTTCCGTTAAGGTCAAGAAGCTTTTCTCTGTCAACAAGGCCGGAAAGCTCCATTGGGGTAGGGTCGAGTATTCTGGCAGACAGGGGCCGGAGCAGAATACCTGCTGTTTTAGAAATATTCCTGACCCTGTTCAGTGAACCTCTGTTCTGACTCATGGGACGCTGCCCCACAACCTCTCCGGTGAAGATAAAATCAAAACCTTCAGCGTCTGCTATGTCTTTTAACCTTCTAAACATTGCTGCATGGCAGTCAATACAGGGATTCATGTTCTTTCCGAACCCACTGGGCGGATCAAACAGCAGGTTGATAATATCAACGGTAAAGTCTGCTTCTCGCCATGGAATGCCAAGAACAGCTGCCGCCTTTTCCCCGGCTTCAGCGTCAAAAAAAGGGCTGTTAAATGTAATTGCTTCCACATGAATACCCTGATCTATCAGCACCCTGCATGCAAGCATGCCATCCAGCCCGCCGGATATGGCACCGAGAGCTCTAACCGCCTTACCTGCCATCAAGTATTGTCCAGTTGTTCTGAACAGCCAGTTTCCTGAGCTTCCTAACAGGGTGTACTGCAATTGCAGACCCGCACAGACCCAGAATAAACCTGTCGCCCCAGGAATCACCAAGAGCCAGAGCCTGAGAAGGCTCGAGCCCAAGCTGCTCCATCATTGCCATGGCCGGGGCAATCTTGGCTTTTCCGTAAGGCCGTTGACCGATAAGATGACCTGTACATTTTCCGTTCTTTACAACGGGAATGCTTCCTCTGAAACTTTTGAAGCCAAGACCTTCCGCCACAGCCTGCACCAGCGGGGAAAGAGAGGCAGAGAGAATAAAGACTTCGGCACCTGCCTGCTTGTGTTCGGTTAAAACCCTAAGAACCTCGGGCCTGACCTTCTTCAGCAGATGGGGAGTGCAGTCTTCCACCTCATCGTTAAGAACATCCACAGGAAGACCAGCAAAGTACCCTCTGTTCCAGCCCCTGCCTTCCTGCATCGTTCTGATGGGATGTCTGAGGTAGTGATACAGAAACCTGATCACAACAGCCCTTGACAGAACTTTTCTTCGAAAAAGGCCAAGAACAAACTCAAGCTCACTGGATACGGAAATCAGGGTTCCGTCAAGGTCGCATATAACAAGGCCTGTACTCAAACCCGCACCAAAACTCCACGGCCTGTGCCGGGAGTATTATCAAAAGTTTCGAGCACATGAACAAGTATTCCCGGGAAAAGCCTGGAAAATTCTCCATGGAAAAACGAGTGCGCAAGATTTGTGTACTCTACTATCTGAGTGGCGTACACCCCGCATGAGGTATCTTCAGGGTCTACAAGCTGACCAATTCCCCTGACTTCGTAAGATTTGCTGTCAAGAAAAACCAGGCTGGTAACCGGCTCTTTCATGAGGTTAATGAATGTGTGGGTCTCGAACGCAGGCGTGGAGTACAACTCAAGGCTGATCATTTTTGTCAGATCAAAGTTTGCCGAGTCAGAATACATGTCTTTGAGGAAACCGATCTTTGCTGGCATGGGAACGTCTTTATTCTCCCTCAGAAAAGCAATCTTGTCGGAGATTATCTCTCTGCGCGGACACAGACCCATTCCTTTGAAGGCATTGTTGATAGAGAGAACACTGTCATTTCTTCTAGAGCCCCTTGTGGCCATAGCAGCATTGTGGGGGCCAGCAAGAGAGGGAGGTTCTCCGCCCTGACCGGTCATCATACCCATAATACTGTCGAGTACATCTATTCTGGCGGAAAGATTCCACTCCAGAAACTCGTCTGGCAGGTCTGTGGTGGTGTAGTCTCCCCAGACACCGTCAACTCTGGCCCTTACCATTCCGCTGGCTTCACCTGAAACATCTACACAATCCTGAAGAAACGAACCGTTGCTCCATAAT
>CAZRXU010000158.1:0-3219 GCA_964604135.1 uncultured bacterium | reverse complement strand
TTCTTGGTTACAGGGCTGGAGCAAACAGAGGACAGATGGATCGCGAGGTAGGAATAAAGCATGCTCTTCACTGGAGCGGGATGATGGTAATAGTGTTTCTCGCAGTTCTTCTTGGTATAAAGGGTTTGGTCCACGGAGTTGTGAACAGCCAGGTTATACTTCTTGTTGTGGCTCTTGGCTGGTGGACAGCAGGCGTTCACTTCGACAGAATCTTTTTGTGGCTGGGCGGAATAATGGTGTTGGGTTTTCTGGGCACATTGTTCATGAATCGATATGTCTGGACATCAATGGGAGTTCTACTGGGAACAGTACTTATCGTTAATGCAGTGCGTCAGGGAACGAAATATGTCAGACGATGACAGCAACGACATCAGGAATGCTCTCAACAACCTGAACAAGCTTCTGGGACACCGAACAAGGCTTGGTATCTGTGTGCTGCTTGCCAGGCACACGGCGATGTCTTTCAGCCGGTTCAAGCAGCTCCTGGGCGAAACAGACGGAAATCTTGGTGCCCAGCTCCGCAGGCTTGAAGACGCAGGATTTATATATGTAACCAGAGAATTCAAAAACCGTAAACCCGTAAGTTGGTATACACTCACTGATACTGGAAGGGAAGGGCTGAAAAAACATCTGGATGCCATGACCAGAATTATTAACCCTGAAAGTTGACAAACACAGAACTGACACGATATTCCAAGACCAGAACCCTGTTCCCAAGAAAAGCGAAAGGACAATTGTGATGAAATATCTGTTACTACTCCCTCTGGCTCTGCTGCTTGTCTCCGGATGCGGTTCACCGCAGCCATCTGATGATGCTTCAAACACTACAGATACTGCTGATAACTCCACCGCCGAAGACGGCGCATACGTTCTTCCTGATGCCGACGAATACCTGACAGTAACCGATTCAATCGGTATTGAGCTGGGCGACAGTAATTTTGTATTCGGTACAATCATTGGTGCAGAATTTACAAGAGATGGAAACATCGCAATTCTTGATATGCAGAAATCAACAGCTTCTCTGTTCACCCCCGACGGTGAGTTCATCAGAAGGATCGGAAGAAACGGAAGCGGCCCGGGAGAGTTCCAGCTGCCCGCTGCAATGTCTTTTATGCCTGAAGGCGGGCTTGTTGTGTCAGATGGAACAGGTGGAAAACTGGTTTACTTTGATGAGAACTACGATTACCTCACTGAAACCACAGGGTTCATACCATCGCCACCAGCGACAATTACAGCAATCAATGGCAATGAAATAATTGGAATGAAACCGGATTTTGAGCAGGGTGAAGATGGAATGTTAATGGGGTTTACCGTGGGAAGATGGAACATGGAAAGCTCCACTCCTGTTGTCGTTTACTTCAGCCATATGTCTCCTTTTGATCCCTCAGACCTAAGCTCTATGACAGATGACATGGTTCTGTTCACCGCCACACAGGACGGAACAGTGTTCACTGCCCCGATGTCTACAGAAGAATACTCGTTTACCGCATGGACTGCCGACGGTGAGAAAATCTTTACCTACGAAAATGATGACTTCCAGAGAGTGGAAAAAAACCAGGCGGAAATTGAACTTGAAACTGAGCTGGTTAACGCGAAGATGATCGCCCAGGGAATGCCTCCATCCATGGCGCACTGGGAACCGGATCCTTACAAATATGCAATCAGTGCCATGTTCGTTGATGGTTTGAACAGGCTCTGGGTGTCAAGGGGCACCGCAACTACTTCTGCGTTTGATGTGTACGATCTTGACGGCAACATGCTGTTCACTGCAGCACTTGACGTCGGGGCGAGAGCAGAAAACTGGACAACCATCATATGCCAGGATAGCTTCATCTGCTTTGATGCAGACCCGGAAGACTACCCCAGAGTGTTTTACGGAGAGCTTCCAGGATTTGAATAGCTGAAAACTGGGCAGGAGCGGGCCTCCGCTCCTGCCCTCTGTTACTGAGTAATTTACACACCATCAAAGAAGTGCCGTTCTGGATACTGCTGCTCTCTTTGTAGGCAGATACCCACACGGCGCCGCAGACATAGCCTCCAACATACACAGCTTCCCTCAGTATCTGTATAATAGAGGCAGGCCGAGCGGAAGGAAACCATGAAATCACTTTTTTTCATACTGTCTGCGTGTTTTGCTGTTGCATGCTCCAACCCTTTTGATGCTTCCATAAGTGTAAGGTACGAAGTTACAGGAAGTGCCGGTTCTGTTGATATCTCTTTTGACAACGGAGAAGGGGGAATATCACAGATGGCCAATGTGTCTCTGCCGTGGTCCTATACTCTGTCCGCAGACCCTGGAGACTATGTTTACCTCTATGCAAAGAACAGGGAAGAAACAGGCTCAATTACGGTAACCATATACAGCGACGGAGAGGTTTTTAAGAGAGCAACAAGCCAGGGCGGTTTTGTTCTCGTTTCCGTAAGCGGTAATCTGGAGTAACGGGGAGCCAGGATGTTACTTCAGTTGTAGGCGCTGGCCTGAACGGTGTACATTTTGCAGTATTTACCCTCTTTTTTCATTAGTTCGTCGTGGGTTCCGTACTCCACAATGCTGCCATGATCCATAACAGCAATTCTGTCTGCCATTCGCACTGTAGAAAACCTGTGCGAAATTATTACAGATGTTCTGCCACTGACCAGCTCTCTGAATTTCTCGAATACTGCCTGTTCCGCCTGTGCATCAAGAGCACTGGTAGGTTCATCCAGAATTACCACAGGGGCATCACGGATAAAGGCTCGCGCAAGAGCCACTTTCTGCCATTCTCCGATTGAAAGCTCTTTACCATTCTTGAATGATCTTCCAAGAACAGTTTCGTACCCCAGGGGCAAACCGCTGATGAGCGCATCGGCGCCTGCTGCCTGCGCTGCTGTGTGTACTGCAGAATCATCAGGAGAGTTCTTTATATCGCCCAGCCTGATGTTTTCTTTTGCTGTAAAGTGGTACTTCGCGTAATCCTGAAAGATTACCCCGATGTTCCCTCTGTAATTATCTACTGTAAAATTCCGTATTGAAGTTCCGTCAACACTTATGTTACCGGATGAGGGATCGTAAAGCCTGCAGAGCAGCTTAACCAGCGTCGTTTTGCCTGACCCGTTCTCCCCCACAAGAGCAAGCATTTCACCGGGTTTAATAACCAGAGAAACATCGCTAAGAGCCTTTTCTCTCCTGGAAGAATAGCTGAAGTTTACATGGTCAAGCACCACTCCCTCAGTGATCTC
>CAZRXU010000157.1:0-3260 GCA_964604135.1 uncultured bacterium | reverse complement strand
TCTTACACAGGAACGATCTTCCAGTTCAAAGTAGAGTAGCCATCCGGAAGTTGTGCAGAAGCTGATTCAGCTTTCAGCCTGTGTTTCTTTCAAGGCACGCACTCTTCCGGTGAAGACGAAAAGGGCTGTGATGAGCCCGCCCATACTCGCAACTGTGTAGCTGGCGGTGTGCATCCACAAGGCGGAGATGTATGCCGCATGTGCTTCAGGGGGAACCTCTGAATACAGAGGCTCGTACAGGTCCAGAACTCCTGCATTTGCTAAGTGATACCCCAGTATGCCTGCTGTGGCCGAGCCGATGGCTGAGGCAAGGAACAGGAAGAGAAGGGGTTTAATGAAGCTGCGGGCATTCCGCCTGGGCCACTTTCCCGCTCTGCCTGCTGCGGAGAAGAGAACTCCAAGGCTCATTCCAACCCACCAGTTGGGGTGTATTCCCCAGGCGATTCCCATGAGTGTGGGTGAAGTGGAATTGATAAGCTTTCTGTGCCCCAGTGTGAAATACTCTGTGCTTATACGGGCACTGAACTGGTTGTGAACAACACCAAACAGCATTGCTGCTGCCATGCACAGAAGAATAATGTATGCGATCTGCTTCATCTGTTCCTTCCGGAAGTATTACCCAAGCAGTTCTTTGAACAGCTCACTGTGTGTCAGCTGCTGTATTCCAAACCTGGTAAGGGCAAAATCATACTTTACAGGGTCGTCAGGGCACAGCTTTCTGAAACCAGCGGTAATCTCTGCTGCAGTTCGGGCATCTGCCGCTTTTCGGGAAGTAAAACCGAGGTGTTTCCCCATTCTGTGCATGTGTACATCAACAGGAACAACCAGCTCTGACGGGGGTATCATACTCCATCCTCCTGGATCAACTTCATCTTTTCTGACCATCCACCTCATGAACAGGTGCAACCTTTTACATGCACTGCCCCTGGAAGGTCTTGGAAGAAGATGCCCCGAAGAGGTACCCAGTTTCTCCATTCTGGTCACAACCTCTCCGGCGAAGGTATCGAGAGCCTGAATGTAGGGCATGGTTTTTACAAGGGTTGCTATGTAGTTGCCTATAAGTCCGTGCCTATTTTGAAGAGCAGAAATGGAAACAAGAAATGCAGCCATTTCCATACCACCCGTGAACCGGTATTTGAATTCGCTTAACCCTGCGGCCACTGCCGGAAAGTCATTATTTCGAAGAAATTCCGAGGGCAAAAGACCCGTGAAATCAAGAACTCTTCCAACGGCTTTCAGTATCTGGTTTACTCTGCCGTACGCAAGCCCGGACGCAACCAGACCCGCTATCTCTCTGTCTGCAACTTCTGAAAAGCTGTAGAGGAATTCAAGCGGGTCAGGGTGTACGAACTCCCGTCTGTTGTAACGGGAATAGATATCTTCAAGCAGTTTACTGTTCAGAGAACTGATCTTTGCTTACTCCGCATACAGGGCATACCCAGTCTTCCGGAACGTCTTCAAAGGCAGTTCCGGGAGCAATACCCCCGTCAGGATCTCCTGCCGCAGGATCGTATACGTATCCGCACACACTGCATACATATTTTTTCATTGTTTTTACCTCTTTCTGCTGTTCTGCTACGGCAGGTTCCGGTGCTCTGTAAGATGGAGCAGTGGGCGGTGTTTTTCCGCACAGAACCTCTCTGTAGTAGGCATAGGTCATGGGAATCCCCTGACCGGTTACTGAGCACTCGGTGAGCCTCCCGACGAACAGAGTGTGTGTTCCAACTTCTGTTGAACTTTCAACTTCCAGTTCTATGCAGGCAACTGTGTTGTGTTTCGGGCACGGGCACCCGGAAGAAGTTGTGAAGTACTCTACTTTTTCAAACTTGTTCATATCTCTGCCGCTGTTGAAACCAAAATGCCCGATAAATGGAATGTCTGCAGACTGGTTCAGAACACCAATGGCCATGTAACCCGATTCCCTGATGTACTGGTTTGTCAACTCATCACGGTTGACTGCAACTGCAATGCGAACCGGATCTGCTGTTATCTGAAAAACAGCATTGGCAATCTGAGCATTGATCCTGTCTCCGGACTTTGACCCAATGGTGTAAAGCCCGTAGCTCAAAGTAAAGACGGCAGTGATATCGTCTGTTCTCATTCGCCGCACTTCACTTTCAATTCTCTGCCAATGGTGATACCAAGCTCTCTGGCCTTAGCCAGGTCTTCTTCGCCAGGAACATAATTCACCTTCAAAGAAGGCGCGGCAAGGGGTATTTTCATATCTGATAGATATTGCTCTACATCCCTTACTGCTTCTCCACTCCATCCGTAGGATCCAAACACACCGCCGACAAGGTTCTTAGGCTTGAGGCCCTTCAGGTAGGTGAGCACATCTGCAAC
Source organism: uncultured bacterium (assembly GCA_964604135.1). Classification (GTDB taxonomy): domain Bacteria; phylum Fermentibacterota; class Fermentibacteria; order Fermentibacterales; family JCC-6; genus Sabulitectum. The sequence goes on along the minus strand of CAZRXU010000157.1, from coordinate 917 downwards.
TCTTGGAAACATCTGACCGTTGATTGTGGGGCTGCCAACGATAAGTGCACCGGCATCAAGAACAGCAGTTGCAACATCGCTTCTGTGGCTGGAATCCAGGGGCATTACCCTTACAGATATTCCCTGTGAATGAAGACCATCGCAGATAGCATCGGCAAGATAGCCTGTACTCTTCCACATGGTGTCAAACATCACCACCGCCTTCAGCGAACACTTCTGAAGTGCCCATTTCTCCCACCTTTGAAGTATTCCGCCGATATCACTTCTCCAGATTGGCCCGTGATCGGGACAGAGCAGCTGTATATCAAGATTGAGTTCTGCAAGCTTCTTCATCAACCCTGTAACCATAGGGGAAAACGGCAGAAGAATGTTGGCAAAGTACTTTTCTGCCTCCTCAAGCAGAACCTGCGATGGAAGCTGGTCATCGTACCTTTCAGTTGAAGCAAGGTGCATTCCGAACCCGTCCTGCGAAAACATCATCTTCTCTGTATCCAGGTAGGAGACCATACTGTCTGGCCAGTGCAGCATTCTTGTTTCCACAAAGGTAATTGATGACTCTCCCAGAGAGATGCTGTCACCGCTTCCAACAGCGGTTACAACATCGTCATCAAAAAAGAAATGGCTGGCCAGAGCTTTCTTTCCCATGGTTGAGGCAAATATCTTCTCGGGTTTAACAAGCTCAATTACACTGGGAAGACACCCTGTGTGATCCATCTCTGAATGGTTACTGATGATATAGTCTATCTTCTCCGGTGCAATCACAGAAGATATTCTGGCGAGCATCTCTTTTTCAAACGGCTTCTTGACTGTGTCTATCAGGGTTACTTTCTCGTCAATTACTAGAAAGGCGTTATAGGTGCTACCGCGACTGGTGAGGTATCCGTGAAAGTCACGGACACCCCAGTCGATTGCTCCGA
>CAZRXU010000156.1:0-3447 GCA_964604135.1 uncultured bacterium | reverse complement strand
AGTGGTCAGGATTCCAGGCTGAGATTAGTATTGTTTGGAATTACGGTTCTTCTGGGAGGCATGCTTTTCCCGTTCAGATCCTCACTTTCAGTTCTCAATTTTCAGCTTGTGTTGATTCCGCTCTCATTGCTGTATCTCTTAACGGTGTTATACTACTTTTACAGTAAACCCCTGTTCGGTAAGCTACCGGACTGGCTCACAAAGAGTGATTTCAGCAACTCAGTTCTTTTCTGGACTTTGACAACTTTCAGCCTGGCAGGAATACTCATGCTGGCCTACGAGAATCGTATTTTTGGACAATTCGGCTACAGCATAGGCTATCTCAATCTGGGAGTACTGTTCTTCTTCATTCTCTTGTCTGCTTCCGTTCTCCGTTTTTTAAACAGAGGAAAGTATCTTCCGTATGCACTGATTGTTTCCATCATTGCAATTCACATTTCCAGCATACTCAACTTTCCCCTGCATCCAGAGCGCTCAGATATGCTTCTGTTGATTCAGGCAGCCTCTCAAAGACTGATTGCCGGGGTTAACCCTTACGTGAACTACGAGATTTTCAATCCTGTTATGCTGACCTATCTGCCTGGCCTGTGGCTTTCCTACCTCCCCGCCGCTTTTCTTAACTTTGACATTCGTGTAATCAATATGGTACTTCTCGCGGTAGCAGCAGTTTGTTTCATCAGATCGGCTGAGGATTCACAAAGAACCAGATATTCCATATACGCAACTGTTTTTTTTCTGAACCCGTGGCTCACTTTCAGACATGATATCTACCTTCCCGTATTTATCTTTCAGATGATGCTTGTCTTTAACATGTACCTGAAGAACAGAATTACAGCATCAATGATTGCCTTTGCATGGGTTCTGGCATCATATCAATTCAGTTGGATTATCTTTCCGCTCTACCTTTTTCTGCTGAAGAAAAAATACGGTATGAGAACGGCGGTTAAAGCTTTCCTTGTTGCTGGAACGGGTTTCATTCTTCTGGTTCTTCCCTTTGTTATCTGGTCGCCTTCCGGCTTCTATGAAGGAGTATTCGGCAGCTGGAAAACGGTTTTTCAAGTAGAAACATTCAATTTTTCATACTGGATAACAAGAGTTCTTCCAGTTCAGTATCTTAAACTTTTCCAGATACTCTGTATGCTTGGTTTCTACCTGATCGCATTTCCAAAACTGATAAACAATCGCCGGTTTTTCATGCTCTCAACCTTCATCACACTGCTTTTCATGATGACCGGCCAGCTGATATGGCATTACTTCTTTCTTATGCCACCTGTTTATATGCTCTACTACATCAGGATGCTTTCCGCTGAGAATTGATTCACCAGCCATTTGCTATCTGGGTGTAAATGTAAAAACAGCGCAGTGAACTATCCTGCGTGTGTATAATGGGGCCACCGGTTTCCCGATGACCCCCCTAGACAAGAGAATAGCACCCCTACTGCTGAGAGAGAACACCGCCCATCATTCTGATAGAGTTTTTCGGGCACTTCTCGACACACTGACCACAACCAATGCACTTGTCTGCTATTACCGTGTGTTTTTCCTTGAGTTTACCCTCGATAGCATCAGTAGGACACACTTTTGTACACAAGGTACACCCAACACAACTGGAGTCTATGAACGCCTTGGGCCGAACTGGAATACCGTCCCGGATAGCTCCTGTAGGGCATTCCAGAGCACACAGACCACAGTTGATGCACTTCTCGGGATTGATTATCGCAAGAAATCCATCCATATCTATAGCACCCACCGGACATACCTTAACACACTTTCCGCAACCAATGCAGGCCACTGAACAGGCCTTTCTGGACACTGCTCCCTTGTCGTGGCTTGAGCAGACAACAACAACTTTCCGGCTGTCGGGCCAGAGCACGATAATATCTCTCGGGCAGGCTTCAACACACTTACCGCATGACACGCATTTTGCAGGGTCAATTAGCGGTATTCCGTTTTCGCCCATTGTCATAGCATCGAACGGACAGGCCTTAATACAGTCTCCGCCACCAAGACACCCGTAGGTACAGGCCTTGGGGCCGCCCATCACCATGGACATGGCAACGCAACTTGAGGGGCCATTGTAGTTGAAGGCACTAACAGCAGACTTACCACCATTGCACAGAATGGTAGCCACCATTTTTTCTTTTTCTTCGGCAACCGTACCCATTATTCTGGCGATTTCTGCATTGACTGTAGAACTGGCAACGGTACACCCGCTGACAGGGGCCTTTCCCTCAACAACTGCCGTGGCGAATGCACTGCATCCTGGGTATCCGCAGCCGCCGCAGTTGGCAGCAGGAAGAACCGAAAGAATCGACTCCACTCGTGGATCCCTGGGCACCGCGAACTTTTTAGCAGCAAATGCAAGGCCAAGGCCAAGAAGCAGGCCAACAGATCCCAGAATAACAACAGGCCCGGAAACGGCAGACACAAAAGACGACTCCTGCTGAGTGGACAGAAGTACCAGAACAATTGAAATTGTCATGCTCTACCCTCCCAGCCCGGCAAAGCCCAGAAATGCAATAGACATTGCTCCTGCTATAAGGAAAGCGATTGGCAACCCCTTGAGTGCCTCAGGCACATTTGCAGTTTCCATGCGTTCCCTTAGACCTGCCATAAGAACAAGAGCCAGCGTGAAACCTATTCCGGCTCCCACAGAATTGATGAGGGAATAACCCAACGGGAATTTGTCATCAATGTTAAGCACCGCAACGCCCAGGATTGCACAGTTGGTAGTTATAAGTGGAAGGTATATGCCAAGGGCATCGTAAAGTGCCGGGCTGAACTTCTGCAGAACAAGCTCTACCAGCTGAACCAGGCTTGCGATGATGATGATAAAGGTAATTGTACGCAGGTATTCCAGTCCGTTTGGAACCAGCAGATTGTAGTAGATCAGCCACGAACCAAGAGTAGCCAGCACCATCACGAAAACAACTGCAGCCCCCATTCCCACAGCACTGTCAAGCTGTTTTGAAACACCGAGGAAAGGACAGATTCCAAGAAATCGGGAAAGCACGAAGTTGTTTATGAAAACGGCACTTACAATTATGGCCATCATCTTTGCAATACTGAACGAAGGCTCACCGCCCTCAGGAACAGAAACAACAACAGACATCAGCATTGAGGGGTTCATTTAACACCTCCCCTTTTCCGCTTCTCCATGATGTTGAAGAAACCGAGTATGAAAGCCATGATAATGAATGCACCAGGAGCCAGTATGGCAATAAGCAGAGGTTGATTCTGGTAGGATTCCCCCAGAAGGTTGAAACCAAGCCAGCTTCCATTTCCCAAAATTTCTCTGAATGTGGCCATAACAACCATTGCAAGAGTAAACCCAAGACCCATTCCTATTCCGTCCAGGATGGAGGGGAAAACCTTGTTTTTGTTGGCAAATCCCTCAGCCCGACCAAGAATAATACAGTTGACCACAATCAGAGGTATAAAAATACC
>CAZRXU010000155.1:1985-3477 GCA_964604135.1 uncultured bacterium | reverse complement strand
GCAACACCGCTTACTTCAGAGTCACCCGAAGATACTACATATATGTACAAACCTGAAGCCACTGCATCTCCGTCCTGATCACAAAGGTTCCAGTTGTACTGATTGTACCCTGCTATACCGGGCAGGTTCCCTGCAGTGCTGACCTGCCGTCCGGAAACGGTGAAAATTGATATGGATACAGGGCCATTCATACTCTGAACCCAGTTGAAAGACATAACTGTTGAAGCAGGAGAAGGATACACAAACAGCTGTTTAATAGCAGGGCTCGAACTGTCTACGAGGTGAAAGGTCATCTCTTCCCAGCTGATATTGGCCAAATTGTCTGCTGCTCTCAGCATAAGGCTGTGGTCGCCGGGCTGTAGTTCTGGAATAGGATAAACAATTCTGCCTCTGGTAGCCGACCCGGGTTCATAGGAAAAATACCCGGACACATCAACAGGAGAATCGTCGATGTAAAGGGCAAGCTGTACCCCGGGATAGGGCAGAAGGTTGATACCTGAGCTGTCTTCCATGGCCGCCTCAAACACCACATCTCCTGAAACAGAAGGATTTTCTACACCGCGAAAACCTGAAAGCCATATCTCTGTTTCAGGACCTTCCGCATCACCGGACGCACTGCCAGGCTCTACAAGAACAGGATACGAGCAGGCAAGGCTTCCCCCACCTGCACCGGGGGCAAAGTATCTGACCCGTCCTCTGTCTCCTGTCTGGGCAAATGAAGGAATAAACATTTCGCCATTGAAGGATGGAGAGGCTTCTGCAAGACCCCTGTAAAACACTCCAGGCGTAGAAAGATACTCTATAAGATAGTTCTGGTTGTGTGTGTAGTACGAATCTACCACTGCAGACTCCCACGCTGTCAGCATTACCAGGCCGTTTCTGTTAAGGGTTCCATCTATCTCGCACAGCTCGGAGGTAAGCATCAGAGGGTCGTCAACGGTGAAGCCTGTATCGGGCAGGGCAAGATGAAGGGAACCGTCTCCGAAAATGATGTAGGGACGGCAGCCCCAGTTAAAGCTCGTTTCAATGAGACCCAGCCACTGGCACTCGCCCATGGAATACTGTGGCTCTGACAAAAGATGGTCCAGAGTTCTGGTGAGGTATGCTGTGCTGGGAGATGCAAAGGATTCACTACTGGCAGCACTGGATACAATGGCTCCACCGCCTGACACCACAGTTACCTTTTGAGCGATACAGGTATGAGCCGGATTCTGAAACACTCCCACATTACACGATCCGAAAAATGCCCATGGAAGCCTTGGCCCGCAAGACAACATATCTACATCTTCAATGTACAGAAGCCCCTCATCGGCAAGCTGATCAAAACCGCCGTGACCGAGGTAAAAAGACACAAGAGCCCCCTCGCTCCACTTTTCAATGTAATCCTGTCTGGCTTCGGGTTTCTTCCAGTTGCTGTTCCAGTCATGGTTTATAAGGTAATGCCTCCGGGGAATAAATCTGGAAGGTACAACCTGTGACATTATCGCTTCAG
>CAZRXU010000155.1:0-1885 GCA_964604135.1 uncultured bacterium | reverse complement strand
CTGGGTCTGAAGAGATAAACCCCCTGGGGTCATAATCGCCGTCACCAACAAGAACAAGCTGCTGTGGAGCTGTATTCCAATACTTCAACGCATAGTTGAAAAATGCTCTCACTGCTCCGGGGTCGCGAACCCCGCCGTTAAACTCGTCATAGATATCTGTTAAGCTCAAAAACAATGCTTCTTCGCTTGAACGGCCCCTCTGGAAAAGAGGCATATCAGCTGCATATTCATCGGGATATATGTAAACAGTTCTACCAGCTGTGAGGGTTCCAATAATTCTGCCCGGGCTGGCTGGTGTAACACTTACCGGCTCTCTGAAAACACCGCCGGGAGCAACCCACATAACAGCTTCTTCCCAGCCGTCGGGCACTTCTACTTCAAAGTCTTTTCCACCGGGAATACCAATTCTCACCACTGCGGTATCACTAAGAGCAACGCACACAAAAGAATCATCGCCGAGGTTCTGCGCCCAGGAAACAGCCCTTCTTTCGCCTGACGGGAAAGCACTGTCCAGTGGAACCTGACACATGGTTGACCAGCTTCTGAAACCTGTTTCAGGAAAAACCTCGACGAAATCTGTGTAGAGAACATAGGCGTCCCTGGCAGCTGAGGTCTTCGATATCTTCAAAGCGAGGGAATTGCCGCTGTTCTTGAGGCCGGCTACAGGAAACTCCCACACCATTGCCCCGGCGTAGGTTTTAACAGTATCTGCCATTACGGCACCGTTAACAGTCGCTGTGAAATGAAGCCCGGTTGATTTATAAACACTCAGAGAAACCCTCAGCATTCCTCTGCCGGTGGTTCCAGGCGACCTGAAATTGTAGTAAGCTGTGGTCGTTCCGGATGATGATATCCTGTTCCAGCAGAAAAGATCATTGAACAATCCAATGCAATATGACAAGGTCTGGTTCTTTTCAAAATGAAGCCTGTTCACATAGCTGGATCCTGCTGATGGAGCTCCTGTCAGTGAACCATCAATGGTTTCCATAAAAGACCCGCCGCTGCCACCCCAGGTGAGCCAGTAGGTGTTGAGAGAATCGTACATGCTGTTGAAGTGATCCGCGTTGAATTCTCCCCACCACGAAAGACCGCGGCCGTAGAAAATCACCCGGTCTGACAAATCAAATGTACCATCTCCCCCATCGTCAACAAATATCGGTACGCTGCGGGGTACGAAGGAATCTTCAAAAGGCTCTGTGGTACTCATCATTCTGCCGCGACCGGTAATCATAGAAAAACTTGATGAAGGCATTCCAACCGCTTCAGGAATAAGGTCGGCTGTTACCTCGAACACACCTGCTGTATCCACCAGAATTCTTGCCCAGGGTTTACCCAGAAAAGGGCTCTCTTCCCGTGGAAGAAGGGGGGTTCGCCAGACTTCATCGGTTCCGAAAACAGAACGGAATATCTCTCCCTCGTGCCCGCGCACTGTTTCTGCCTGTGCAGAACGGTCGCACTCTAGGTTTATACGCAGTGAACCTGCAACCAGTAACTCTCCGCCACTGATTACCGCAGGACGAAGACGAACTGCAATGTAGCCGGCACGGCGAAAAGTTCCGCTGCCTGCAACCTCGCCCCAGCCGCTTTGAACTGTGGAAAGGTCTGCAGCTGCATAACGTTCGATACCGTCGTCTGTGAACTCCAGTGAAGCTATTGCAGGGGCAGGGCCGAGCGACCTCACACCTGACGGAACAACTGTAACTGTGAAGGGCTCACCTGGAGGAACCGGAACAAGTACAGTTCTTTCCGGAAGAAGCACAGTTCCGCCACATGCGTGCTCAAAACCCGGGGAATTCACTCTGAAAAGACCAGGTTGAACCTGTTCAACCGTAACTTCATCAACAGACCAGATCAAATCATCAGACACAACAGAACTGTTCAGCTG
>CAZRXU010000154.1:0-3510 GCA_964604135.1 uncultured bacterium | reverse complement strand
TCTTTGCATTATTAACCTTTTCCTAAGATGAAGCAAGCTTTGATTTCTACAACTGCAGCTCTGTCTACTCATAAATTCAAATCTCTGAATTCATGAGAAAGTTGACCAGATTGATGTGTCTGATACTATCCATGCTGATTACTGTTGCGGTATCGTAAATTGCCCGGGTTAGTGGGCATTTCCTTCTGTCGTATTGTTTACTCCCGCCAATTACGGTACATCCTTTCGGTCTGCACCGAACAGCGTTTTACCATATTTGCCTCAAGGTGTGCAGGTTCTGCTGTTCATCATCTGCTGCAGGTTAGACTCTGTGTGTGCCCGATCATCCTGATTCTGAAACTCTCTTATTTCTGTTCTGCCCTGCCTGTTATCATGGGGGGCGACTTGCGGGGTAAGAAAATAATGGCTTTCAGCATTACTGACTTCGGTTTTGTTGCATATACTATATCTCCTCAACATACTCAATGGTGTATCTTATTTTGCTGCATGGGTTTCCGGCTTTGCCGGCTAGTCGCAATCCGGCGGAACCAGTTACCAGGGGATTCAGGCTGTTGTGAAAATCTCTTTGATTGGAATATCTTTGCCCGGTGGTGTGTATTGTTTTTGAACTGTTTATAAAACTGACTGGGGGTTGCTTGTGAAAACTGGTGTAAATCTGTTTGTGTTCGGTACCGTTGTTCTTGCTGCTGTATCCGGGTGTTCTGCCGGAGACAACCTTGCCATACCTGAAACCATCGATTCCGGAGAAGCTGTTACGACACTTGTAAACGGAAACAACGGGTTTGCCTTTGATCTGTACAGAGAGGTTACAGGCGAAGACAGGGAAGGTAATGTATTCTTCTCTCCCTACAGTATTTCAACTGCTCTGGGAATGACATACTGCGGTGCTGAAGGGGAAACCGCTTCAGAGATGGCTGAAGTGCTTCACTTCACCATGCCTTCCGACGCAATTAACAGAGCGTTCTCGGCTGTTACTGAAAAACTGAACTCAGGCAGCCTGCATGAAGATCAATCTGGAGACCCGTTCACTCTTGTTGTTTCAAACGGGCTGTGGGTGCAGAGCGGTTTCAACCTACTCGATTCTTTTGTAAGCAGTGTAAGGGAAGCCTACAGTGCGTCCGTTGAAAACGTTGATTTTGCCAACGATACAGAGGGCTCCCGCGAAACTATAAACTCGTGGGTTGCTGAAAACACACGGAACAGAATACTGAATCTTATTCCACAGGGCGTTATTGCCGCAGATACCAAGCTGGTGCTAACAAACGCAGTTTACTTCAAAGCATCCTGGGAACATCCGTTCAGCGAGTATACGACATCCCGTGGCGAGTTTAACCTGATTGACGGCTCTTCTGTTGAAATTCCCATGATGACCCAGACGGAGCGGTTCAACTACAGTTCCACAGATGAATACAACGCTGTTGAACTTGGTTATGCTGGTGGCAGTACATCCATGCTGATAGTTGTTCCCTGTGGAGACTTTTACGAACTGGAGCAGAAGCTGAACGCTGAATACCTTAAAGAGATTACAGACGGTCTTTCATATGAGAATACAAAACTTTCGATGCCACTGTTCGAGTTTACGCAAAGCATGCAGCTGGGCGATATTCTTAAGCTAATGGGAATGGAGTCAGCCTTCGACGACAGGGCGGATTTCAGCGGCATCACCGGAAGCAGAGATCTGTACATCTCCGATGTTGTTCACAAAGCTTTTGTAAAAGTTGACGAAGCCGGAACTGAAGCAGCTGCTGCCACAGCAGTTGTCATGAGCCTCCGGGCAATGCCGGAACCAACTGTTAAAATGAACATAGACAAGCCGTTTGTCTTCTTTATACTCGATAACGAAACCGGCTCAATAGTGTTCATGGGAAGAGTGATGAATCTGGAGAGCTGACTTCTTAGTGTTTGCTCCGGAGAACTTTTCCTTCAGCCATAACCATTCGGGGGAATGCCGCAAGATTCAAAGGGTCTTTGTTCCAGACCAGAAGGCTTGCGGTTTTTCCCTGTTCAACAGTGCCCAGAATATCGTCTATTCCCAGAATTTTTGCGTTCTTCCAGGTTATGGTGGAAATTGCATCGGCAGGAGACATTCCCTGAATCAGGAAAAACTTCAGGCTGTCTCTTAAAAAGGGAGTCCATATTACAGGATGGTCGGTCATCAGGCCGAAGAATGCTCGTGATTTCATAACGAGTGCGGCATTCTGATAGTAGGCGTGCTTGAGCTCAACCTTGTAGCCCACACAGCCAAGAGGACCGTAAACTACGGGAATACCCGCCTCTCCCAGCTCATCGAATATTCCTTTGTGAAATACGTCACCTGTGTGGTCAGCTGTTACTTTTATGCCATACCTGTTGGCAAACTCAATCAGGTACAGAACATCATCTTCCTTGTGCACATGCACCTTTGCCGTTTTCTTTCGGTCAAGAAGCTCTATAACAGCCTTTTCGCCGGGGTTGAAAGACTGGTCGTACTCTCTTTCAATGAAAGACTTCTGAAGATTGATTTCATCCGGCTGATAGTTCTTTTCCTGCGATTCCTGTTGTAGTTTGTGCAGGTCTCTTTCCTTTTTCAGAGAAGCTTTGTTACGCTTGCTGATAACCTCTTCAAACTTCTGTTCCAGAAGGGTGTAAACACCCATTCTGGTGTTTGGTCTGTCTCCCTTCCAGTCAGTGGTTGACCGTGGGTTGTACCCCAGAGCCATTTTGAAACCGTAGTCTTTCAGCTGGGCGGTTTTCCTGTTGGCTGCAAAATTTCTGATGATCTTTGCCCTGCCACCGAACAGATTACCGCTTCCGGGAACAACACAGCTGTAGAGCACGCCAAAGTCTACAGCATCTCTGAAGGCACGGTCATCAAAGTAGATACTGTTCAGTGGATCGTTTACCGGCAGTATCTGCTTCAGAGTATCGTTGAGTTCAGACTCTGTCCAGGGTTCCCCCTCCCGGTCCATACCTATGTGGGAGTGGGCATCTATGAACGCGGGGGTTACGAAACCCTCATAATCCGCTTCTATCTTCTTCTGAAGCACATCTACGATCTTGTCTTCCTCTATGACGATTGAGCAGTTCTCAAGCTTCTTCCTGCCATCGTAAAGAACTTCCGCAAAAACAACAGTCTGTTTTTTTACTGACACAACAACCTCCTGGAAAGGGAAATACACAATGCGTCTGAAACAGGAAGTTACTAATACGAAATAGTATTCAATGTGGCAATACCCTGCTTCAGTTCCGTCTGGTATGCTGTTCCCAGAAGCGTGTTTCTGTAATTGGTACCAGAAAGGGGCGAATGGGGAAAAAGTTGCGTTGCGTATCGAACTGAACACCACCTCCTTCAGGAGGTGGTGTTCAGTTGTTTCCCGTACCCTTGCTTTTTGCGGAAATTCAGGTCAGGGGGTAGCAGTAAGGCAATATTCTGGGCTACCACGAGTACCTCCCTGAATACATGACTGTTATTGAACACTGAACACCACCTCCTGAAGGAGGTGGGTTCACCGTGCGACTAAAGTCGCCTAA
>CAZRXU010000153.1:0-3563 GCA_964604135.1 uncultured bacterium | reverse complement strand
TTTCCGATGCACCTGTGTACGCTCCACGGGTTACACCGAACAGCTCAGACTCCAGCAGAGATTCGGCAATAGCACCGCAGTCAACCGCAATAAACGGGCCTTCCGACGCAGGACCTTCATCGTGTAACCCACGGGCAACCAGTTCTTTACCTGTTCCTGTATCTCCTGTAATAAGTACAGGCACCGGCATACCTGCTACCCTTTTCATTAACGATTTCAACTTTGCTATTGCATGGGATTGACCAACTATCTCAGGAAAAAGGTTACGGTTTTCCCGGTTGGTTTCTGCAGCAGAGGATGGGCGTGAACCAGTGATTGCGGCAATAAGGGGAGCCAGCAGCCTGACAGATGACAGATCGGGACCTGCTGCGAAAAGGTCTGGCGAACAGGATATCTTTGTTTCTCCCGCCTGCCCGCTCGGGGCAGCACCAAGATAGCTTAACCCCAGTTCCTGACCCAACTTATCAAGGCTGTCAACACTGTCTGCCCTGGTATACCACCGTGAAACCTTATTAACTGAACTGCTGAGAACAGACATATCGGAAAATCCGGAGGAATCAGAAAGAATCCGCGCAAGCCTGCCGTTCAACTTTGTAAACTGTTTTCTTTCCTCATCATCCAGCAGGTCGGAGAGGTCTTTGAAAGACTCCAGTATTCTCCTCCTGATACCCGGTTCATCAGGAAGACCAAAGCTTGATGCCAGCTCACAGGCAAGAAGAGGAGCAGGCATGTTCAGTATCTCCAGAAAAGCCCTGTCGCGAACAACAGGGTCATCGGATGAAATAACCGTTGCTTCAAGCTCCTCTGGCTTCAAACCCAGTTCCCTGGCTTCCCACAACAGTCTTGTGGTATCTATTTCCGTTCCGATTCTGGTCATTGCCAGATCTACCAGCAGAGCCAGATGCCTGTCACCCATGAAGCCAGCCTTGGCTCTTGCAAACTTAAGAGCTTCCATGCCCTCGTCGTATCTTTCCTCCTGAATCAGAAGCTGCCCCAAGTAAAGAAGACTCAGCGCGTGCACCAGTGTAAGGTTCTTTGCGGCAGCCAAGGAGGCCGAGCGTCTTGCTGAGGGTATTCTCATTGCTCCCAAACCCAGAACAACGCCTCTGTAAGCGGTGAGCATTGCTGCCATCTGGTCGGCTGGTATACCGCTTCCGCTGTGTTCAAGACGAACAGCCAACGATTTGAAAGTACTCTCCGCCGACTTGAGTTCTCCCGTTCTGAGTTCCAGTACAAACAGATCGATAAGAGGGGGGCGATCATTTTTCCCAGGGTTCTCTGCGTAGTAAAGCAGAGCTAAACGATAATCGTCCACTGCACCGCTCCAGCTTCCCAAAACCTCCTTAACCCTGCCCCTCTCTGTAAGGCTTTTTCCAAGAAGAGAAGCGTCTGCAAGTTTCTTTGCCGTATCAACAGATTCCTCGGCAGCTGCAAGAGCATTTTTGTAATCTCCAATCCTCATGAAAATCACCGCTCTGGAACACAGAAGTTTCACCCTGCCAGATTCATCAGAAACTGCAAGAGCCTTTTCTATCTCCGGAAGAGCTTCAGCTACCCTACCCTGAAGATCAAGAGCTTTAGCAAAAAGCAGTGCTGCTTCTGAACCTGCAGATCCGCGAAGAAGCTCAACAGCCCCTTCGAAATCCATCAGGTCAATCAGAGAGGAAGCTCTGAGTACCTTAGCTTCGCTGGACTGCTTTCCATCAAGCAGATCCGAAACCTCCGCGGGACGACCCATGGCAAGCAGTATCTTCGCTTTCAGCTGTGTGTCGTTCTCGGGAGTCAGGTGAAGAGCTCTGTTGTATTTTCCCAGTTCAAAATACGCTCTGGCAAGAAGACTTTTGTCTATATTCCATTTACTGGACGCGGCCAGGTTCACCAGGGCTCTGTACCCGCCCTCACGAAAAAGCTGTTCAGGATTTATAGAATCGGGTTCAGGAGATTTTCCCCTGGCTGTGCAACGGTACATGGCACCAGACGAACCAGCCATGGGAAAACCTGAGCCAACCAGATCACTTCTTAAAGCAGAGAACGGAATGTCCCATGGCACAGAAACAGCACCATCAAGACCTATCAGCGAAAGATCACATCCCTCAAGAGTTTTTGGAAGACTGCCTGCGGTAACAACCACGGAAAGACCTGGAGGCAGAAGGTTCGAGAACTCCTTTATTATTTCAACAAGGTCAGGCGAGGCAAATTCGATGCTGTCAACAACCAGCAGCCTTTGAACACCGCTCATGGAAGGGAACAGATTGTTAACAAGGGCAGCTCCGGACACTACCTTCTCCTTAATTTTGCTTTTCCCGGGAAGCGGCCTGTGCAGTTCAAGCGGACTGCACCTGACAACACTGACAAGCCATCCGGCCGCCATGGCCCTGGTAAGCCAACCTGCTGTTAAAACATCTCTGTCCTGCCATCTGCCGCCGGTAAGGGCACTTACACGATTCCGCCTGTAACTGACAGAAATCTGCTTGAAACCCTGCACGCCTGCTTTATCAAGAGCTTTCGCCCGCAGAGAAGTCTGCTCTGAAACCAGTGCCTCCACAAAAGGTTGATTTGAGCCATCCCAAAGATATCCCCTGCCGGCCAGCATCGCTCTTCCCAGCATAAAAAAGTCAGAACAGGGGATTGGCGCCGAGCCTGCAATCAACTCTGGAGGAGTGCACGCAAGCCCTGTTACTAAAACATCACCCCAGTTAATAAGCTTCAGACTGCCATTCACCCTGCGGTACGAAGCTGGTGTAATATCCAGATGCAGCCACCCTTTTTCATGCAGATTCATCAGCGGAACGATCAGCTCTTCCGGTTTCCAGTTTCCCGTGGAATCCCAGCTGCTGTTCCACTGCATTGAAAAACAGTACTTCCCATCTTCAATGTCCGTATCAATTCTGTCGGGTACAACAACCGAATCTGCTTCAATTGCTGAAACCATTTGAAATATCCTGCGGATCTCCTTCAACTTCATACCGGAGGAAAACACTCTGCCGAGTCTCAGGTTATCTGCCCTGTCTTTGAACACTATCTCTGTTCTGCCGGAAGAAATATGTTTTCTTGAGATTATTCTTACTGCTGAAGCCATGTACACCTCCCACATAGGGAAAATATCCCTTATCCGTATGAATGTCCAGCACCTTTGATCATCAGCATCTTCCTACACTTAAACACAGCTATACAGCCATATCAGACTATTTTCCATTCGAAGCAAAAGCTATTACAATTCTACGTTTCCCGCAGAACAATCTGTATTGTTTGCTTTTCGACTGTTGATGATTTTACTTACCGTCAGCTGTAGTGATTATGTCCCCTATGGGGAATATTTCCCTTATTTTTCCTGTATCCCGTGGTAACCGCCCGACAACAGCATTCGTTATATCATTGCTGTTCAACAAATTATATGATTGGCATCCATCATGCTTAAGAGAGTTGCAGGGCACAGAGCCCGGAAACAAACAGGAAAGGGAATCAAAATGAAAGCAGTAACAGTTCTGGCAGCTCTTTTCCTTGTGGCAACTGCAGCACTGGCAGACCATCAGGTAGACAACGATCTTTCCAGCGAATGGGAA
>CAZRXU010000152.1:0-3681 GCA_964604135.1 uncultured bacterium | reverse complement strand
GACTATTTCATAAACCACTCGTTCCTGCCGCTTCGTGAAGACACGGATCCGCTTACAGCAATCGCAGAAAACTGTATGGATGACAGGCTGGTTTGCAGCCCGTCAGAAAGAATACATCGCATTGTGGAGGATGTGAAGAAATACAGGGCAGAGGGCATTCTCATGTCCGGTATATTCGGTGCAAGCCACTGTGCGTGGGACGCTTCAGCTCTTCACGACATTATTCAGAAGGAGCTTGGTATTCCCGTACTGATATTTGATGTGCCTTACAGTCCGGGCAGATACAATCAGCAGGTTGTAAGCCGGATGCAGAGTTTCATTGAGCTTATAAAAGCAAAGCGCATATCAGACGATGCAACATCCGAGGTTGCAGCTTTTGTACCGGAGACTGATGAAGAACAGATTCTGGATTACTTTAAAAACTCAATGTCGGTGGAGGTTGATGCAGTAAGAACCATGAAGCGACAGGGAAAGGGTGTGGTTGGTATCTACTGCGAATACACCCCCCGTGACCTGATACTGGCGGCAAATGCCTATCCTGTCTGCCTGTGCGGAGCAAGCAGACGAACAATACCGGCTTCCGAAACGGTGCTTCCAGCCAACCTGTGTCCCCTTATTAAATCCAGCTTCGGTTACATACTTACCGGCAGGTGTCCGTTTTTTATGGTTTCTGATCTCATTGTAGCAGAAACAACATGTGACGGAAAGAAGAAGATGTATGAACTCATTGCAGACAGAAAACCGCAGCATATCCTTGAGTTAACACAGAAAGTTAATGAGGAAGCTGCCTGGCAGCACTGGCTAACTGAGGTAAAACTGCTGAAAGAGAAGCTTGAAGAAACGTTCAGCGTTGAAATCACTGACACAAAGCTTCGTAAGGCCATTGAAGAAATGAACCGGGAAAGAGCACTGCTTCGCAGGGCACTTTACCTCGGAGCAGAAAACCCTCCTGTGGTAACAGGTGTTGAACTGGCCCGTCTGCGATACAGAGTCAGCGGCCTCAGTGAGCATCACAGAATGCTGGCGGCATTTATTGAAATGGCCAATGGCAGAAAACAAGCACAGAGTTATCCGCTGGGAAGCAACAGACCGCGGATTATTGTTTCAGGCTGCCCGGTTTCGGAAGGAACCCTGAAGGTGATTGAGCTTGTTGAAGATGCAGGCGGCGTTGTTGTTGCCCAGGAAACCTGCAGCGGTCTGAAACCCCTGTTACCGGTGGAAGGATACATGGATGCCGACCCTCTGGAAGCAATTGCCAGAAAGCACTTTCAGATACCCTGTTCATGCATGACACCAAACACAGGCAGACTGAACCTCCTTGGAAAACTTGCGGAAGACTTTCAGGCTTCAGCGGTAATTGATCTGGTCTGGCAGGCCTGTCATACCTACAACATTGAATCCTACGAAGTGGGGAATTATGTGAGGAAGGACCTGGGATTGCTTTATTTGAAAATAGAAACCGATTACAGCAACAGCGACCGAGAGAGGCTGTTGATAAGAATTCAAACAATGCTGGAGATGATCTGATGTTTTGTGGTGTTGATGTTGGTTCAAGGAGTATTGAAGTTGTTCTTTTCGATGGAGCTCAGATTGTTGAAACAGGTGTTGCCGACACAGGTCACAAACCAACTGTTAACGCAGAGAAACTTCTGCACAGGGTTCTGGAAAGTGCCGATGTTTCAAAAAGTGAAATCAAGCGCACAGTAGCCACCGGTTACGGTAGAAACTACTTCACAGGTGCAGACAGAACCATGTCGGAGATACTGTGTCATGCCGGGGGAGTGTCGTACCTGTTTCCCGATGCAAGAACGGTGATAGACATAGGGGGGCAGGACTCCAAGCTGATAGAGCTTGATCACAGCGGCAAGCCTGTAGACTTCAGCATGAACGACAGGTGCGCTGCAGGAACAGGCAAATTCATTGAGATGATAGGTTCATCGCTTGCAGTGGAGATAGACAACATGTACCGCCTTGTTGCCGGCCACACAGATTCAGTTGAAATAAGCACTATGTGCGCGGTTTTTGCCGAAAGCGAGATCATAGGGCTTCTGCAGAGCGGTACACCTGTTCCGACTATTCTGAAGGGTGTTTTCAGATCCGTTGCAAAGAGAACTCTTGGCATGGCTGGTGGAAACGGCATTATTCCCAAACTGGTGTTTACCGGGGGAGTTGCCCTGAACAAAGGAGTGGTTGCCGCCATAAGAGAGGAGACAGGCCTGGATGTTTCCGTACCTGAAGACCCGCGGATTACAGGAGCGCTGGGTGCAGCTATTGTTGCCTCAAAGTAGAATATGTATCATCGCGCAGTAAGTGAGTGTTCTGTATTGAAATGCCAGAAGCCTGACCGGGAATAGACATTGAGTAGCAGCTAGTTACCCAGTGGATGACCGCATAAGATAATGATAATTCAACAGTTGTCTGGCGATAGGAAAAAAAACGTTCCCAGCTGGTTTACTTGATTATGTATATGGTTTCCAGCACACTTCTTGAATAGTATACTTTAAATCTGTAATACGCCAACCAGAATATTCCAGCGAATGCAAAAAGAGTTATTGTAATTCCAGATTCAGTTATACCGCTAATACTTATATATAATGCTATTTCTGCCATTCCAGACTGCACAGAGAAAATATTGAATAAATTGAGTATAAAAATAATAAATAAACACAGTGAAGTGTTTCTGGAGGATATGTAATGTGAAAAGTATGCTTCTATTTGATCAATTTGATATTTCCCGCATTTTCTGAATGCAATACTTCTTGCTGCCTGAAAAAGATGGTTGGCTTTTGCATTTCCTATATTCCAAATATACCACTTTTTGCAGTACATCCTTTTTTTACAGTACTTCTTTTTGTTCTCCATATCCGTGTAAATACAATTATGTTTTCCAGCTTCCTTATTGAAATATTCCACTGTTTCTCCAGCGCAATCAGTATGTTTCCGGACAATCTCACTTAAATTTCCCTGGATTGTCTGGTAATGTGGTAATTTAATGCCAAATACTTCACCACGATAAAGCAAGCATCTTGATGGCTGCTTGATATATGGAACTCTATACAGCATCAATTCAATACAATCGGCCAATAAATCCAATATGGCACCAAGAATAAACGCAATGAAAAGAAGTGGAAGAAGCACTACCGGCCCAATACCATCCAGCGCATCGAATACTTCTCTATAATCTATTGTAGCTTCCCAGTTTACTATGGCTGCCGGAATAAGTGCAGCCAGAAGCAAACTTCCAGGAATAATTTGTAATAGATAGCTTTTGTTACTGAATCCCATTGCTGCTATTATTCCTATTCCACTAAATAAGAGTTCATGTCACAAATAGAAATATCCATCAACAAAGCATAAATGTCAAGTAATATTCTGGTAACACCTAAAATAACGGGGAAGATGAATAGTCAGGCATGCAATGCTCCGGTACATGCCCCTGCGCCGGCGAATACTACTAATTTACGCCTAATAAACTAAATAAAATGCCGCAATCAAATAATTCAGCCATCTACTATTTGGCCTCCGGGCAGCCAGTCTGGAAGAGTTGTTTGATATCCTTGATGGAAGTGAGTAGGTTTTGATAATATGAGAAATTCGCGGCAGCCTTAACAACAACTGTTGTTGTAAAATCAATGGTAATTCATCTTCTATCAGAATAGATATCTGGTTAAAATGATTCTA
>CAZRXU010000151.1:0-3821 GCA_964604135.1 uncultured bacterium | reverse complement strand
CCGCGACTGGTGAGGTATCCGTGAAAGTCACGGACACCCCAGTCGATTGCTCCGACCCAATAGACCTTTTCGGTTATCTTTTCTGCTGTGCACGGGCCCATTGCGTCTCCTTTTTCTACTCTGCGGCAGGGGGCGTAAACACCCTCGAACCAAGCTCTTTATCTATCATCAGAAGGCCACCGCCTGCACCACCTGCAAGCTTGAACATCCTGATAACTTCACTCACCGATGCTTCCTCTTCCACCTGCTCTGCAACAAACCACTGCAGAAAGTTGTCTGACATAAAGTCTTTTTCTTCCCTTGCAAGTGTAACGAGATCATTTATAGAAGCCGAAATAAACCTCTCGTGCTTCAACGCTCCGTTGAAAGCATCAAGTGGAACATCCCATGAAGTATCCGGCTTGTCCAGTGCCTCCAGTACAACCCTACCTCCTCGCTCATTAACATATCTCATGAACTTGTCGGCGTGGGCAAGTTCCTCAAGAGCCTGAGTTTTCATCCACGACGCAGCACCGGAAAGATCCTCAGATTCAAAATACATAGACATGGCCATGTACAAGTAGGAAGAGAAAATCTCTTTGTTGATCTGTTCGTTAAGAGCACTCTGTATTTTTTCACTTAGCATATCGCTACTTCCAAAGTCCGTGAACTGAACAGTACTCTCTTGCGCTAACAGTTTCCGCTGTTATCATGAATACCGCCTCTGCGACATCTCCGGGGACCAGATACTTTCTGTATACAATGCCGTCGGCAAGAAGCTCTATCCACTCTATGTAGTGTGCATCTGCCATGGGGTGGGGTACGGAACCCACTTTGACCCTGTATCCGCCTTCAATCTTTTCTATCACCGGAACATGCTTCTCGGTGGAAGAGTCAGCGGTTTTCTCTTGCATAAGCACCATGTCAGCGTTGCAGCACACAAGCTGCCCAGGGCCACCATGAAGAACTTCAACTATGTTTCCGCACCTCTCGCACTTGTACACCTGCATTTTTTCAGCCATAACCGTCTCCTTCCAGATTACCAGTTTTCGTTGATCAACATGAAATGTGCCTGTGGATGATCGCAGGCAGGGCATTTTGCAGGTGCTTCAGGCCCCACATGAACATAACCGCAGTTCTGGCAGATCCAGATAACCGGCTCTTCCTTTTTGAAAACACTGTTGTTCTCGATGTTCTTAAGAAGGCCAAGATATCTTTTTTCATGCTGCTTCTCTGCAACCGCAATACTTCTGAATACCGCCGCAATTTTATTGAAACCCTCTTTTTCTGCTGTTGCTGCAAACTCGGGATACATCTCTGTGTACTCGTAGTTTTCGCCACCAGCTGAACCCTTGAGGTTTTCTGCAGTTGTCCCGATAACTCCCGCCGGAAAACCTGCTGTTATTTCAAGCTCCCCGCCTTCCAGAAACTTGAAAAGTCTTTTTGCGTGTTCTTTTTCCTGACTGGCTGTTTCTGCAAACACATTTGCAATCTGTATATATCCCTCCTTTTTAGCCTGAGAAGCGAAATATGTGTAGCGATTTCTTGCCTGAGACTCCCCGGCAAATGCTTTCTGCAGATTGATCTCAGTCTGCGTTCCTTTAATACTCATCACTGTGCTCCTTTCGTACCATGTTTTGTTCTGCATTGGCTGCAGATACCTGTAAATGTAACACAAACACCATCAACGGTAAAACCGGAAGCATCAGATGGTGATATTCCCCTGAAATCAACTGCAGGAACATTAACATCTCTGACTTTACCGCAAATTCTGCACTGGATGTGACAGTGATTCTTAAGTACATGATCGTAATGAACTTCAGAACCTGTGCCTGAAACGGTTATCAGACGACCTTCAGCAACCAGTATTCCAAGGTTACGATAGACTGTGCTGAGACTTATGTTGTCTATCTCTTCTCTTGCCCTGAAAAGAACATCTTCTGCTGTAGGGTGACTGCGAAGATTCCTGACAGCATTCAAAACAACCGATTTTTGTTTTGACCCTCTCCTGGAAATTTTTTCTGCCTGCATAATCCCTCAATTCGTAATCGTTATTATTCCGAATATAGATTCCCGTTCTAATTCGTCAACCCCGATCTTGCCTCATCTTGCCTGACCTGCCCCTGTCACAGTGTTTACCTCACACTGGAAAAACAAATCGTTTTAGGGCATATTTCAGCTATGGAAACAATACAGGAAGTTAAAAAAGATATAGCAGAAATTGCTGATCACCTTGCCAGTATGGGCTGGTCAGAGGCAAACGCCGGGAATATTTCTGTTCTTCTGCCCAGAGGGGTTAGCTTTGACCCCGGTGAGAACCCTAAATCGTACCACTTTCTTGAACCGGTAAAGGTTCTTGCTGGCAGAACTCTCTTGATTACGGCTACAGGCAGCCGGTTCCGACGACTGAGAAGAGACATTGATACACAGATTGTTCCTCTTACCATCACAGAGTTTGGAACCGGCGCTTTGTGGCCTTCGCGGTATCCAAACCCCACAAGTGAAATAGGAACGCACATTCAGGTACACTCTCTGTCTCCCGATCTGGGGTGGAATACATCTGCCATTGTTCACACTCATTCAACAAAAATGCTTACGCTTTCCTCAAGCGACCTTCCGGGAGAAATGCTTCAGGATGCAGTGGAGCGCGCTCATCCGGAAATTTCCATTCTTATGAGAAAAGGGCTTGCTTTTCTAGATTTTGAACCACCTGGAACCTGGGAACTGGGCAGAAAAACCAGGGATGAATTCAGAGATGCCAACGCCGTGGTGTGGCGCAAACACGGTATTCTGGGGTTTGCAGACGACATTGAGATGGCCTGCGATTATGTTGAAATGACAGAAAAAGCAGCAGAGATTCTTCTTCTGGAACAAAGTGCCTTTGGCGGATTTCTGGGCTTGAAAGACAAAGAGCTTGAGATTCTAAGAGACGATATAGCGCAGGATTGACCTGCAGCAAAACAAAAACAATTGTAGTGCGTTGGTTTTACAGTAAATCTGGAGGGGTAGCATGAAAGCACTGGTTGCTGTCGTTATTTTGGTCACGGTGTCTGTTTTTACTGGATGCGGAGACTCCGCAACTGAAATAGTAGGCACTCTCCCGGTAGTTACCGGAATAACCGTGGATACTCTTGCCAGCCACGGCGACACTATTGTTGTCACATGGACGGCTATGGATTCCACGTTGGTAGATGGTTACTTTCTCTGGAAAAGACATGGTGTTGAGGGGCCTTGGAGTCTGGTAACAGTATGCGACAATAATGCGGGTGTTCATGTGGCCCGCCGCTCTGTTTTTTACACAGTGATGGCATTCAAAGATGATGATACTTCTTCAGGAGTAGGGCTGTCTGCCAACACAAAAACAGTCCTGCTGTCTGAGATAAGAGAGCTGTTCGCTCTCAGACCGGTTGGTTTCCGAATTGATGTTGCAGGCGACTCAATTATTGCAGGCGATCCTGAATCGCCTGAGTTTGCTCAGCAGTTCGTTGTAGCTGTCAACGCAAACGGTGTAAGATATATCTATCCCGGCACATTCAACCAGGAAAACTGGCCTGGCGGAGCAAGAACAAGAATTTCCAGAGGATCAGGATTCGTAGCCCCGGCACCAGACGACTCTGTTCTCTGGAAAGACAGTGTTTCCTACGATGAAGCCTTCTTCCTTGCCATGGAAGATGGTCACTACTGTCTGCTAAGTGGAACCCACACATTTCCCGATACAGTGTCTCTTACAGATACCCTTGTTATCAATGGGCAGATTCAGCCAATTACAGGTGTGCGCGTATTCAACGAGTTGTGAGAGCTAATACTTTTAAGGGGAGGCTTCAGGCCTCCCCTTTTTGTGT
>CAZRXU010000150.1:0-3898 GCA_964604135.1 uncultured bacterium | reverse complement strand
CAATGGCTTGCCATATATTACGAGTCTAGTATATCAGGTTAATGGGACACTACTGCAAATGTGTACGAAAGAGATGAATACAGTGATCGCTGAGAATTGACACTGTCAGTGTTTCAGTGTTTTACAAAAACAGGCTTCTGACACATTGCATATAGCTAAATCCACCTTCGCCGTTTGGCCCCCAGGTCAAGTGGAAATCTTCCGGGAACCGTATTCTCATACAAATTGCCATTGGCTGCTGAGCGGGTGTAACACTGTATGTGAGCAGGTAGGGGGAATGACCATAAGCCCAGTTTACATTATTCAGCGATATACTGTAGAATGTATCGTTCTCACCTATTTCAATACTTTCCACAGTGATACCATCTTTATCGACCAGAAGTATATGTCCGACTGTTCCAGGGGCGACTTCGTTATTCCAGCCGGCTCTTCCCTCTATGAATGCTGCAACACCATCCGTGCCATCAGAAACGGAAGCAGTAACAGGAGCAAATACCTGGGTGGCAGCAAAAAGAAGCAGTATCAGCATTTATCTCTCCTTCATTCTTGTGTTACCGGGAATAAACAAAATGTTTAACCCGGAAGTAGGATCTGTATAGAACACCACTGACTAAAAACAACAGTAACAATACCCAGCGATCGAATACTAAATAGTAGGCTAATTAAAGTAAGTCAAGCCTATTATGCTGAGATAGAGCACAGAATTTCTATTTACTGTTTGTCTAAATACGAGCAGGGTGTACTTAACGGAATAATCGCGAATCAATCTCTGTATATTTTCCGGATATTAAGATGCCTGCTGCCAAGAATAATCTTGAACAATTGGCCCTTCATTTTGTACTCACACACCATAGGGGTTGCACCCTGTGCTATACTTGGTACCGTGCACCCGCATAATGACTTTAACAGGGAGAGAGTATGAGAAGATTTCTGTTTTTTTTACCGGTTGTAGTGCTTCTCGGATGTGGTGATGGCGAAGCACCGGTTGCAGACAACGCAGCAGAGCCGTTTGTTGAACCCGAGCATGTGAGTTCCGACAACTCGGAAAGGCTTATTCCAAGGCAGATTTTGTTCGGTAACCCTGAAAGGATCGGCCCGCAGATTTCACCGGACGGGAGCCTGATTGCATATATAGCTCCTGTTGATGCGGTGCTTAACCTCTGGGTAATGAACCGGGATATGTCTGAACCCAGGCAGCTTACATTCGATACCAACAGAGGTGTTACCAACTACTTCTGGGCCGAGGACGGTATTCACATTCTGTACATGCAGGATGAGGCAGGCGAAGAGAATACCCATGTTTACCGCCTTGATGTTGCCACGGGTGACGTAGTTGACCTGACTCCTGTTGAAGGTGCTAAGGCTTACGTCAGTGCCACAGACGAGAACCAGCCCAACACAGTGCTGATAGAAACAAACGAAGAAAATCCCATGTTTTTCGATGTTTACAGTTGCAACCTTGAAACAGGTGAGCTCACAATGGTTGCCGATAACCCGGGTACCGACGAAAATGGAGACATGGTGTTGGGCCACATGTCTGACGAAGATCTCAACATAAGAATGTACTTTGCCATTAACCCGGAAACGGGCTTTATCACTGTGTATCACAGGTGGGATGAAAACTCCCAGTGGGAGGTACTTGCTAACTTCTCGTCAAATGATGCGTGGGAGCCGAGAAGATTCAGTGATGACGGGAAAGGCATCTATCTGGTATCAAACCTTGATTCAGACCTTTCTGCTCTGTACTATCTCGACCTGGAAACCGGAGAGCAGACATTTATTACATCAGATACCCTGGCCGATGTAGGCGGAGTGGGTTTCGACCCTCACACAGGCGAACCTAGATCTGTGTCTTTCAACTATCTCAGGCGCAGGCGCGAGATACTTGATGACTCTATTCAGCCGGATATGGACTTCCTTGCAGGTTACCATGAAGGCGATTTCGGAACAGTTTCCAGAGACAACGCAGACAGTACCTGGATTGTTGTTTACTACACTGTAGATAATCCTGCTGTTTACTTCCTATACGACAGAACAGACAGAACTATGATGGAGATGTTTACAGCTATTCCCGCACTGGCAGACTACAATCTTGCTGCTGTAGAGCCGGTAGAAATACCGTCCCGCGATGGCTATACGCTGCCCAGCTATCTCACACTACCCGATTCAGAGTTTTACGGGGCGGGGCCGTATCCAACTATTATGTATGTACACGGTGGCCCATGGGCTCGCGATCACTACGGCTACGAACCTTTCTGCCAGTTGTTTGCCAACAGAGGTTTTGCGGTGCTACAGGTTAACTTCCGCGGTTCAAGTGGTTTTGGGAAAGAGTTCCTCAATGCCGGTAACCGGCAGTGGGGGCTGGATATGCAGAACGATATCACCGACGGGGTTAACTGGGCAGTAGAGAACGGTATTGCCGACCCGGAACGGGTGGTTATTCTCGGCGGTTCCTACGGCGGGTACGCAACACTTGCAGGAGCTGCGTTCACACCGGAACTCTACTGTGCTGCAGTAGACTTCTTCGGTCCTTCTAACCTCATTACATTCATGGAGACGGTGCCGCCTTACTGGAAGCCTTTGAAAGCCATGATGGATATTCGGGTAGGCGACCCTGAAGACCCGGCGGATACGGCAATGCTTGAAGAAGCTTCACCTGTCAACTATCCTGAAAACATGACAATGCCCATGTTCATCGTTCAGGGCGACAACGATCCCAGGGTGGTCAAGGATGAGAGTGACCAGATGGTCAGCGCCCTACGTGAAATTGGAACACAGGTTCTTTATGTGGTATACGGTGACGAAGGTCACGGTTTTGCCCACGAGGAGAATCGTCTTGACTTTGCAGGCAGGGTAGAAGAGTTCCTGTTCCTGAATGTTCCAGGTGTAGAGTGCGAACTGTTCACACCTGTTGAGGGCTCAACTGCCAGAATAGAGTAATTCGGATACGAAAGAAAGAGGCCGGGCAATTCGCCCGGCCTCTTGAATATTCCCTTAATGTTTTCGTCAGAAGGCGGTTTTGATGCTTGCCCATGTTGTTCTGGCAAGCGCAACATCGTGATCGTAAAGACCGAACCAGCAGTCATAAGGAAAACTATTCCAGGTACCGCTATTGTACTGCTTCATATTTGGAGGGTAAGTCGGGTCGCAGACAAGCCACGCGACCAGATTTGAGGAGCTGAGTACAGACACAGCCAGCCAGTAAGTACCAGCTGGAAGAGTTGGGTAGTTTTGAAGTTGAAGGTCACTGCGATACAGGTCAAATCCCCACTGCTGATCACCGGTAAGAGTTTCTGTCTGGTTGGCAGCGGCAATCGTGTCGCTCCACACACAGGTTCCAAACTCTCCCGAGTTGTCTTGATAGATATCCAGTGTGATATCGTAAGGATGACCGGCTGTGGTAAAAACCATCCAGATAGCTATACTCTTGATGGTTGCAGAGCTTGTGAATGCAAAATTATCAGCACAGGCGAACTGTGGAGCGTAAACATAAATACCGTTGGTGAGGTTCGGGAAATCGTATGGCTGTTCGTAAAGAGTGCCGTCTGTGGAGGCAGGTAGTTTTGATGTGCCGACAAAACCAGTGTCTCCAAAGTTTGACTCGCCCAGGGTTAAACCCAGAACAAGAAAAACAGCGAGTATAAACTTCATAGGAACCTCCGTTTGTTGCAACGGGAAAAATACTACAGTGTTATTTACACGCAAGCGTGATCATAGTGTATAGCAGAACAGCAGTCAATCAGAGAATTGGCGGGATTCTGCCAGGATGTGCTGCGGTTTGAAGAAGTTCTTACTTTCGCAGAAATCTTGCCCGTATTTGTCCCCCTGTGGGGAGAACCGCGCTGACTTTGCAGGCAGGGTAGAAGAGTTCCTGTTCCTGAATGTTCCAGGTGTAGAG
>CAZRXU010000149.1:2340-4012 GCA_964604135.1 uncultured bacterium | reverse complement strand
TCAGGAAATATCGACTTTTTGCCCGGCTGTATGTTGGCTATGCCCCAGAACTCGTTGGGATTCTCTCTGGCGTATTCGGGCCACGTAAAATCCTCATCAAAGCGGCCACTTACAGGCTCGTACCAGGTCTGTGTTTTCTTGTTATCTCCGGTTCCCGTTGTCTTTGTTCTTTTCTTTTTACCGTGCCATGCAGTTGAGGCACTGCTTCTGACTATCCAGTAGGGAAGCATCAACCCCTTTGTAGAACTCAGTTTTGCTGCGGCAACATAGCTCTTTGACCTGTGGAATCCCTTCGAAAGCCATGTTATGAGGGTGCTGACCGCATCGTTCTCGTTTACTTCCATGGGAAGCATGGAATGACCGTCTATCTTAACGATGTTGTCGTACCCGGCAAGCATGGTTGTGGTTCCGCAGTAGGGGCAGGTGATAACATTCTCTCCTTCCATGTATGCAAGAGGGGCTGCACAGTTCTGGCATGCCAATTCACGATCGTGGGCCAGGGCAGTGGACTCCTGCTGTTCGGGCTCCTTGGCGGTTTCCGGCATTCCCGGCACCTCAGGCGCTTCGGAAGCTTCAGCCTCGGGAGTTGTTTTTTCTTCCTGCATAGTGTTCCCTCCTGTTGTTAAGAAAAGTCAATTCCACACACACTGATGCATTATACAAACAAACACAACACGGGAAAACGGTAAAAAAAAGAGCCGGCCCCATACTGGAGCCGGCTCTGTAACAGAAAAACTTCCTAGAAGTTCATTCTCCAGTTGGTATAGAAGTCTGTGTAGCCGTCTACTTCTATTTCCTGACCAGAGCTATAATTATTGTATTCCCCGTTGCTGCGAACACCGATCTGAAGTGTGTTCTTGCTGCTGAACAGACCTACATTGAGGCAGAAGTCGAGACGGGTCATACTGTCCTCCAGCGGATCCGCGTTTTCCAGAACTGCATCCCATGGATTTACACTGTCGTAACGAACGGCAGGCATAATTCTTACGAATACATCGCCGTCGAGATCCATGTCGTAACCAGCCATAATGCTCATACCTGATGCGTTGCTGGACTCCCAGCCTTCGGCTACCTCAACAGGATATCCCAGTATTCCGTACTCTCCGACAAAACGAAGTGTGGCTGTGGGAGAAACAGGATAGTTGGCAACTGCAAAGAAGTCCATACCGTTGCTGCTGAAAGCCTCGGTAGTATCTGATCCTGTCTCGATGTCGGGGTTACCGATCATGGCAAAGGAACCGCCGACTGTAAGCCACTCTGCAGGGTCTACGGCCAGTCTGGCTGTGAACTGCTTGTTAACAGTGGTATCTGCCGGGTTGCGCATGCCGTTGCCATTGGAAAGAGCAAGGTCGACTGTTACAGGTTCGAATTCGCCTGTAAGCATAACCATGTTGTCTTTTCCGCCGTATTTAAAGAACTGATCGCCCCCGGCAAGCATGGACCTGTCTGCGAAGTACATGGAGCCGCCACTGCGTGTGTATGCGTAACCGAACGGAATATTCAGCTGGCCACCGGTAAGGGTAAGGTTCTCTGTAAAGTGGAGATTGAGGTACGCGTAGCAGACATTGAAATTTGAGCTGCTCGGAGTCTTTACAGTTACAGCAACTTTACCATCAACATACTCGTTGAGTTTGGGAACCCAGCTGAGGTAGCTAGAAGTGCTGAAGTTTGT
>CAZRXU010000149.1:0-2240 GCA_964604135.1 uncultured bacterium | reverse complement strand
CCGTACATTGTCCAGCGGAAAGTACCGTAACCTGTAAATTTTGTAATATCCGAACTGCCGCTTACCATGTCGCCAGCGAAGGCAACAAGAGCGAACACTGCAAGAACAACAATAGTTCTTTTCATTGAATACACCCCTCTAAGTTTCGACAGGAGAAACCACATCTCCCAGTCTGTATCAAGCTGGATTATACTTCCCGTGTACGGAACAACGCAAGTATCTCACAAAGAAAGGCGCTGTATCATAAGTATTGACAGCATGTTCACGGTTTTTGCAGGGCTGTTCGGGCTGTGCATAGGAAGTTTTCTTAACGTGGTAATCTGGCGCGTTCCTCTGGGGAAATCCATAGTTTCACCACCCAGTGCCTGCCCTGGCTGCGGCAGGGAAATAGAACCCAGAGACAACATTCCTGTGCTCAGTTACCTCCTGCTCAGAGGAAAATGCAGAAACTGTTCAATGAAGATTTCTGCAAAGTACCCAATAACAGAGCTGATCACAGGTGTGCTGTTCGCTCTGGCAGCGATGAAAACAGGTTATTCACTTGCTGTTATCAACTATGCAGTTCTTATCTCACTGATGATCACAGTTGTAAGAACAGACCTGGAACAGTTCATAATCCTTGATGAGGTAAGCATAGGAGGTACAGTGGCAGGGGTTCTTCTTGCCCTTCTGCCAGGTGGCACAAACATACTGGCATCACTGATAACCGCCGTGGCAGGCGCTGGTTTGTTCCTTCTCATAAGACTTGGTGCTTCTTCCTACCTGAAGCGAAAAAATATCCGCACAGAAGCTCCTGAGGGTTTTGAAGAGGAAGAAGACGAGTTTCAGGGAGGAATGGGCTGGGGCGATATCAAACTTGCTGCCTGCATCGGAGCATTCCTGGGCCCGGCTTCAACTGTGATTGCTTTCTTTGCATCTTTCATCCTTGGGGCAATTACAGGCCTTGCCATGATTGCGTTCGGCGGAAAGAAGAGGAACTCCCCGATACCCTTCGGCCCGTTTATGGCCCTGGGAGCGGTACTCGCTCTGTTTTTTGGAAGCGAGCTGTGGCACAGCTACATAACCATGATATGGTAGCTGCGTAAACTCTGCCCGGTCAGCGCTGCAGAACAAAAAGGTCTGTTGTGCAGATCAGTGCCCTTGTTGTCTGGTTGTTGATGGCTATGTCTACAGGGTCGCCGTAGCCCTTTATCACAGCCTCCACTGTGTTGTCTACAGTGTTCACCACAGCAAAACCGTGGCCTGGAACCGTGGCATAGAGGTACTTGCTGCTGCTGGTAACAGCCAGTGCAGAGGC
Organism: uncultured bacterium; assembly: GCA_964604135.1. Lineage (GTDB taxonomy): Bacteria > Fermentibacterota > Fermentibacteria > Fermentibacterales > JCC-6 > Sabulitectum. The sequence continues at coordinate 943 of CAZRXU010000149.1, read as the reverse complement.
AGGGTACGGAACGCTGAATGTTCTGGAATGCTGACCTGTTCCGCAGTCAATGGCCCAAACCTCGCTTTTTCCGGCAGGGGAAACAAAAACTTCACCAGACGGCGTAGGGCACATTCCATTCACCCCACCCTCCACAGTTGTTTCCGCTACTGTGGAGAAATCAGCAGTTGATACCTTGTAGATCTTGTGGTTGCTGTCGGCTATGAACAGGTAGTCTCCGCTGGTTCCAAGGGCTGCGGCCACAGGGTGGGTTGAATCGGTTGCGCCAGTTTTGGTGATGGTCCAGCCAACGGTTTCCACCTTTGCCACTGTGCCATCGGCACACACAACAAAAACAACCGTGGAAGAAGACCTGGGGATTATGAATAACCCCTCTTCAGGAAGAAGAACCTGCTGGTGCAGGGTGTATATTTCGTTGGAAACCACAAAAAGGATGTTACCGCCAACGGCAAGGCCGTAACCGCCTTCAGGAGAACTTCCCACATCTGCCAGAGGCGCGCCCAGAGAAATCTCTTTCTTCACATAGTTGGCATCTCTGTCGATGAAGTACATGTACGTTCCCGCGACAGCCAGATAATCTCCGTTCCCTCCTAAAAAGGCACATGCAGTGGGGGGGCCACCTGTGTTCACAACCTGAAGCTTGAATACAGGAAATTCACTATTGATAACCGGACCTGCAGGGTTACACCCGGCAAACACAAGAGCAGCAACCACAGCTGCTGTAATTTTTTTCATAACCACCCTTTCACTCTTCCGCAAGAAGTTTCTGCATATCTGCGGCGTTAAGAGCCGCCTTCCCCATGTGGCAGTTGTTGAAGAAAACATAGCAGCTCTTCACACCTTTTGACAGCCTCTGAAGCCTCTCTGCCAGTATTTTCAGTTCGTTGTCTGTGTAGAGATAGTCGTACCTCTGCTGTGTGTTCCCCCACCAGCTGCCGGAGTT
>CAZRXU010000148.1:0-4146 GCA_964604135.1 uncultured bacterium | reverse complement strand
ATACGGTCTATCGTACATTTCCCATGTCAGTTTCATGTCTTCCATTTTGTTGATTACTAAAAAGTGAGCGTGTATGGCAGCGGTAACTGCAACAATCTCTTCATCGGTGAGTTCACCTGGAACCCTCTCTGCGCAGCTATCGGGGTGTTTTTTTCTTCCCTCTGCGAGTTTTTTTATAAGAGGGAGGGAAAGGGAAAGTATCACAAGGCCAATAAACACAGTGCCCATACCTATTAACGCCAGTTTCATACCCGTGCCAAGCATATGAGGAGCCGGTGCAGAAACAGCACCCAGAAGTAGTATTGCCGTAGCCATTACAGAGGTATGTTTCCATGTTTTTTGGCGGGAACATCCTGCCTTTTCGTTTGCAGCATCTCAAGGCTCTTGATGATTCGGAAACGGGTGTTAGACGGAATAATCACATCATCAATATAGCCTCTGCTGGCAGCACTGTACGGATTCGCAAAGTTGTCGCGGTATTCCTGAACCAGTTCTGCCTTCTTCGCAACAGGATCAGAAGCGTTAGCCAGCTCCCTGCGGAATATGATGTTCACGGCTCCATCGGGACCCATTACTGCTATCTCAGCCGAAGGCCACGCGAAGTTAACATCAGAGCGAAGGTGCTTTGAAGACATTACATCGTATGCACCGCCGTAAGCTTTTCTGGTAATAACGGCAATCTTGGGTACTGTTGCTTCTGCGTATGCGTAAAGCAGCTTTGCCCCGTTTCTGATGATTCCCCCGTATTCCTGCTTGGTTCCCGGCATGAATCCAGGAACATCCACCAGAGTAACAAGAGGAATATTGAAGGCATCGCAGAATCGGATAAATCTGGCAGCCTTTACTGAAGCATCGTTATCAAGGACACCCGCCAGATACGAAGGCTGATTGGCAACCATACCAACAGATTTTCCGTTCATTCGGCCAAAGCCGATGATGATGTTCTGTGCGTACATCCTTTGAACCTCAAGGAATTCACCATGGTCGAGTATTCCTTTTATAACCTTTCTCATGTCGTAAGGCTTGTTTGGATTATCGGGAACAAAGCTGTCAAGCCAGCTTTCAACCCGATCAACAGGGTCGGTAGGCGGCATGGAGATAGGGTCTTCCATGTTGTTTTGAGGAATGTAACTTACAAGTTTTCGAATAAGCTGCAGAGCTTCCTGTTCGGTTTTACATACCAGATGTGAAACTCCGCTCTTTCCGCCGTGAATCCTTGCCCCTCCAAGTTCTTCCTTGGTCACATCTTCACCAGTAACCGCCTTGACTACATCGGGGCCTGTAACGAACATATAGCTGGTGTTTTCAACCATGATGGTGAAATCGGTTATTGCAGGGCTGTACACAGCTCCTCCGGCGCATGGCCCCAGGATGGCTGAAATCTGAGGAATTACTCCGGAAAACAGCACGTTCTTAAGGAAGATGTCACCGTAACCGGCAAGGCTTTCTATCCCTTCCTGGATGCGGGCTCCTCCGGAATCGTTAAGACCGATAAGGGGCGCTCCGTTCATTGCCGCCATATCCATTACCTTAAGTATTTTCTCTGCGTAGGTTTCCGAGAGAGAGCCTCCGAAAACGGTGAAGTCCTGGCTGAACACATATACCAGCCTGCCGTCGATGGTGCCGTATCCGGTTACAACTCCGTCGCCTGGGAAGTTCTGTTTTTCAAGCCCGAAGTTTGTGCACCGGTGTGACTTGAGCATATCAAATTCTTCAAAACTGGACTCATCAAGAAGAAGCTCAACCCTTTCCCGGGCGGTAAGCTTTCCCTTTGCGTGCTGTTTTTCTATTCTTTTCTCGCCACCACCCAGAAGAGCTTCTTCTCGAAGAGTTCTGAGTTTCCCGGCTTTGTCCACTGAGCTCATTCTTGTACCTGTTCCCTTCCAGGGATTGTTAGTGCTGACATAGTTCTGTAAGTACGCGACCACTGGACTTGGGGTGCACAAAGGCAATTCTCGAACCACCTGCCCCCGGCCTTGCTTCTTTATCAATCATTCTTACTTCTTTTTCTATAAGTTCTGTTACTGCTCCATTCACATCGTGTACGCTGTAGGCTATGTGGTGAATTCCCTGCCCCCTCTTCTGCAAGAACACAGCAATAGAGCTGTCTGGAGAGGTGGGTTCAAGAAGCTCAATTCTGCTTTCACCTATGCGAAACATGGCTACTTTTACCTTTTGAGATGGAACCTCATCTGTTCCGATAAGCTCGAGCCCCAGGATGTCCCTGTAAAAAACCGAGGCTTCCTCTACACTTTCCACTGCAATTCCGATGTGATCGATCTTACTTGGAACCATTGTGATTAAACATCCCTTCTGCTGCTTCAAACAGTTTTCTGCCGATTGCGTAAGGCGACAGCGTTCCGCTTAAGATAAGCTCTTCTGCTGCTTCCCGGCCATTGTATTCTGCTTCAAGCAGTTTTTCAGCGAACAGCAGCCCGTTTTCCTTCAGAATTTCGTTCAGAGTTTTTATTGCTGAGCGTGATTTTCTTTGTTTATCTGTGTGTGTTGCAGCAAGCAGGTCTATGGCTTCCCAGAGATCGTTCAGTCCATCGCCGTTTGCCGCAGAAACTCTTACCACTTCAGGCTTTCTCATGCCCGGGGGCATCAGCTCAAGACTCGCTCTAACATAGCTTTCCAATTGTTCTATACCGTTTCGGTCTGCTTTGTTCAGTACTATGATATCCCCTATTTCCATAATTCCGGCTTTCATGGACTGTACATCATCGCCGAGGCCCGGAACAAGTACAAGCAGGGTAATATCAGCCAGATCGGCTACTTCAACTTCAGCCTGGCCTACACCGACAGTTTCTATTATCACAGGGCTGTACCCTGCGGCAGAAAGTACAAGAGAGGCATCGCGTGTTGCCCCTGAAAGACCGCCCAGATGCCCCCGGCTTCCCATGCTTCTTATGAAAACTCCCGGGTCTGAGGCGTGGGACTGCATTCGTATTCTGTCACCCAGCAGCGCCCCGCCGGTGAAGGGAGAGGAAGGATCCACAGCGATTACTCCCACAGTATTCTTTAGAGAACGGTAGCGCGAGATCATTCTGCTTACCAGGGTGCTCTTGCCAGCTCCGGGAGGGCCTGTTACGCCCACAGTAAAACCGTTCTGCAGGCTGAACACTTTATCCAGAATATAAGTAGAGTCAGTACTACTGTTCTCTACCATGCTGAGTGCCCTGGCCACCGCTCTGATGGAACCTTCACCGATTCCACGGATAATATCGTCTGAGGAAGACATTGGTTTTACTGCCTGTTCTCCATCTGGAGATTGATGAAATCAACCACATCGGAAGCAGGAGCCCCTGGAGTGAAGATAGCAGCATAGCCTGCCTTCTTAAGACCAGGTATATCTTCCTCTGGAATAACGCCACCTCCGAAAAGAATGATGTCGGAGGCTCCTTTTTCGGTAAGTATTCTGGCAACTTCCGGGAAAAGGTGGTTGTGTGCACCTGAAAGAAGGGAAATGCCTACGAAATCAACATCCTCCTGTATTGCAGCGTCAGCAATTGCTTCAGGTGTTTGGCGAATCCCGGTGTATATCACTTCCATACCGGCATCTCTGAGGGCGCGGGCAATGTATTTTGCCCCTCTGTCGTGCCCGTCAAGACCTGGTTTGCCAATCAACACTCTGATTTTACGGTTCATTATGCCTCCATAGAAGCGAGTATGTATTTAGATGACAGAAGAATACCAAATCTAGAACAATGGGGTGCTTTTGTAAAGATTCACAAAGCACTCCCCTGAAAGCGGCAATGGAAGCATATTAGCGCGTGCGCCGATTTTGCATTGCCAATAATTCACCAGCAACGGAGGACTTCAATGAGATACTCTTTTCTTCTGATAATAGCAGTTGTCAGTGTTTCTTTTGCCGCCTTATCAACCACAACTGTAGCAGGTTACCTTGATCAACTGGGTGCTGCGTACGAGGAGGAAGAAGGGGCGTTCTGGCTTCTTGCCCAGGATTCTCTAAGCGGAGAAGATTTTCCTATTTTTTACATAGAGGTAAATACAGCGATGGAGGCTTGCTTCATGGCTGGCCCCACTCCCGGGCTTGTACCGGAATCCGGTGCCGGCAGGGCTGCTGCGTTTGAAAAACTGGCAGAGCTCAACGCAACCTATCCCTTTGTAAAATTTGAACACGAT
>CAZRXU010000147.1:0-4234 GCA_964604135.1 uncultured bacterium | reverse complement strand
CCAACAGCGGTATCAAGCGCCGAACCGGGATGAGCAGGCTGCGAGTTCGTGGCAAAGGAAGTGTGCACCAGGCGATGCTGCTCAGGCACATTTTGGAGACTTTCGGTGAAATGAAGCTAGCCGAAAAATTATTCTCCCATGTTGGAAAAACTGTTTCTAGTTATGTACCTCTTCGGCGCGCATTACCCCTGAAGGGATCGAAGCGCTGTAGTAAATGGAAGCTTATTGTAAACAGTGAAGTGGAGCCAGACGTATGATTCCTGTAGCATTCATAACCGCATGGCGAGGAAATGGCCCATGTGTATCTGTGAAACTGGTTTATCTGAGGTAAGGCTATCTATCTGTCGAACATTCCCATGGCTTTCAGGCTTACTATGTCTGACTCTGTTACAATGAAGTGGTCCAGTATTTTGAAGTCCATGTCTTCAGCGAGCTTTATCAGTTTTCTTGTTAAAGCCATGTCTTCCAGGCTGGGGTCTGTTTTGCCGCCGGGGTGGTTGTGGACAAGAATAACACCAGCAGCACCGTGTGCGATTACCTTTTCAACCAGATTCCTGGGGTAAACCTGTGTGCGGTTTACCGTTCCGTACTCAAGATCAACCTCTGCAAGAAGGGTGTTTGCCGAGTTAAGCAGTATGGCAGAGAATCTTTCTTTCCTCAGGGTACCCAGTCTCTTTTTCAGGTAGTCTGCAACCTCATCGGGGCCGGTGATCTTTGTTCTTGCTTCTGGTTTTTCCGAGCGGGCATTCAGCTGTGAGAACAGAGACAGCAGCGTGGCTGCCGATTCACCTATACCTTTAACTGTCATCAGGTTTGCAGGAGACTGCTGCAGAATGCTTTTCAGACTTCCGAACCGGTCCAGAAGTTCTTCAGAGAGGTCTCGTGTGTCTTTTCTGGGAACAGCGAATGTAAGGAGCAGTTCAAGGGCTTCACGGTCTGTGAAACCCTTGATACCGGCCCTGAGAAAACGCTTCCGCAGCCTCTCTCTGTGTCCTTCCATTTATTTCTCCAGGTACACGGTGGTTGACGGGAAGGCAAATTCAAGACCCAGTTTTTCAACAACCTGCATGATCTTCAGGTTAATGTTCTGCCTGCTCTGCAGGAATTTTGAGTAGTCTGTCGTGCGTATGAAGAAAAGCATTTTAACGTTCAGAGAAGAATCGCCGAAGGTTGTGAAATGAACATTGGCTCCGTTGTGCTCTGCCATATCATCCTCTTCAAGCATCTTTCGCAGATCGGCTACCAGTTCCTGCATCTTTGCCGCAGTGGCATCATAGGTTACGCCTATGGTGATGGTGCACTGACGCATGGGCCTTTTGGAAAGGTTGTCTATGGTGGAGTCTACGATCTCTTTGTTGGGTATTGTAACCAGTGTTTTTGCCACAGTTCTTATTCTTGTAGACCGAAGGCCCACCTCTTCTATGGTTCCGCTAACGTCTCCAACCTGAACGAAGTCTCCAACCATGAACGGACGGTCGAGGAAAAGCGCTACTGAAGCGAAGATACCCGCTATGGAATCCTGGGCGGCGAAGGCAAAAGCCAGACCTCCTATGCCGAGCCCTGCGATAATACCTGAAACCGGGTAGTTCTTGAGCTGCATGAAGAACACTATTCCAATGGCTGTAATTGCTACTTTTGCCAGCTTCCGCAGTACAGGAATAAGTTGGTCATCCAGCTGTGATTCTGTTTCATCTGCCATGGAGCCCATCTGAATGGCAACATCGTCAATAACCACGAACAGAACTCTGATCACAGTAAAAGTAAGAAGGATCTGAATGATGTTCAGAGCAACAAGATTCACAGCACCGTGCAGATCCAGAAGCAGCAGAGAGAAGTAGAACCCGGTGAAAACCACAAGAAAGCTCATGGGGCCGGCAAGCCCGTCCAGCAGAATGGTGAAGAAGTTCTCGGTTTTCTTTCTGGCTTTTTTCAGCACAGAGCTGACAATTTTTCTCATAAGAAGAGATGCTGCGATACCTGCTATGAAAAGCCCGATTCTGCCCACAGGTATTGAACCGGGAGAGTAGTTTATTACAGTGGTGAAGATAGACATTTTTTCCTTTCGGTTCTTTGTGTTTCAAAAGGCAATTTTGCTCTGTTTCCAGAGTACTGTCAATGGGCACTTCGGGCACTGTTGCGCAATTGAACGGTTTCTGAGTGTTCTGCTGGTTGACGAAAGTGGTTTTGTTGGGCATTATCGCTTTCACAGCAGAACACTGGAGGCATTTTGAATCCTAAACTTGAGAAATACGGTAACTGGTTCCTGCAACTGGCATTGGCTCTTCTTGTTTTTTTTGGTTTCCTCAGGCCTTATGTGATAGAGGCATACAGAATTCCCACACCGAGCATGTCACCCACTCTTCCGGTGGGAGAGCACATGCTTGTTTTAAAGTCTGAGAATGGCCAGCAGATACCTTTTTCTGACAGGATGCGGCCTCTTCTGCACAACTTTCGGGGTGATAGAAGATGGCTTCTTATGCCGGCAACCGGTTCCCTTGAGATTGGCGAGAGTATAGTGTTCCGCTATCCTGCTGACCAGGAAGTTACATTTATAAAAAGGCTGGTTGCCCAGGCAGGAGACTCGGTAAGGGTGTGCAATGATACTCTGTATGTAAACGGAGAACCGTCACCCTACCCAGCAGCACATCAGGATGTGTTGAATCCCAGCATAATAGATGACCAGTGGCCTGATTGTCTGCCGTATCTGAACTCGAACTACGGAATCGCTGATCTGGCATATGACAGTATTCTTGAGGGAGTGGTTTTGGACAACAGCGGTAACCCGGTGTACATTGTTCCAGATGGATATGTTTTTATGATGGGTGATAATCGCGACCACTCCAGCGACAGCAGAATATGGGGTCCTGTGGATGTTGGGCTGGTTAAAGGTCAGGCTGTCGTTACTTACTGGTCCTGGGAGCCTGGTAACGGGCTTCCGAAGATAGATAGAATTGCGAGGCTGGTTCGCTGATATGACTGTATCATTGCCCTACAGCAGCTGTTTTTTTGAAAAGGTTCCCATGGTGTTTCTCAACCTGGACAAACTTGTAAGGGGCGGCTCCGAGTTCCGTGATTTCAAAAAAGACTGTTACTGGGCGATCTCAGACGGTGAATCCGTGTTTGCCAGACTTATCTTCCGTCAGGGAAAACCCTACTTTATACACGGTCTCGACTGTCTGGATGCCACTTCTTTCATCAACACCATAAGCCGTGACAAACGGGAGCTGTTCCTCTCTCTTCACTTCCTGGAGCCGGGAGCTCTGGGCCCTGTTATAAAGTACCTTTGTGAAGAGCCTGTACTCACAGAGCTTGACAATTCAAGCGGTGAGCTGATTCAGCTTTTGAAATCTCTCAGGAAATCCGGTGAGTCCGGTATGATAAGCCTTCAAACTGAATTCGGGGTAGCTTTGATTCCCATAAGAGAAGGGAAAATATCCAGGGGGTTTCTGCCGGGCCAAACCATTAAAGGCAAAGCACTTGTTGACTTCCTGAAATCTCCCGCAGGTTCAGGGATGGCGGAATTTGTGGATGGAGAGGTTGCAGAGCCTTCCACCCTGGGAATAGGGGAGATAAACCTTATCCTTACAGCTATCAATGTGTGGCTTGAGTCTCTGGGTCCGGTGTGGCCTCAGAGCAGGGCAATAGTGCCGGTTTATGTAGAGAAGATTCGGACCAGATACCCTCTGCTGGAATCCCTCAGTTACAGTACCGAGGACTTTCTTGTTCTGGGCAGTTTTATTGCAGATTCGTCTAATTTTCCCAAAGCTATGGCTCTTCTGATTAAATCACTCTGCAAAAAGCATCCTTCTCCTGCTACTGCTCTTAAGCTTTTTACCCGCATCAACAAAGACAGAATTGAAGCTCTCAAGTCTACCGGTCTGATTGAACTTCTTTAGCCCCTCTACCTGCCCAGGAAATCACGGATGTGTTCTGTTGAACCTATGAGCCACATGAGGTCGCCCTCGTTCAGAACATAGCTTGGATTGGGAATTACATAGTCGTACTCTTTGTTTTCCCGCAGTACCCCCAGAAAAGCAATGTTGATACCGTGGGATCTGCGGATACCAAGCTCCTTTATCTGCTTTCCGATAAGAAGCCTGCCGGGCTCCATTACTATCAGCTCCATGTTTCCCCGGAGCGCAACAACTTCCTTCACTTTGGAATATGTGATTTCCCTGGCACGGGTTATTCCCTGCTCGTGTTCCGGTCTGTAGACCTTGTCGGCCCCGACAGC
>CAZRXU010000146.1:0-4394 GCA_964604135.1 uncultured bacterium | reverse complement strand
GTTTACTGGAGCTACAAAGGGCTTGATGACCAGTACTACATCAGCTGTCTGCAAATACCGATATTCGGAGCAATTGAAGACAATGCCGAAACGGTGTTCGGTGCCTCAGGAGTTCTTGGCATAACTGACAACCCATCAGCAGGCTCCGCTGGTCTTGCTGTTAACCTGCCAGCTGCTTCTTCGGTTACTCTGAAGGTCTTCAGTATAACCGGAAGACTGCAGCAGACCTTGCACTGCGGAATGCTTGCCCAGGGCGAGAGCAGCTTCAGCTTCACAGGGCCTCCGGGGGTTTACACTGCAATTCTGGAAAAAGCAGGGTCGCAGGAAGAACTCAGATTTGTCATTGCAAAGTGAAGAATTCCTGTTAAAACGGTACCACTTCCCCGTTGCGCATTTGGTTCTACTCTGTGGTCTGTCCTACAGGTGCCAGCTCTGTTATTCAATAACTGACTATTGACACGGCAATTCTATACCTGCAGGGTAGTATTAGTGTAGAAATGGTTAACCGGGCTCCTGATGTGTCCGGTGTTGAAAGGAGGAAGCATGAGGAAGTACGGTGCGGAGTTTGTTGGAACTTTCTGGCTTGTACTGGGAGGTTGCGGAGCTGCAGTGCTTGCCGCAGGCTTCCCAACGATGGGTATCGGTTTTGTCGGGGTAGCACTTGCCTTCGGTCTCACGGTTCTTACTATGGCATTCGCCATTGGTCACATTTCCGGCTGTCATCTTAACCCTGCCGTTTCCTTCGGGCTGTGGGCGGGGGGGCGTTTCCCTGGGAAACAACTCCTTCCGTACATTGTATCACAGGTTCTGGGAGCAGTAGCCGCCGGAGGAGTTCTGTTTGTAATTGCAAGCGGACAACCGGGCTTCGACATTTCAAACGGCTTTGCTCTCAACGGCTTCGGAGAGCATTCTCCAGGCGGTTATTCAATGACTGCCGCACTGGTAACAGAAGTGGTAATGACCATGATGTTCATCATTATCATCCTCGGGGCAACTGACAAGAAGTCTCCGAAAGCTCTGGCCCCGATTGCAATAGGTCTTGGTCTTACGCTTATCCATCTTATCAGTATACCTGTAACAAATACGTCTGTTAACCCGGCCCGAAGCACTGGCGTTGCTGTTTTTGCCGGAGGATGGGCTGTAAATCAGTTGTGGCTGTTCTGGGCAGCTCCCATTACAGGCGGGTTACTGGGAGCAATGATCTACCGGCTGATAAACGGAAAAAACAAAAAGTCAAAATAACCGCAAAGGGGGCGGCATTTCTGCCGCCCTTCTTCCGTTTTGTACCGGATTTATCTGAGAATCACAAAAGACTGTGTGCGTGTTCCCGCAGGTGTTGTAAGTGTAATGAAGTAAAGGCCGTCTGGAACAGGTCTGCCATGGGCCCCGGCTCCGTTCCATGTGATGGAATGAATACCTGCCTCAACATTATCCGACTGAATTGTAGTAACCCTTCTTCCTGTGATGTCAAACACTGCAAGGTCAGTGATACCTGCAGTAGATGTGCTGTAACCTATAGATGCTGTTGATGTAACAGGGTTGGGATACACACCGCCCAGGTAAAAAGCAGGAAGGCTGGCTGATTCTTCTCTTTGTGTTCCGACACAGTTGGCATAGGTAACCGCCGGAAGCCTGTTGTGCGCAGTGGATGTTATTGTAACTGTGTTCGCTCCTGGAAGCGTTGGAATGGTAAGAGAGGCTACACCAGACGCATTTGTGTAAGCTCCGCCAAGCAGCTCTTTCGTGTCTTCGTAGTAAACACCTACAAGTGCTCCTGCGACTGGAGCATCTGTTCCATCTGTAACTGCTACCTGGAATGCTCCTGCAGTCACAGTTGGTGAGTGGGTGTTTGTAAGAACTGATACAGGCGAAGTGTCTGTAAAAATATCCGTTTCAGGGCATCCGAAAACATGAGCCATATTAATCATGTCTTCACCGCCGGAACCGAACGAGGTGTAGCAGGCTGCCTTTCCGAAAGAATGGGCAGCACCCAGATGGTGAATGTTTTCTGTAAAGTACCCGCGGAAGGTGTGTATCTGAAGTGTGTCCCCCGGACCGATCGGAGTAAATGTGGAAGAGCCCATGATGTTTACTGCACCTCTTGGTGTACTTACAGTTCCCTCTGAAAGAAACGCCTCTGTAAAGCAGTAATGACCGTCAAACTCACCGTTCTGACATCCCACAGTAAACACCCAGGGCATCATTCTGCCGTTTGTTAGGCTAGCAATGTCACTTATACTGAAACCTGATGTTACCCAGCTTGTAATATCGCCGTGCCCGATGTAGTTGATAACTGCAGCTCCATCGTTGATGTCGGCAACGACATTGGCCAGGGAAGGATTTGTTCCACCCAGAGCATTGCAGTAGAAAGTTGATTCCAGAGAGTTGGCCATAAACAGCTGATAAAGCATGCGTGATTCGTACGCTGCATTCATGGGGTTTGTGCAGGCCATACTGAACGAAGTGTTGTACCAGCTGCCACTTGCAGGCTGATAAGGATCCAGCTCGGCATTTTTAATCTTCCAGGAAATGTAGGCAAGGTCATCGGAATCATTTCCACTGAGTCGACCTATGTGCATGGAAGGTAAAATGCTGCTGCCCACAACGGCATACTGGTTATCGGCAGCGTGTATTTCATCTTCTCCTATATACTGCGGAGATGGAACCACATAGTCATCGCCAACCAGAAGTACATACTCGGGAGGATTGGGCCAGTTGTTAAAAGCATTTTCGAGCCATGCATCAATCTCGGAGACAGAAGTTCCTATTGTGGCGAGATCACCTGTCTGAACATCGTAGCCCTTCTGCTTCTTCCAGTTTATAAGCTCCTGTGCAAGCCCCAGTGATTCTGTTGTTCCCACAAAAACATAACTGCCGTTGACTGCATCCATATCGTTCTGAAAACCGACAACCTGATTGTACAAGGGGAGGAAGCTTGTTGTGTAACCTGTGGCTGTGCGGTTCAGCTCGTTCTCTCCTGGCCGATCGCCTGCTTTTATTCTCACTGTAACGCTCGTTGTAAGCAGGGCCTCCCCGGTAACGGGATTTACCTGCACAGGATTAAACCTTACCCATGCAACTCTGATATCTCTGAGAATATCCACATGCTCTATTTCAACCGATAACGCAGGGAAAAACTCTGAACTCTGATAAACACTGTTGTCTATTCTGAATTCAGGTTCCGGGCCAGACCAGGTGGCAGGTTCCTGCCAGGGAGAAACCCTGTAATTTCCCAGTGGTGAAGTTTCCTGGCTGATGATCTCTGCTGTAATGTTTCCGTGGTCGGGAACAAGAATCATCTTCCTTACAACCGGCAGATCAGGGGAACCTGTTACTCCCAGAAAAGCACCTTCTGAAGGGATTCTAAACGCATTTGCAGTTCCAAAAGCTGCAAGGTTGGTACCGATCACTTCAAGGTTTGCAAGGTTGAACTGAACAGTTAAACCCTCAATATCAGACTGCAGCAGAACGGCAGCCTCAGGTTGTGATGCATCACGGTAAACAACCTCCGCGTTCGCAGATAAAAAGACAGCGGAAAGCAAAAGACACAGTAACAGCCTCACAGCGGAACCCCCTGACTTAAGCTGGCGTGCTTGGAGTAACTCGACACTCTCAACGGAATAGTAGTATAGAATCAGGTTTCCGACAGGTCAATGATATCCAGGTTCCTGAAATACAGGGGAAACAATAACTTCGGTTCAGTTTCTGCCCAGTGCCAGATACTTTCTTACCGTTTTGGGATCGCACTGCAAAACCCTTGATGCCTTGAGCCTGTTTCCGTTGCAAGCTTCAACCACACTGGAAACATGCCTTACCATAGCCATCTCCAGCGGCTCCATCCGTAAAACCGAATCGGTCTGTATTCCCTTTTCAAGATAAACGTCAGCAGCCCGTACTACATTACCACTGCACATAAGAACAGTTCTCTGCACAACATTCCTCAGCTCTCTTACATTACCGGGCCAGTGGTATTGAAGAAGCACATTTACAGCATCTCTGGAGAACCTGATGTCACCTCCCAGTTCCTCTGCGAAGTGTTCTGTAAGCAGTGCAATGTCTTCAAGCCTGTCACGAAGCGGAGGAACTCCTATTTCCATAACGGCTATCCTGTAGTAAAGATCGGTTCTGAACTTTCCAGAGGAAGCATCCTGTCTGAGATCGGCATTTGTTGCGGTAATAAGCCTGAAGGATGTATTTCTTTCTGATGTATCTCCCAGCCTTCTCAGCTTTCCCGTTTCCAGAACTCGAAGAAGTTTAACCTGAAGCCCCACAGACATGTTTCCTATTTCGTCAAGAAACAGCGTTCCTCCACTGGCAGCCTCCATAAGACCTATTCTGCTTTCCGATGCACCTGTGTACGCTCCACGGGTTACACCGAACAGCTCAGACTCCAG
>CAZRXU010000145.1:0-4403 GCA_964604135.1 uncultured bacterium | reverse complement strand
AAGCAGTGCTTAGTAGAAAAATGAAGGCCCATATGCCAGGCAGTGAACTGCTGCTGTTCGTTCTGGTGCTTGTTCCCTTTCTGTATGTTGCGGTTAATGTTGTTACACGCGGTGTTCCGGATGTTGTAAACTCCGGTGACGGTGCCCTGCTGGAAATGTCTACAAGGTCACTTTTTTCCAGAGGTATTCTTCTGGGGCCCTATTCAAGGTTTCTGTTTTTTCATCCCGGTCCCATATACTTTGCAGTTCGGTATCCACTTTACATGCTTCTGGGCCAGAGGAATTCCAGTTTTTTACTTACAACTGTGCTGATTTCTGTCCTAAGTCTTTTTACCGGCTGGTACATTGTAAGAAGGTTTACCAGCAGGTTTATTTCTGTTGTGTTTGCGTCGGCAGTTGCACTGTTTCTTCTAAACACAGACAAAACTCAGTGGCTTTCCGAGTGGAACCCCCACATTATCATGTTTCTTGTACTTCTGTATATGCTTGCCATGACTGCCGTGGGTTTGAGAAAGATGAAGTACATATACCCGGCAGTGATTTCCGGCTCTTTTGTTACTCAGACCCACATTGGCGGAATACCTCTGCTTGCTGCTGTTGCTGCTGCTGCAATTTTGTTTGCGGTTTTCCCGGGAATTCTATCTTCAGGCAAGCAGGAATGGGTAAAGCGCGACTGGAAGCATCTTCTCCTGGGCACTGCTTTGCTTCTGTTGCTGTGGGCACCACCTTTGTACGAGGAATTCTATTCAGAGGGTAATGGAAACCTGACAATGATAAAGGAGTTCCTTGAAAACTCGGAACCAGATCAGGATACTGGCACAGCACTGGGCCCATGGAGCAGTACCCTTTCCGGTATGGAATTGAGTCGCTTTGTACGAATTATCAGAGATTGGAAACCAGAAGTTTCTGAAGTGTTACCAACCGTAGTAATAGCACTACGATTACTGTTTCTTTCTGTGGGGTATTCGCTTCTAAGACGCAGGGGTAAGTTCCGTTTTGTCTCTGCACTCAGTTTGATCTGCATTTTTGCTCATGGGGTTACTTTGTATTCTGTGTCTCAGATTCGCGGGGAGTTGTTTGTGTATCTTATTGAATGGATGAATGTGATTTCCATACTTTCCATGTTTACCATTTTTGCTGTTGTTCTTGCTCTGTTCAATGAATCCGGAAAATTTGCGAAGGTGAAAAAGTATATCAGAATAGCGCTGATAGCGTTTACTGTGTTTTCGTCGGGTGCTGTTACGATAGATGCAGGTGGGTACTTTAACCCGGGGCTGGATCCGTCATGGAGCAATGAGATAGCAGTTCGGGAGCTTTCAATTCAGCTTGCGGAATATATTGACAGGCAATCAGATGACTATTACGTGATGAAGCTTGAATCGCAGGAACGCTGGCCTGTGATGATGGGTTTGATGAATACACTGGAGAAACAGGGATACCTTGTTTGCATGGAGGACAATGTATGGTTTGTTTCAACTCTTCCACCCAAGGGTGCCGAAACGAGAACAGTACGACTGGGCACCCTTACCGTAAGGGGAGGAAACAACCCGAATCTTATTGCCCGTTACGGGGATGTCGGGGTTATTGCACAGTAGACGATCAGTTCCCTGAATCTACCCAGCTTGTAACGCCGTCATCAATATTGCCATGGTCAGGGCTGAATGACAGCGGGCACTCTATATAGAAGTGGTCATCGCCACTTGTGAGCTGGTATTTCAGCCCGCATGTGGGGCATACAGTGCCGGCCATATCAATTTCCTTGAGGTTTCTGGGATACCTGTCGTTAGCTGCGAAAAAGATTACAGCCTGGCCTGCCAGTGTTCTCATGCTGGCGCGACACTGCTGTGTGTTGGTGGCGAAGCTGTTTTCACTGCTCATACCGGCTTGAAGCGGTGGAGCCGTCAGATTGTCTTCAGAAGTTGTGCGAGCGACTGACACAAAAAGCAGGACCATTACACCAATCACTGAAAAAGTACGCATTATCGCCTTCCTTTGCTTACTGCCTGTATACCATGCAAAGCATTTACTAATAGTGCGGCTCTGTCAAGTAGTTCAGGTATTTGTGTACCGTAGCATTAATGCTATATTACCCTGTGTTACAGAGGAGGTAGGTGTGGATCCCACTAAGGCTATACTGGAGAGTATTTCAGACGGTGTGTTTACAGTCGATTTAAACTGGAAAATTACTTCCTTTAACAGGGCTGCTGAGGAAATAACCGGGATTTCAAGGGAAGAAGCGATAGGCAGAGAGTGCAGCGAGGTATTCCGGTCTTCCATGTGCGAGACTGCGTGCGCCTTGAGGGAATCCATGGCTTCGGGAAAACCGGTTCTCTACCGGTCGGGATATATTGTTGATTCTGACGGAGAGCGAATACCCGTAAGTGTTTCCACCGCCGTGCTTCGTGATGAGAATGGTGTGGTGCTGGGCGGCGCTGAAACATTCAGAGATTTGAGTGAAATACAGAGCCTTCAGAACCAGTTGCACGAGACGTACCGGGTGGAAGACTTTGTAAGCAGAAGCCCTTCCATGCAGAAGATTTTCAAAATCATTCCTGCTGTTGCATCATCACCTGCTACTGTTTTGATTCAGGGGGAAACAGGCACAGGAAAAGAAGTGCTTGCCAGAGCCATACACTCCAGTGGTACAAGAAAGAATGAACCGTTTGTTGCTGTTAACTGCGGAGCTCTTCCAGACGCTTTGCTTGAGTCGGAGCTTTTCGGTTATGCTAGAGGGGCGTTCACCGGCGCGGTTCACAGCAGGCAGGGGAAGTTTGAGGCTGCCAGCAGTGGAACACTGTTTCTGGATGAAATAGGTGATGTAAGCACAACAATGCAGGTTAAACTACTGCGGGTTCTTCAGGAGAAAACTGTAACACCTCTTGGCTCAAATGGGGAAATAAGGGTTAACGCCAGAATAATTTGTGCCAGTAACAGGAATTTGTCACAGCTTGTTGATTCCAGAGAGTTCAGGCAGGATCTGTTTTACAGAATCAATGTGGTAAAGATTGATATTCCCCCTCTTCGTGATCGCCTTGAGGATATTCCACAGCTGCTTGAAGCTCTGCTGAAAAGGCACTCTTTTGCCCTTGGTGTTGATGTGAAGGGTTATGATCCCGGGATACTTCCCCTGCTTACCGCTTACAACTGGCCCGGCAATGTACGGGAACTGGAGAATTTTGTTGAAAGGGCTGTTGTGTTTTCCAGGGAAGGGATTGTTTCCCTCAGCGATCTGCCCCCGGAAATACTTCCGGAAAAAACTGTTCGCAATTCAGGTGCAGGAACTCTGCGCGGCGCAAGGGCAGACACGGAAAAGCAGATGATTCTTCAGGCTCTTAAAAACAACCGTTTCAACAGAACTGCTGCCGCCAGAGAGCTGGGTATTCATAAAACAACGCTTTACAGAAGAATAAAGGCACTTGGTATATCTCTCCCAGACTCGGATGGACGTAGCGGAAATGCAACTGATGTTGACTGATACAGTATCAATTATGCTACTGTGTGTGTTGATTTGCTATGTTGCTGTACGGTGTATATGATGTAGTAACAAGTAGATACAGAGTATCAGGATTTGTGGCATACAATATGCATATGGTGCTGTGGAGGTGAACAGAGGTGAGATTAGCCATTACAGTCTGGAACGGAAGAATCGCTCCTGTGTTTGATGTTGCAGGTACACTGAGGCTTGTTGAGATCAGTGGAGATGCTATCACACAGGATCAGATGGTGAAATATCCCCGTGACGGGGGGATGTTCAGCAGAGTTGCTGGCTTGGTGCAGCAGAAAATTGATGTTCTTGTGTGTGGCGCTGTTTCAAGACCTGTTTACCGGATGCTTGCCGACTCGGGGATAGAGGTTCATTCCTTTGTGTCCGGGGAGGCAGAGGAAGTTCTTGAAGCGCTTCTTAACGGCAGCTTTGATGACGCAGCTTTCTTTATGCCCGGTTGTGGCAGGGGAAGAGGCGGCCAGGGTCGCGGAAGAGGCGCAGGAATTGGCAGGCGGGGAAGAAACAGGTGTTTCGGCCCTGGATGGAAAGAGGTGTAGTATGCCACGGGGAGACAGAACAGGGCCTTACGGCTCTGGGCCACGCGGTGGTGTGTGCGTGGGTGCAGGTGTTAACAGATTCTCTGGATTCGGCGGTGGACGCGGTATGGGCCGGGGTGCAGGCAGAGGTGCCGGGCGGGGAGCCGGCTGTGGAATGGGTTACGGCAGAGGATATGCTGTGAATTATCCCGTTAGTGCTGAAGCTGAAAGAGAAGCTCTGGAGTTCCGCGCAAAGGAGCTTGAGAGGGAGCTTGCAGCACTGAAGAGCAGACTTGAGGAGAACTCCGGTAATTCGGAGAGCTGAACTGAACCGCTCAGCCGGTTTTTCATCGAGGAAAACCGGCTGAGCGTTTGATATGGAG
>CAZRXU010000144.1:0-4590 GCA_964604135.1 uncultured bacterium | reverse complement strand
CCTCAGCCCGACCAAGAATAATACAGTTGACCACAATCAGAGGTATAAAAATACCTAGGCTCTGATGCAGGGCAGGAAGGTACGCGTTCATCAGCAGATCAACCAGCGTAACGAAAGTAGCGATGATAACAATGTAGCTTGGGATTCTTACCTTTGAGGGAATCACCTTTCTGAAAAGGGAAACAAGAAAGTTAGAAAACACCAGCACGAAGGTTGCCGCAGCTCCCATACCAAGTGCATTTTCAACACTGGTTGTTACAGCAAGGAACGGGCACATTCCCAAAACCTGCTTGAAAATCGGGTTGTCCTTAACTATGCCTCTGGAAAAGTCCTGTGCCAGACTCATTGCACACCTCCTTCCAGAGGAATAACGCCAGCATCGGAAAGGGCATCAAGCCCGGCTTTCACCGAACTGGTTACCGCCCGGGAAGTAATGGTACTGCCGGTAATGGCATCAAGCCCCCCGCTCCCCCCGCCGTCTTTCTTCAAAACAAGTGTGGAAGCGCTCCGACCGTCAAACTGGTAGAGGAACTTTGCAGGGTTTGACACATTGGCACCCAGACCAGGAGTTTCCTGCTGGTAAAGCACTGTGTTGCCGGTAACAGTACCACTGGTGTTCACGGCTATCATGGTCTGTACCGTGCTGGAATAACCTTTTCCGTAAGCAACAAACAGATAACCCAGTTCCTCGCCGGTGGAATCTGTTACCGAGACAACTGCCAGTGTTTCGTCAACTCCGGCATACGGGTTGGCAAGTTCAGGCACTGAAAGGCTGTCAAAAGCAAGATTTCCCGACCCCAGGGAACCTGCCACATCGATCATAGCCGCGAGTTTAGCCTGTTCTTTCTGCTCCGCAATGATTGGAGAGGTAACCGAATTCACATACCCCAGAGCAACTGCGGCAATCACGGCTACCAGCATAAGCATAAGACCTACCCTGATGATCTCACCCATTCTTTTTCACCTCCCCGAAAGCTCTCGGTCTGGTGTATCTGTCTATGAGCGGTGTACCGAGATTCATCAGGAGAATAGAGTAGCTGCATCCCTCAGGGTAACCGCCCCATCTTCTAATCACCATGGTTAAAAGGCCTGCACCTATGCCGAATATTATTCTGCCCTTCTTCGTGACAGGGGTGGTCACCATATCGGTAATCATGAAGAATCCACCCAGGATTACCCCTCCAGCCAGAAGGTGAAAAAGCGGATTTCCGTTAAACCATCCGCTGCCTCCGAAAAGCCACCCGAACAGTGCAACAGACCCCAGATAGCTCAGTGGAAGCCTGAGTTCAAGTACGCCTCGAAGAACCAGGTATATGGCCCCGAGAAGAAGCATGATTGCACTGGTCTCACCAATACAGCCACCCACGCGACCCATGAAAAGGTTTTTCAGACTCTGCGTTGAGAACAGCATAGTTCTTACCTCTTCGCCTCTTCCAGTCTCTTCTTCCCAGCCGAAAGTCTGCTTCAGAGCGTTAAGCGGAGTTGCACCGGAAAGTGCATCCAGCTCTTCTGATTCACTCAACTGAGCAGTAGAGACACCGCAAGACTGAACATCAATTCTTTGACCGTCTTTCCACTCCATGGGGGCAATCCACCCGGCAGTCATCAGAACCGGGAAACTGGCCACCAGAAATGCACGACCCAGCAATGCCGGGTTAACTATGTTGTGGCCAAGCCCTCCAAAAGCCTGCTTTGCCACGGCAATGGCAAAAACACTTCCCAGCACAGGAAGCCACCAGGGCACACCTGATGGAACATTGTATGCAAGAAGCAGCCCTGTAACCACGGCACTTCCATCGAAAGCAAAGTTCACAGGCCGCTTCATGAACTTGAGACACAGCCATTCAGTGAGAACCGCGGCCCCAACACTGGCAGCAACAAGCATCAAAGCGCGAGGACCAAAGAACCAGAAAGCTGCAACAAGAGCCGGAATCAGAGCAATAACCACATCCCACATTATTCTTCTGGTACTCTGCGAAGAACCCACATGAGGAGAGACAGCAAGATCAAACATTCTGTTTCCGGTCATTTTGCCTCCCTCGTACGGATAAGGGCACGTACTTCATTCTGAGCCCGTTTGATGTGATGCACAAGGTACCTGCCTGCCGGGCATACATAGCTGCAAGTTCCGCACGCCATGCAGTTCAGTGCCCCTGCCTTCTCTGCGTCTTCCCATTTTCCGAACTCGGAAGCAGTGGCTATTGTGCACGGAACAAGGTTAAGCGGACACACATCCACACACTTGCCGCACCGAATACACGGGCCTTCCTCTGTATCTCTAACCTCTGCCGGAGAAAGTGCAAGTACTCCACTGGTTCCCTTTGTTACAGGCGCAGCATCGGTAAACATAGCCATACCCATCATAGGGCCGCCGCTTACAAGCCTCTTTACCTCTTCCCTGTACCCGCCGGCTGCTTCAATAAGTACGGAAACAGGTGTTCCAACGCACACATCAAAGTTGCCCGGGCTGTTCACTCCCAGCCCAGAAACCGTGGTTATCCTGCGAATACTTGGGATTCCACTGCAGACAGCTTCAGCCACAGCAACACAGGTTCCAACATTCTGAACAACAACACCCACATTAAGAGGAAGCCCACCTGCTGGAACAACCCGACCAGTTACCGCACTGATAAGCTGCTTCTCTGCTCCCTGCGGGTACTGAACTTTCAGCGGAACAACTGTTACACCTTTTTCCTGAAGAAGCTTTATAGCATCCGGTTTGTTGACCTCAATTCCGATAACAGGATCATTCACACCAAGAACTCTTGCAAGAATATTCATACCTGTAACTAGATCTTCAGTTCTTTCCAACATGAGACGGTGATCTGCCGTAAGATAGGGTTCACACTCGACACCATTAATAATCAGCGTGTCGATTGTAACACCTTTGGGTGGTGAAAGCTTGACGTATGTTGGAAACGACGCTCCGCCCATTCCACACACACCGGCTTCCTTGATCCTGTTCACCAGCACAGAAGTGTCTGCGTGTTCCCAGTCAGCTATGGGTTCGTAAACCTCGCCGCCGTCTTCTGATTCTGTTTTAATAACAACTGCAGGGCCACTGCGCATGTGAGGCATGGGTACATTCTCTACCCGGAGTACCTTTCCATTCACAGGAGAATGGGTTGGCAGGCTGATAAAACCGTTCTGTTCTCCTATCACCGAGCCTTTCAGAACCTGGTCTCCCGGTTTTACAACCGGTTTGGACGGGGCTCCAAGGTGTTGACAGAGAGGAACGGTAACCACCTCGGGAGCAGGGAGTCTCACCACGGCTGCACCGCTGGAGTGTTCCTTGTTTCCCGGAGGGTGTGTACCGCCGGCAAAGCTCTTTACCTTGCTCATGCTCCTCCATTGTTGGTGTTATTTTTCATATTGTTAATACACAACCATTTACATATATCATTCAACTCACCGTTACCAAAACGGTAAAGACAAAATCTAAACACTTCATGGATTCGCTGAATATACAAAACTGGAAGGCGTTTTTCAGCCCTTGAGCAACTTGTCCAGCTCTTCGCGGAATTGAGAAACATCCCGGAACTGCCGGTAGACACTGGCAAATCTTACGTAAGCCACCTCATCCACATCCTGCAGCAGCTCCATAACACATTCACCTACAAATTTCCCCTCAACTTCATCGGGGTACTCTTCCGTAACGCGGGAGATTATCTGTTCCACAAGCGCCTGAATCTGCTCACTCGAAACAGGGCGTTTCTCGCAGGCTCTGGCAATACCCTTTTCAAGCTTCTTGGGATCGAACTGCTCTCGCAACCCATTTTTCTTTACAACAACGGGATAGCTTGTTTCGATGTATTCGTAGGTGGTAAACCTGTATCCGCACTCGTTACACTCACGCCTCCGCCTGGTTGCCCGGCCATCTTTTACCGTGCGGGAATCTATCACCCTGTCGTTGCTGTTGGAACATCTTGGACATCTCATAGCATGTTACTACAAACGAAATCTCTTTCCGTCAAGACTGAAAGCCTGCTAAGGAACGTATCTGACAATAAGCGCTGTGCAGTTACGCCGCAGGACCGAGCCGGAATACGTGCGGATTTGAAGATAATAGCAGCGCTATTTGATGATAATACGCGGGTGTTGCGGCCGATTATGTGGATGTAAATGCCAGTGTACTATTCTCGGACACGCTCCTAAGCTTGACGAATCAGGGTGGTGTTCATAGAATTGTGGCACTTCTGTGGTGGGAGTAGTTCAGTTGGCAGAGCCCCTGATTGTGGTTCAGGTGGTCGCCGGTTCGAGCCCGGTCTCCCACCCCATCAATGCGCTCCTGGCTCAATTGGCAGAGCAACGGACTCTTAATCCGTGGGTTCCGGGTTCAAGTCCCGGGGGGCGTACCAGGGGGCATGGCTGCATGTCCCCTTTAACATCACCGGTGCGCCCGTAGCTCAGCTGGATAGAGCAACGGACTTCTAATCCGTAGGTCACAGGTTCGAATCCTGTCGGGCGTGCCAGAACGAATGAACAGCAGTCCAAGAGAATAATGGGAGGCTCTACGGAATTAGCCATTCCCTGCCCTAGACTCTCAGTGCTTTGTTCAAATCCTCATGCTCAAATGCCGTAGACATTCGA
>CAZRXU010000143.1:0-4693 GCA_964604135.1 uncultured bacterium | reverse complement strand
GTATCAACATACTCCAGCAGTTTTGAGCACTGTACTTTTGTTTTCTCCTGCAGTGTTTCTCTTCTGTACGGATATCGCAACAGTTTTACATAACTGAACAAATCACGGAATTCTTCCAGCTCTGATTGTTCACTACACCACTTACATGCCTGTGTCTTTGAACCAATCACACCTTCAGCCTGATAGAAAAGAGTTCTTGCACTCCAGTGGACAGCTGATATCCAGAATCCCGTATCAACCTGTTTGCCATTTAGTGCAGTTCGTTTGAATGCCAGACAATCCGATCTCTGCTCTTCCAATAATTCTTCTTCGCCCGGGTTGTAGATGCAGATATTACTCCCAGCCAGCATCAGTCCATGCTGATTAATCAGTCGTAGATCCATATAGCTGTTCTGCATGGTACTGATGGGTTTCATTCTGCTCGTTCCAATGTAGCATCCGAGAAATTCCCCATCAAGCTTCCTCAAGAACGCCTCAGGATAATATGCACCCTCAAGTTGATGTAACAACAGCAGTTTTTCAGATCTGTATTTCTTATGCAAACTGAACAAGCGCCTGTTCGTTTTCTCATCGAGGCTTGTCTCTGTTGTTACAATAAAATCCAGATCGCCAAGATTCGCCTGGAAATCACCAAGGACATATGAACCGTGGATAACAATCCCGCAAAGATTCTCTTCGAGAATTTCCTGGAGATCCTCTCTGAATTTGTACAGTGTTCCATGGATTTCGTTCATACTCCCTGGCCAATCCACAGGCAGCCGGCAGAGCCTTAATCCTGCCGGCTGCCTGGATGCTGTATTGCTGTTTCCGTCTACCGGATAAGTGCTTTGATCGCTGCCCAGGTTGTGCGGGCAATCGGTGCAACTGTTGAGTATGTGAAGTCATCCATCGAATACATACTTGCACCTACAAGATGCCAGATTCTAACCTCACTAACCGGCTGATTATATCCTGATTCCAACCATGCGGAAGTAGTAGTAGGCAGAATACTGTCTGTTGTATGAACCAGAAGACTATCCAGATAAAGGTCACAGTACACCTTCGCTTCTGGTGGGCCGGCGGGACCAGAAATCCACACGCCTTCAAATATGTACTCTGTTCCAAACTCGATGGAGGTGCCGTTGCCGAAACAGTATGCTCGACGAATTCCCGAGTGCGGCGGATAGTTCGGATCCGTCAGGTCAAAAGTAACCCAGTCGTTCCAGACGGCGATACCGCCATACCAGTCTGGAATAGGTTCGTAGGTCCCAGTAAGACCCTCGAAATCAACAACAACTGTTCCTGCAAAAGCCAGCCCTGAAAAAACGCCGAGAACTACGATGGTGAACCACGGTGACATCTTCATCGACTTCACATCTCCTTTTCTGCTGTGTATATCGCATACAAAACTACAGCCTCCCCCTTTTGTCAGGATAATATCTCTCCGAACAGGGCAGGTCAATAGGAAGATGCACCGAACTACCAGCCGTGGTTTCATTTTATAACAGTTATTGTCTCCATACATTCTGTGTTATCGGATTTTAAAACAAGGAAGTAAACTCCACCGTCCAGAAGATGGCCGGAATCATCTGTACAGTCCCAGAGAACACGCTGGCTTCCCTGCTCTGCCATGCTGTTAAAGAGATGTCTCACCAGCCTACCCGACGTGTCGAAAACTTCCAGTAAAACTGTTCCCGGCTGAGATACAGTAAAGCCTATAGTGGCAGCAGTACATACAGGATTCGATGATATTTTCATTGAGATATACTGCTCTGCCTGCTGTTCCTCTTCACTAATACCCACTGCTGCCAGGTGCCATACATCATTCAACAGGCCACCCGACGCATCTGAACCGCCTAGAATCCACAGATATCCGTTGTATGAAAGTGATGTGTGGTTCGCCCTGGGAACCCACCCTGGTGAACCTGTCTGCTGAACCCAGCTCACACCATCGGAGGAATGCCACACATCACCAAATACCGCACTGTTACTGCGGCCACCGGTGATCCACATCTCACCGTTGTAAACACAACACGAAAACGCACTTCTCGGGCTCCATGCAGCTGAAGAAGTTACCTGGGTCCATGTTATTCCATCGGAAGATGACCAAACATCGTTGAACATGTTGTAGTTCACATCCTGACCGCCCATCACCCAGATTTTTCCATTAAATACCACAGACGCAAGCCCGGCTCGTGCCGGCCACGCAGAAGAAACTGCCTGTGTCCACACAGTGCCGTCTGTGCTGGACCACACATCTCCCTTTATTCCCGTATTCGTGTAACCGCCCATCACCCAAACTTTGTTGTCAAAAACAACAGCGGCATGAGCCATTCTCTGATTCCATCCGGGACTTCCTGTTACTGAACTCCAATCGGTGCCGTTATTCGATTGCCATACCTGGCAACAATAAGGGCTTCAACAAGTTGCCCCGCCCATGGTTAACATGAATCCATTGAATACCACCGTGGGAAAGCAGTATGTCATATCCATTGAACCTGCAGTTCCATGGTTTGCCCACGTCTGCCCGTCTGATGAAGACCAGATATCGTACAGAGAGCTTTTAGAACCGTTCAAGCCCCTCAATACCCACATTTCGCCGTTGAAAACCACCGAAGAATGATCACTTCTGACAGACCATTGGGCCGCATTTGTAACACACTCCCATGACTGTGCCTGTGATACAGAACTAAACAACACAGATACCGAAACAAACAGCAACAGTTGCTTCATAATGCCCTCCATTCTGTTACCCCTATATTAGGTAACAAATATATTGGAGCAGGTATGTGTTTGCAAATACCGGAATCTGAAGATTGCTGCTTCAGGATTGAAGGGGCACTCCTGAATGCTCAGCCCCACCATTCAAGAAGCTTGAAGATTTGTCTGGTGCCAAGGAACACCCAGATTCCCGCATACATAACATTCAGCGTAACCAGCACCGTTAACTTCAGGCCAATTCATGGTCAGGCACACAGACTCTTCGGTATTATTCGCTTCGAACAAAAACAAATCAATTCCAGTGTCCAAGCGGAACTTGGCGCACCGATGCCTTAAATCAGCAAACAGTGACCGCATGTTTGCTGGCGGTTAAGCAGCTGTTCTACTAAATTTGATTGTGCATCTATTTTTTGGAATCTTCCCATTCTTCTCTGAGAATCCCCATATACACATAGTCTGCATAGCTTCCGCTAATCCAGAAGTGCTTTCTGATTCTTCCTTCTTCTAAGAATCCACATGACTTGAAGCATTTGATTGCTCTGGGATTTTTCGAATTTGTCCCCAAACCGATCCTTCTTGCTCCAAGATAATGAAATGCATAATCGACCATGAGCTTTGTTACTTCTGAACCATACCCTTTGCTCCAATAGGCATGATCACCTATTCCAATACCATACCAATAGTTGCCAGGCCATGTTTTTGAGTTTTTCATTGAACAGGAGCCAATGTATTTACCCTCAACCTCTATTCCCAGAAACTGATTGTTCTCATCCCGCTTAGTTGCTATCCTGTACCACTCATCCATTGATTCGATCGTACTCACATAAGGAACAGAGGCACTCAGTGTAAAGTATTCAATGCTTTGAGAGTACTTATACTACAGCTGGATATCATCTTTCGTGATCGGTCTTAGCAGAACTCTTGCTCCCTGGATCATAAAGCTTCCCCTTTGCTTAATTACGCACAACGCCCGGGCTCAGCCGCTTGCAATGGCAGTTTACAGGCAATATGCCCTGGCAACACCTTAGGAACCACTGCAATCACTCATCACTACTTATTCTCCCAAACAACATTGATGATTACCCAGTCTCCCTGCCACTTGATGAGGTGCAAATAGTCCGTAAACTTTACGGATTCTATTTTTACCGCCGCAGTCTGGTGGAGAGCATCCAGAATGGTGACCTTGATGTCACGTTGATCTTCCGGTACATCTTGCGCACCGCCCTCTCGGGTGTACTGCAACATCTGCTCTGCAGTTAGATCACGCAATTGGGACTTCTCCGTTTCCGCCTCGGTAAAAACCATCCTTTTCGCTAACTGGGGGTGCAGCGCCTGCGCCATGCGGTTGACGTCGGCCTCATACCAGCCATAAATATAGTTTAAGGCGGTGTTTGTAATTGCTTGATTCCGGTTTTGAGTAGACGAATCACTCATTTTGAAAGACCTCCATTGAAGAGTATAGGTTGTCTTTGTTGCACCAGAGAATATGGGTAACCAGCGCTGTTAACATTGCCCCATTCCTCGACAAGCGCCTGGCTCACACTGTTTATGGTATTATCTTCTTAAACCACTGATAGATACCAAGTAATTTGCGAAATATATCTCTGCTCTTAATCGCTTCCACTGTCATATCTACGGCGTGAAATACAGATTCATAATCGCTAACATTAGTGCTATCTATCTTCTCCACAGCCTTGGTAAGATCCTCTACGACTTTTTTGAGTCTCTTGTAAGCATTCTCCTTTGACGAATCGTCAAGCTGAATGCTTGATTTTAAGATCACACCCGTTTTCAATCGAGTGAAGATTATTAACAGCGGGTTTTCTGTGGATTCGATACCTAAGTATTCAATAAATTTCTTGTTCTCGCTTGGCTCATCCCATACCTGCACCATCTCAAACACTGCATCGGGAGGTCCACCACCTTTGAATTCCCTGTGGCCCTCTCTCACCCTCGCTGCAAATATGGGCCATCGCTGGCCCGATATCTCATC
>CAZRXU010000142.1:0-4839 GCA_964604135.1 uncultured bacterium | reverse complement strand
TTTCTGCTGCCGGCAGAGCCGAACGGTGACACCACATCAATGGTGTAGCCGCCATTGGGTTCCCACCCAAGGTTGAAGACACAACTGCCGGAGGGGTCTGTGTAGTCAAAGACCGAAACGGAATTTGCATTGTTCCAGTGAGATCGGGCAAGAACCATTGCCCCCTCAACAGGTGTACCGGCAGGGTCAGTTACCACAACCTCAACCCCTGCTGTTGCAGTGTATCCGGAATCGCCCTCCATATAGCCGGAGCCGGCGGGAACAACGGTGGAACAGGTAACTGGCCACACCCGGCCCCCAGGATCGAAAGCGGAGATTGTTGAGATGGTTTTCCCTGTGTGGTTCACCCCTTCTCCTGATACCCAGATGTTGCCTATTCCCGAAATTCCATAGTTAATATCCCAGTGGTTCCACCTACCGCTTGCCGGGTCAAGGTACTGGTTCCACTGGTGATCCTCTCCCCTGCAGCCCACAACGTAAGCCGGGATAAAACAGGTTCTGCAGAGAGCTGTCTGCAGTATAGACTGTTCACCGCACGAACCGTAGGCCTTGCTGTAAATCAACATGGGTTGAAGGTCGTTGGTCATGTAGCCGAAGGTCATCAACCCCTCCGGCTGTGAATGAGACTGAAAATTACACACTCTGATAACTGCTTCTTCAAAGGTTTGTGCGTCTTCCAAACTCAGTCTCAGTGCTCTGTTTCTGTCTTCGGGAATGAACTCCCTCCAGAACACATGGCTGGGAGAATGGCCGAACAGACTGTCCGGCTCGTAGTTCAGATACTCTCTCTGTGTAACTGCTGTTGTGTCGCAGGGGGTGTTCCAGTAAGATGCGTCTACCCGACCTGGAACCTCAAACAGTATTCTGGGATTCACCACATACCGGTAGTAGTTTTCGCGGGACACCTCAAACCAGCCGTCCTGTGTTTTCAGGCTGAGCTGTGTGCCCAGGTCAGAGTCCTGCAGTTCAACATAGTTCAGATCCTCAACCATGCTGTAGAGGCTTGCTGCGTTCACACTAAACAGGTCAGCATCGTCGTGTTCTTCCATGGCTCTCAAAATGTGTGTTGGGGTGTGTGCTATGCAGTATGCGATCTCATCTCTGCACTGCACAGATGCGTCGGCTATTTCCGAAGCATACACTGAAGCTGTTGCAGTTCCCGAGGGAGATCGAAAAACAGTGTACGGACTGAAATACCTGGCATAGTAAGACTCAATGGAAGAAACACCGCCGCCTGATTGGAATTCCCAGGAATAGCTTTCCCGGAAACCTGTACCTCCTGAATTCTCTTCATACAGCATGAGCCGCCCTGAAATATCCCCTGTTACCAGCTCTTCAACTCCATCATTATCCATGTCGAAAAAGCAGGGAGTGGAATACATTCCCGCATTCGCGGAACTGAGCTCTGAGTCTGCTTCAGCCTCTTCCCAGCCCCCTGTTGTGTTCTGCAGGAAGTACCTGAGGTTTCCATCTGCTGACCCCACTACCAGCCCACCGTGGAACCCCGCAGGGGCAGCAGAGGGTATCAAGGGAATACCCTGCAGCGTTTCCCAGCTTCCGGCAAACCATCCGTCAACTCCTGTAAGGTAGTAGATATTCCCTTTCCTTGTACCGGCTACAAGGTCGGGAACACCGTCTGCGTTAACATCTGCGAGGGTAAGGCTGGGGTAGGTTCCCGGTACCCGAGGAAGGTGAAGCACTTCCAGAGAGTCTGAATCAATCCGGGTTTCGTAAAGAACTCCCGATTTCGAGCCACACACAACAACATTGTCTCCACCGATGTTTACCACCACCGGGGATATATTGCTGACAGGGGTGCTGTTCTGAACGGTGTTCACAACAGACCACTGCCGGACAGGGAAGCCTGAATCACTGGATGAAGAATAAAAAACAAGCCCGTCGGAGCCGGTTCCAACAGCCATGGCCAGAACTGAATCTTTAGAAACAAACACAACAGGCGAGCTGAACGGCCCGGCATTTATGGGAAACTCCATGCGGGACTGACTGTAAAATGGCAGAAAACATGGTACCTCAACACTACCGCGGTTTCTGAAAACAAGAATACTTCCACCTTCCGTACCTGCGATCAGATCTGCGATACCATCGCCGTCAACATCTCCAAGAGCAGTTCCGGCAGGGTCTGCAATGCTGAATCCCTCTGTAACAAGAATGGCAGAATCTCCACTGAAAACTGTAAGAACACCGTCTACACTCAGGCTGGATGAATCGGGAAAACCGTCGTTGTTCACATCGCAGGTCACCTCTGCAAACAGACTGTCTCCGAACTGCACGGTCTCCTGCCACAGCGGCGCGAGAAAAACCCTGTTTCCAGACGCAGATTCCAGAACAAGGTCTTTCAAGCCGTCAGAATTTATGTCTGCAAATCCTGGTGTCACTGGCGCATCTGCGCACACATCCCGGTACACAAGGTCTGTGAACCTGGTGGCAAGGTCTGCCTGTATCCACTCCGGACACAGAAGAATTGATTCGCGAACTGTTTCAGGCAGCATTTCTGAACTCCCTGCAGGCGGGCCTTCCACCGCAGGGTTCACCGTTTCAAACTGCAGAGTTTCCCCGGAACCGGAAACAACAGCCCAGGCATACCCTCCCGGAGGTACGGTAACATCGTCGTCAGACACTTCACTGAAAAGTGTGGTAACAATAAACACCACTCCCGTGATTGCAATAATTCCAGACATGTATCCTCCACCCGGCAGCCTATTGTTGACTGCAGACCCCTGTTGTTTTACAATGCTGTTTGATGAGGCACCGTTGTTAACATACTTTTTTCACTAACGGAAAAGAATGGAGATGTCATGAAAACACTTGTGCTTATCGTTGCTGTGATACTGATTCCCGGTTGCGGAACAAGCGGGGAACTTCCGGCTGCCAACACTGTGCAGAATGATCTTTCTTCTGCGGGAACCGCAGAAGAGGCAGATACCTCTGCTGCAGTTACCGAAGAGCTGCCTGAAGAGACCGTTCCCGAGCCTGTTGAGGTGACTGATGATATTCTGTATACGCTGAAATCAGGAATAGCTGGTGTTTTCGCAGTGGGAAGCAGCGAAAATGACACTTTTGAAGCGGCACTGGCTTACAGCAGCGGCACTATCGAAGAAATCGAGCTTATGGCTGAGGGTATGGCCTATCCTGCTCTGGAAATGAATTTTGAAGATTCAGGCAGTATCCTGCTGGAACTCAGCGACACCGACCGCACAGTGAGCAGAATCGAGATAAACTCACCTCTGTTCAAAACTGAAAAAGGTATTGGCATTGGCTCTACCTACGATGATCTGCTCAACAACTACTCATTTGACGGTATCTCATGGGGGGACGGCGGAGACCCGCTGGTTGTTGTTGAAGAAGCCGGCATGTCTTTCCTGCTGGAACCGGGAGACTGGTGGCAGATGGGCGAAGTGCAGGGAGAAATTCCCGGAGATGCCGGGATAACTTCAATAATTATCTGGTAGACAATCATGATGGAAAACACAGGGAATGTTCTGGTTGCTTACTGCGGGCTTGTATGTACCAACTGCGGCATGTACAAAAAGGGAAGCTGTGCCGGATGCCACAGCGCCAAACCGAAGAACAGACACTGCAGCATGAAAAAGTGTGCCACGGAAAGAAACTACAGCACCTGTGCAGATTGTGCAGAATTTACAGAGCTTGCAAAATGCAGAAAGCTCAACAATCCTGTTTCCCGTTTTTTTGGGTTCATCTTCCATACAGACAGAATCGGAAACCTGAACAAAATTCGTGAAGTTGGTCTGGAAGCGTTCAAAGAAGAGAGAAGGTTAAGCGGAAAACCGTAGCTTCCTGAAGCATATTCGACTTCCGGCAAGTCTTTACCTTTGCATGGAAAGGCGTTATCTATTGGTTTGTGTGTAATTACTGCAGGGAGAAACGTTTGTGATCAACACCGTTACAATTAAAGACTTCAAGTCCATAACGGATGTCACAGTTGATCTTGGCCAGATCAATGTGTTTATAGGAGCCAACGGCAGCGGGAAAAGCAATATTCTTGAGGCCATGGGCGTTCTCTCTGCAGCAGCCTTCGGACATGGACTGGCCCCTTTCACGGCTGTGGGTTAATGGAATGATACAGGGCATTCCTTCCATCTGACATGAATTACAGAATAGGCGTTGTCTGTGGAGGCCCTACAGATTTGTAATACAGGCTGCCCTGAGTGCTATTATCCCTAAAGATTTCACCGCCACTCTGCTTCAGCCGGAAGATACTCCGAAGTCAAAAAAACTGGGAACAGGATGGTGCGGTGTTTTCAAATGGTGCCGTGACAACCTTTTTTCGGAAAACTATCAGGCAATAGCACTTCGCAAAACATTCCATGCTGTCATCATACATCTCGACGCCGATGTAGCAAAAAAGAGCTTCAGTGATTGTGGCATGAATTCCTCCGGGTTACCCTGTGCCAGCCAGTGCCCGCCGTCCGGAAAGACTGTGAGAAGGCTCAGAAATCTGTTAAAGTCGTGGATGTCTGGCAATCCGCTGGACGATATAACCACTATCTGCATCCCGTCAGTGTGTACTGAAGCCTGGATCGCAACTGCTTTGTATGGAAAATCGGACCCGGATATACTGACTGAAATCGAGTGCAATGAAACAGTAGAGAATTATCTCGCCGGCAAGCCGGCAAGGGGAAGACTCATTATTCCAAGTACCCTGAAAAAGCGTACTGCGCGTTATCGCGTAGGAGCTTCACCGAGAATAGACATTGAGTAGTAGCGCCTCACGGACGAGTTGGAAAGCATGCCGATTAGAGGAAAATAGCAGCGCTATTTGACGATGATTGGCGTGTTTTGCAGCCGTTCGTGTGGTGT
>CAZRXU010000141.1:0-4842 GCA_964604135.1 uncultured bacterium | reverse complement strand
TTCTGCCTGATTCACAGTGAAACAAGGGGAGCACAGTTTCTGCAGGATGCTTTGAACTACACAGCCTCCGAACTGAATCTCGACGAAGACAGTTTCACAGGTGAAATGGTGGATGCCATTCTGGGCGACCACTACCCCACACCAGACAGAACGCTGGTAAACACAGAGAAAATCGTTCGTGCTTACCTGAATGTGGCAATGTACGATTCCAGGCCTCCTGAAGAAAAGATGGACATCTTTGTTACCGAAGGCGGCACAGCTGCCATGACCTATATTTTTAACACACTCCGCGAAAACCATCTTCTTAAAAAGGGCGACAAAATAGCCCTTGGAACACCCATATTTACACCATACCTAGAAATACCTGTTCTTAATGATTACGAACTGGTAATAGTGGATGTGGAACAGAGCGAAGACAAAAACTGGCAGTACACGAAATCCGAACTGGAAAAACTTGTCGATCCCGATATCAAGGCTTTCTTTCTTGTCAATCCATCCAATCCCTCTTCTGTCAGTATTGCCGAGGAATCTCTTCAGATGATAGCAGACCTTGTCAGCACCAGAAGGAAAGATCTGATTCTGCTCACAGACGATGTTTACGGAACATTCGTAAACGGGTTCAGATCTCTTGCCGCAATTGCTCCCGGGAACACTATCCTGGTCTACTCTTACTCCAAGTACTTCGGAGCCACAGGATGGAGGCTGGGTGTAATAGGTATAAGCCGCAGCAATGTAATGGACGAAATGATAGCAGCTCTGCCTGCAAACAAAAAGGCTGAACTCCATGAAAGATATGTAACCATCAGCAGAAACCCGGCTTCAATAAAGCTCATAGACCGCCTTGTGGCAGACAGCAGAACAGTAGCACTGAACCACACAGCCGGCCTCTCCACACCCCAGCAGGTTATGATGGCTCTGTTCAGTCTGCAGGAACTCATGGACACAGAGAGCAGACTCTATCGCAAAGAGGTTCAGGATGTGGTTCGCGAGAGGTACAGCACTCTCTACAACGCACTTGGTGAAGAAACTGTGGAACTTCCGTTCTACGCAAAATACTACACAACAATCGATATTCACGAGCTGGCCCTCAAGAGATATGGTTCGGGGTTTGCAGACTGGCTCAGAAACACACACGAACCGATTGACTTTGTCTGGAGGCTTGCATCTGAGAAGGATGTGGTTCTTATGGACGGAGGCGGTTTCGCAGCTCCGGAAATGTCTATTCGGGTATCTCTGGCAAACCTGAACAAGCAGGACTACGACAAAATAGGGCATGCCATAAGCGATCTTCTGGAAAACTACAGGCATGAATGGAAGGCCGGAAAGTGACAGGAATCATTCACAGTACAGCCGAGGTCTGCCGCAGCAACCCGGCAATACTTCTGTTTGCGGCACTTGCCGGTGGATACGCATTCGGAAAACTGAAATTCGGCAGTTTTTCTTTCGGCTCCACAACCGGAGTTCTTCTGGTGGCCATTGCAACAGGTGCTGTTCTCCTTAAAAATACCACTTTCAACCTGGGTATTATCAAAACAGTTTCCTTCGGTCTGTTCATCTTTACAATTGGTTACAGAGTCGGCCCTGATTTTGCAGGTGGTCTAAAACGTGGCGGCGCAAAGTACATAGCCGTTGCTGTGTTCTTCAGCATCACAGCAATAGGTGTTGCTCTTGCCGTAACAAAGCTTTTCCACCTGAACGGTTCATACGGGGCCGGTATTGTTGCCGGTGCACTTACACAATCTGCGGTGATCGGAACAGCCGACGGAGCTATTATGCACCTCGAGTCCGGGGTTCAGACCGTAGCTCTCAACCTTAAATCTGATGTAGCTGTCGCCTACGCTGTTACCTACATATTCGGAACCGCAGGGCTGATAATGCTTCTTAAGGCTCTTCCCGCAATATGGAAGATAGACCTTCGAAAGAGCGCACTTCAGGAAGAAAAAGAGATGGGTTCAACTTCCGAAGAAGACACCGTTGAGTCTTTTCACTGGTCACACCTGATCATTCCGAGGGCATTCACACTTACCGTTGAGTCTTCTGCAGGGAAAACCCGAAAGCAAGTTGAGGCATGCTTTGCAGGAGTTGTTTCCATTGAAAAGGTGGTAAGAAACGGAAAAGCCACAGACCCCGTCCCGGCAGATAAAGTTCTTAAATCAGGCGACACCATAGTACTTACAGGCGAGAGGGAAGATCTGCTTGAAGCAGCAGACATCATCGGTGCCGAGGTTAACCACGCTGTTCTGAAGGAGATGCTGGGAGAAGTTCTAAGTGTGTGTGTCACCGCTAAAAAATACAACGGAAAAACACTTGCAGATATTTTTGCTGAAACAGGCCACGGTTGTTTCGTTCACAGGGTTCTTCGCCAGGCTCACGACCTTCCTCTGAACAAAGGTCTTAGAGTTCACACAGGAGATACAATCATGGTTATGGGAAGCAAACCGGAAGTGGAACGGTTTGTTAATAGTGTCGGTTACCCGGAAAGAGCCACTGCAGCTACAGACCTTATTGCAGTTGGAGTCGGTCTTGTAGCAGGCACACTTATCGGTCTGTTGTCCGTTGCTGTTGGAGGCATCTCAGTTACACTGGGGGCTGGAGGCGGTGTTCTTGTAAGTGGGCTGTTCTTTGGATGGCTTCGGTCGAGGAAACCAGTATGGGGGCAAATACCTGTTCCGGCTCAGTGGATATTCACTGACCTGGGGCTAAACTTATTTATTGCCTGCGTGGGGCTTGCCGCAGGTCCCAGAGCGCTGGCGGCGCTGAAGCAGGCAGGGCCGGAAATACTGATTGCAGGTATAGTACTTACAGTTGTTCCCCACCTGCTCACCTGGGTCTTCGGTCTGTACGCTCTCAAGCTGAACCCTGTTCTTCTGCTTGGAGCAATGACCGGGGCCGGAACCTGTACAGCCGCGCTTAACTCAGTAAAAGACGACTGCGGCAGCAGCCTGCCTGTAATAGGCTACACAGTGCCCTACGCAGTGGGCAATGTACTTCTTACCGTTATGGGCGCCCTGGTTGTAAACATCATATAGAAGATGATCAACCACTGCATGCATGTTGCGTTTCAGGGAAAATGTGGTAGTTTTCTGGTCTGATAGGTTCGCGTTCTAAACTGACAAGGCAGGTAACAGAACAGTATGGTTCATAATTATGCGCTTCTTGTTGTTGGCTTCTTTCTTCTTGTTTTTGGTGGTGACTATCTCATCAAAGGGGGCAGCCGCCTTTCCGCTCTTCTTGGTGTTTCCCCTCTGCTTATAGGTCTTGGTATCGCTGCATTCGGCACAAGTGCCCCTGAGGCTGCAGTTTCTATAAAAGCGGCCATAAGCGGCCACTCTGCCGTATCCATCGGTAACATTCTGGGAAGCAACATAGCCAACATCGGTCTCGCTATTGGTATTGCCCTGCTGGTATTCGGCATGAAGGAAAGCCACCGGCAAATATGGAAAGAAAGTGTTTTCGGGCTGCTTGCAACTTTGCTTCTGCTAGCTCTCTCTGTTACCGCCATTTCAAAGTACGGCGACTACGGTCTTGGCACATCAGGAGGCTTTATACTTCTTTTCTTTTTTGCTGGATACCTGTACTATCTGTTCAGAATGAGCGTCTCCGATAAAAAGAAAAGCCGTGACGAGCAGCAGGAAGCAATACAGAACAAACCGCTGGAGTATGTAAAGTTTTCAGTAATGACCCTTGGCGGTATCGCCGGGGTTATCTTCGGTGGAAGTTTTGTTGTTGACAATGCGGTAATCATTGCCCAGTCATGGGGTGTTTCGGAAACGCTTATCAGTGTAACAATTGTTGCGCTGGGAACCTCTCTGCCTGAAATTGTGGTGTCTGTGATGGCAGTGCGCAAGAGTCACTGGGACATGGCATTGGGAAACATCCTGGGCAGCAACCTGTTCAATATTCTGTTCGTTCTTGGAACAACTGCAGCAATCAAGCCCATGGAATTCCATGCCTTCAACAGCATGGTACTGCCTGATCTTCTTATAGCGCTTGTTATTACTCTTCTTCTGTTCTTCATTGTGATACAGAATAAAAGGTCTGCATCCGCTCTGTGGAAGAGCAGAATACAGGGTTTTGTTCTTCTTCTGGCCTATACTGCCTACATGGTCTTTGTAATTATCCGGAAGTAGCATTTCAGCCTCTGCCGGAAATACCTGCATCCTTGATTTCAGGACGCGTACAGCAATACTCTTTCCTCTGTAATCATTCTACGGCGAATCGGGTTCTTGACAGCATCATACTCTCAAGATCATACCTGATCTCAAGCAGAGGTCTGGCGCAAGTTGGTTATGTGTACAGTGTTCTGTTGCTGTAACCCGGGGTTGGGGTGTTCAGTATCTGCCACTGGCCTTCGTCGGAAAACCTGCCTAAGGGTGTACAAGATCAAATACCCAGATCATCCCGTAACTGTACGAATCAACTGCGACAAGTATCGTGTCGTCTATATCAATCGAAGAAACAATATGAGGGAGCGCTATCGAATCAAGGTATTCCCCCCTTAGATTGTATCTGTCTACAATACACCAGTCGGGTATAGAATAATCCTCTTCTGTACTTATTTCTTCCCCTGTTCCGCCATGCACCATATGCACTATTCCGTTATACAAACAGCAGTCAACATAGTAAACAGAAAAAACCACCTGGTTGTTGTGGCTTCTTGCCCCCGACCGCTCAACGGGCATTTCCCTTGCTATACGAGTAAGCATGCTGCCGGTTTTCGCATCGAACAAAGCCCCGCTATTCTGAAAATATGAGCTAATAGCTTTCCTTCCTCTATGCTGATGTTGATATTCGCATTGCCCTGAACAGATAATTCTCCAAGTGATCCTTCTTCCCAAAAGT
>CAZRXU010000140.1:0-4898 GCA_964604135.1 uncultured bacterium | reverse complement strand
AACAACGCATTTTCAAACCTGGAAACCTTCGACTACTTCACATTTGTAAGTGCAGACGGGCAGACACATACTCCGTCACGAATCGAGAATTTTTCCGTATACATGGAGGATGGAGCACTGGTTTACCAGTTTTACTGCCCCTTCAATATTCATGTTGAAGAAGGTGTGTTCAGAATAGCTATCTACGACAGCACTTACTACTGCGATATTCTCTACAAGGAGGGTTCGCCAATTACAATAAGCGGCCCTGGAAGCGAATCTGTAAGGTTTGAGATAGAGCAGAACAGCAATATTACCATTTCCTACGGTGGTACAGTCTCTGTTTCGCGGGAAGGCAGTACCTATTCCGGCACCGCCTACCCTCAGCAACTTGTAGTGTATCTCCAGTAGCCGCCTTATGAAAATAAAACCTGTAGTACTGTTTGTTTTTTCAGTTTTTCTCTGTTCGGTGTCTCTTGCTCAGAGCAATCCTTTCCTGTCTGGACAACCTGCAGAAAGGAAGACATCAGAAAGTGAAGTAAGCACACCACGAGGGCCTTCCACCTGGCCTGTGATAGGCTCCTTTGTAATAAAAAGCGCCGCCGCACAGAGAGAACTTCAAACAACAATAGCAAGAGCCATGGCTGATCTAGGCGAAACCGGCAACATGGGAAACCTGTGGACTCTTCTTGGTATTTCATTTGTTTTCGGTATCCTTCACGCTGCTGGCCCCGGACACAGAAAAACAGTGCTTGTTGCTTACTTCATTGGCGAGGGAACAAAACCGCTGAAGGGAATACTGGCAGGGTTCATGCTGGCGGCAGTTCACGCGGCAAGTGCAATAATTCTGGTAGGGGGGTTCTATCTCTTCACCACCCGTTCGCTTCTTGTGTCTGTAGACCAGGCGCAGACTCTGCTTTTTCCCCTTACCTATGGAATTATTCTTGTTCTGGGTATCTGGATGGTTGTACACGGCATGAAAGACTATCGTTCCCCACAAAGCCCGGAGAAGAAAAACAACAGTCTTGGATGGCTGATTTTTACCGGGCTTGTTCCGTGCCCTGCAGCCTCGGCAATAATGATACTTGCTGTAGCCGGAAATGCCGCAACAATAGGAGTTGTATCAGTTACAGCAATGTCTCTTGGCATGGGTGTTCTGCTTGCGGCAGTGGGGCTGCTTGCAATCCTCATGAGAGACCGAATGACAGCACTGCTTAAAAACCCCGAAGCAGGCAGGAAACTGGAACTGGTACTTCAGCTGCTGTCTGGAGCTGCAATGGCCCTGTTCGGTTTGTTCATGGGGCTTGGTTACCTGTAAGTGTAACTACGGTTCCAGTACCCGGTTCAATCCCAGAACAGTTTCTTCGGCAATTGTCAGAAAATAACCATCCAGATACGGGATGATGCCTTCCCAGTAGCCCAGCCACTCTTCAGCCTGAATTGTGTTCACTGCCCCCTGTGCGCTGGAATCTGTGCGCTCAATCCATACCGGTAACTCGGCTGTTCCGGATACTCCCGCCTCACCGTCTGTGTAAAGCCCTCCCACTGCAGCCAGAAAGAACCTGTAGGCCTCTGATTCAGGCTGGCACGCATCGAAAAAAACCGTTGTATTCACTCCTATGGCATTGGATTCGCCCAAAATAAACACATTCAGCGCATCCCCGGCTCTTTCGGCATAACTGTCACACTGTGCGAAGTCTTGCATCTCAAAGGCATCGGCACGGAGATCATCAAACTGTGATAACATCTCGCTGGATACAGCAATATCAACAGCGTCATGGAACAAACTTTCCAGAACAGCAGACTCTATCTTCTCAGAGCTTCCAAGAACCAGATTAATACGGTCAATTTCCGACCAGAGTTCGGTATCTTCAATAAAGACAGTCTCAGCGTAAGCTGATATCACAACCAGCACAAGAACCACAACAGTTTTCAAATTACCCCTCCCCTATTCAGATTTTCCACAGTTCATTCATAACCTGTGCCCTGCTGCTCGTCTAGTGTAGCATGGTTGACAAGCTGCCTTGACTGAAGCCGATGCAGAGGGTATTGCATAAAGACTCTGTACGAAAGGCCGGGTATACTGTGAAGAAACTGATAATTCCTTTGGCTATTGGTGTTCTCCTTGCAGCTGCCGGGTGCAGCAGCCAGGATTCTGACACATCAGGTAGAGTAAAAGCGGAAAACTTCATTATGCTTGCTGAACCCATGCAGGCCCTGGGCTTCGGTGATACTGAATCTGAGGTTGAATTCACCTTTGTCGTGAACTCCGAAGACACCATTTCGGTTCAGTTCAGTGCTGTAGATCACTCTATGCTGAACATGAGTGACTTTCATTTTGTTAACTCTGTAACCCTCCCTCTGTTTCTGTAGTCGGATGACAACTACTGGTTTCAGTATGTCCCTGATAGAAACATGCTGTACTGTGCTTACAATTCCTGTACTCTCATGAGCGACTATCCTTTGGAGACCTTTGTTTTTGAGTTGAATAAAACCATTGAAACACAGCAGGTTAACAGCATTGTTATTGATCTGAGAAG
This sequence comes from uncultured bacterium, assembly GCA_964604135.1. Taxonomy (GTDB): domain Bacteria; phylum Fermentibacterota; class Fermentibacteria; order Fermentibacterales; family JCC-6; genus Sabulitectum. The sequence continues at coordinate 2,379 of CAZRXU010000140.1, read as the reverse complement.
AAATCATGGCGGTAATTCAATGCTTGCTGCACCACTTGTAAGCTGGCTTTCCAGACAGTCTGCAAGCGGCACTGCAGTAAGTTTGATAATTGGAAGATGGACTTTTTCTTCGGGAATTCTTAACTCTGTTGAAATCTCTGAGATTCCAGGAGTCAGAGTGTACGGAGAGAACAGCATACTTGATGCCATCTATTCAGACTGCGGCAGTTCCTCATCGGATGCAACCCGGTAGTTTTTCTCAAGCGCAAATTCCGGCGGGTCTGAATAGCTGGCAAATACAAGCGCAAGAGGCAGGTAGTTTCCCGTGGGTTCTCTGTGCTGCTGATACTGATGCGGTGGTTCAGCGATCCGGCTCCGTACGGAATGATGAAGAACACTGCCCCGTCTTACAGCTCTGTTCTTTTTCCGGAAGAAGCTGAAGATGATTCCACCCTCAACATTGTGCATTTTACCCAGCGGGTCGGGTTTCAGCCTGCTTACCAGTTCACTGTCAAGTTCCAGTTCTCCTTTAACTCTGGACAGCATCCACTTCAGAGTGATGTCGCCGAGAGAAGAATCATCATCTCTGTACGAACCGCCTATATCCGAATGAACCCCTGTAAACCAGACCTCTTCAACAGTTGTTTCGGCACTTTTCGCCTGGTCGATCAACAGATGCGGATAGAACTGTGTTCTTCTTTCATCTATGGACACAGCATGGTAGATCCGTTTTACTTCAGGGTAAACGGTCATGCGGTGATACCTGTGGCTCAGTTTTTTCCGGATGTCTCTTGTTCTGGTCTGCCGCCCTATTGAACCAACAGTGTCCCATACACATACAGCCTCAATCACCGCCTTCCTTGAACCATAATTCTGTGCAAGTTTATCCACAGTCTTTCTGAATCTGACCGGCTTTCTGTTTACTTTGTAGGCCCTCCAGAATCTGGCGACAACCCTGCGGGACGAACCGGCGGGAGCCAGCCCGCAGAGACTGACCATGCTTGCCAGACTGCGCACTGTGTAAGCCCCGCGGCTGAAACCGAACAGATAGATTCTGTCTCCTTCAACATAGTTGTCTGACAGAAATCTGAATCCGTCCAGCACATTGTTGAACAGCCCTGCTCCAAATGCACTTCCCCGTATGACGTTGCCGAACTTCGTTCCAACACCCTTGTCGTATGCCTTAATCTGGGTATTACCTGTTTTAAGCATATGGAATATCTGGAACACATTTGTGCGGTCTTTCGGGGTATTCCTTGTTCCATCCGAGCAGAAAATTATGTTCTTCATTGTCTTCCGATAAATACAGATACACTGCTTCGTTGCCGTGTATACTATGCACACCGGTTCAAACACAGTCAATGAACGAAAATCAAGCGTGGAGTATATTAAATACCCATACCAATACCGATAGTTTGTATCCACTTCCGTTCATTAGAATCTCTGGCAACATGCCTGAACACACCGTAGTTTACCCCCAGCATAAATGCAGATGCCCTTAATTCCATACCTGCGTAGCTCTGCCCACTTTCAACATCGCCAAGGGGGTTACCCCAGGTCTGAAGAAAGGATACACCAAGGCCAAGGCTGTAAACCGGCAAAAAGCTGTGCTCACCGAAACGGTATCCCGCATTGATCTTTCCACCGCCGAAGCCTGGCTCCAGTTGTACATAAATCCCGTGGTACGAGTCACGGCCGGTAAGGTTCATACGGATAGCTCCGACAACCCAGCTAAGTTTCAGAGGAGTGGAGTACTTTACTTCTGAACACGGAAACCACTGCACCCGGTGGTCAGGCAGAGGCACATTTTCCGGAACTGCACAGGAAAACGCATACAGAACCAGAACAACTGCAATAAGCTTTGCCACAACAATCTCTCCTCTGCACAGACAATCAGTTCAGATCAAACAGATGGGCACGGTTGAGAAACTCAACGAGCAGCTCTATTGCTGTTTCCACATCGTGTTTGTGGATGATGGCAACAGGGCTGTGACCGTTTCTGGTGGGAACGGAAAGGCAGGTAGCGTGGGTATTTCCACCGAACTTCTGCATTGAGCTGGTATCTGTTCCGCCCCTTACAAGTATTTCCATCTGGTGGTCGATGTTCTTTTCCTCTGCAATATCTCTGATGAAGTCAACCAGTGAAGTGGAACAGATAACACTGGCATCCTGCTGCTTGATTGCAACACCCTTGCCAAGATCGCAAATTCTCTTCGATTTTGGAAACTCCGGTGTGTCTCCTGCCCCTGTAATATCTGCTGCAATACCAATGTCCGGCTTTATGACCTGAGCCGCCACAGTCGACCCGCGCAACCCTACTTCCTCCTGGGAAGTACCCACACAGTAAACATCGATAGCAGGATTGCTGTACTTCTTGAAAGCCTCCATTATGATGTATGC
>CAZRXU010000139.1:0-4997 GCA_964604135.1 uncultured bacterium | reverse complement strand
ACTTTCATCGTAACCGGAGCATTCATGCTTATGATTTTCCTGTTCAAGGAAACAATGTTCATGTTCATAGACAGTCGTTTTGTCATCGTGTTCAATATGCTTGCATGGCTGGCTTTAACTCTTACAGTAAAGCTGGTAATCCTTCCGTATATCTTCAAATCACTCTACAGAGAAAAACACAACAGCAAGTCAAATCTGCTTATCGCAGGCAACCCCGGCAAAAACAAAGGTATTGCATCTCTTCTACAAAATTCAAAAATCCACCCTTCTAATCAGAGAGTAATCACCTGGCCGGAAAGTCTTCCTCTTGACCCGGGGAAACTGACTGCCAGTGTTCTAGAAAAAATAGCCGAGAAAAGCTGCAGCAGCGCGGTTGTTCTGTTTGAAGAAAAACATGATTTCGACTGTATTGCGGAAAGTTGCGTTTTGCTTAATGAGTCCGGAATTCCATTTGTGATCTACGGTCCGAAAATTATTGACCTGGGTTATTTTGATCCGTGGTTCAGCTTGAACAACTACGGCGCACTAACATTTCTAAAAAAGGGAAAGCAATCTACCCAGATAACCATGAGAAGGCTCAACGATATTGTACTGTCTTTCGCAGGGCTGGTTCTGTTGTCGCCTGTTTTCATTGTTACCGCCCTGGCTGTTAAATTAACCAGCGCTGGCCCTATTCTTTTCAAACAGCAGAGGATTGGTCTGAAACTAAAAGAGTTCGGATTCCTGAAATTCCGTTCAATGAAACAGGGTAAGGTAAACGAGGATGCCCACAAGAAATACTTCAAAGAATACGCCAGCGGTAAAACAGCTGGCGGAGCAGACGGGGCATTCAAACTGAAACAGAGTTCCCGCATTACTCTGATAGGCCGGATAATCAGAAAGACCTCAATTGATGAACTTCCCCAGCTGGTTAATGTTCTCAAGGGAGACATGTCCATGGTCGGCCCGAGACCATGCATAGCCTACGAGCTGGAACACTACAGCGGGTGGCAGAGAAAGAGGTTCACAGTGAAGCCGGGGCTTACCGGTATATGGCAAGTGTACGGCAGAAGCAGACTTCCATTCAGCGAAGCACAGTTCCTGGATTTTCTGTATACCATAGACTCGTCGCATTCACTGGATTTCAGATTGATAATGAAAACTATTCCGGTTGTGCTTTTCGGCAAAGGTGGACTGTAGGAATTAGTTTCTGGTTACCCAGGTGTGCTCTAGAATCCAGCTGGCCAGTACTTCTTCAGAGAGACCCTGTTGCATACGCTCTACAGCACTGAAAACATCCTCACGAAAAAGGATTAAAGAAGCACCGGGAATATCAACCTGAAGACCAACCACAGGCCAGCCATCAGCAATACTGTCTGCAAGTAGAAAGAACACTCCCCCGTAATGTTTAAGCAGGGAATCTCCCATTGCCAGACTTCCGCTCATTTCAACTGTGAGCAGATCCTCGGTAAGCAGAGCCGACGAAACCGGAATTCCCCTGCTTACACAGTCTTCAACAACGCTGCCAACAGCAAAAAGACTGACGGCACACAAAAAAACCAAAGCTAGTTTCAAGAACCCTCCATAGAAAACCGGTACTTCACCGACGCCACATAATACAACACTGCAGGCAATGTGTAAACGCCTTTCTGCGTATTGACGACTTTTGTATGTTACCCACATGATGAAACATTTAATTGTTCCTGTTTTTGCGGTTTCTGCAGCTCTGGCACTTTCACAGCCGCTGAGTACTGAAGAGTTCAGTACACTCGATCGTGAAGTAGCAGGGCTGATGGATGCCTGGGTCACTGTATCAAACAGCGGCAGCAGTGAAACAGCAGGTGTTTTCGCAGCTGGAACTGCTGCTCTCAGAGCGGAAGCAGCTCTTGAAACCGCTCTTCACCGTAACACTGAAGAACTTCCTCCTGAGGTAAGAAACAGCTGGATCAGATATCTCAAATCCTCTGCAGACTGTATTCGTGTTTTCAGGCAGGCTTTCGGTTCTTCAAACACATCTTCACTGGAAGATGTGCTTTTAGCTTCCTTTGCCAAGTGGGAAACCTGTGGCAGGGAATTTCTTGAGTCCGTTCAATCTACGAGGTAAATACTATGAGCTTTATTCGCGATGATGGTACATGGGAAGTAAAAACTGGTCACGCACGCATGCTCAAAGGCGGAGTGATCATGGATGTTATCAATGCAGAGCAGGCAGCGATTGCGCAAGAAGCTGGTGCCGTGGCGGTAATGGCCTTGGAAAGAGTTCCTGCCGACATCAGAGTTCAGGGCGGGGTGGCCAGAATGTCCGACCCCGATATGATCAAGGGAATTCAGGAAGCAGTGACCATTCCCGTAATGGCAAAATGCCGCATCGGTCACTTCGTTGAAGCCCAGGTTCTTCAGGCTCTAGACATAGACTTTATAGACGAGTCTGAGGTTCTTACACCGGCAGACGAATCCCACCATGTAGACAAGTGGAACTACAAGGTTCCCTTTGTCTGCGGAGCCACCGTACTTGAAGAAGCCCTAAGAAGAATAGCTGAGGGCGCTGCCATGATCCGCACAAAAGGCGAAGCAGGCACAGGCAATGTTGTAGAGGCCGTACGCCACGCACGGTCTGTTCTTGGCGAAATCAAAAGACTTCAGGCAGCTCCTTTTGAAGAGCTTATGTCCATGGCCAAGGTTATGGGTGCTCCCTATGAGCTTGTTAAATACGTACACGAGAACGGAAAGCTGCCAGTTGTAAACTTTGCCGCAGGTGGAATAGCAACCCCTGCAGACGCGGCTCTGATGATGCAGCTGGGGCTTGACGGTGTGTTCGTCGGCAGCGGCATCTTTAAAAGCGGTAACCCTGCAAAGAGAGCAAAAGCCATCGTTGAAGCTGTAAGTCAGTTCGACAAGCCCGAGGTGATCGCAAAGGTCAGCGCCGGGCTTGGAGAAGCCATGGTGGGTATCAACATCTCTACCATCCCTGAAAACGAAAGAATGGCTGACAGAGGCTGGTAAAATGAAACCACACATCGGTGTTCTTGCCCTTCAAGGGGGGGTATCTGAGCATGTTTATATGCTGCGAGGAATTGGCTGTTCTACAGTAGAGGTGCGCCTGCCTGAAGACCTTTCAGGAATACGCGGCCTTGTAATGCCAGGCGGCGAATCCACAGCTCTCATCAAACTGCTCAATCGGTGGAACCTTATCTCCCCCATCAAAAAACTGGCTGAAGCAGGTGTTCCAGTTTGGGGCACCTGTGCCGGTGCTATTCTGCTCTCAAGTGAGATCACGGAAAAAAGCCACCGGGTAGACCAGCCCTCCCTGGGGCTTGCCCCTGTCCGTGCTGAAAGAAACAGCTTCGGCAGACAGTCGGCCAGCTTTCAGGAAAATCTTGTGATCAAAGGTCTTGAAAAGCCTTTTCCAGGTGTGTTTATCAGGGCACCGCTTCTGTTCCCCCTTTCTGATAAAGCTGAAGTGCTGTGCTCTGTAAAAGAGGGGGCCGTCTTCATAAAGAGCGGAAACATCTGGCTAAGCAGTTTTCATCCAGAGCTTACAGACGACAACAGGATTCACACAATGTTTGTGGAAGGTGCGGTAATTGGCTCTCAGCCCTGACACAGAGTGCTTTGACTGTTTCAAACGGGGTTTCTCCGATTTTACGGCAAGGGCACATCTGTTGGAAGAAGACTATCACAAACTCATTGAAACAGTCAGCAAAAACCTTGAAAATGGATTGACTCCCCCTGTTGCAGGTGCGGAATCGTGGGCACTGCTAAGAGAGCTTTCCAAAACCAGTAACGATATTTTCGCAGGTGAAAAAAGACACTTCACAAAACAGCTGCTGCTTCACTACCGCAAGTTGAAAACCACTTTCCTGAATTCCAATAACTCGGAGTCAATGGCTCTTGCCGCTGGAACATGGTGCAACCTGGTAGACACAGGGCAGGGGATTCCACTACCCGAAATACATGATCTTCTGCAAACTTTTTCAGCTCCTCTGGCTGTTAACCGGTCTGCAGCATTTCTTAGATCCCTCAGGCAGGCCGACACTCTTCTTGTGCTGGGAGACAATGCCGGCGAAACAGTTATGGACCGTCTGTTTCTGGATATCACACCGTTCAAGGGAAAAAAATACTACATGACCCGCGAGTTTCCTGTAATGAACGATGCCACTATAGGTGACGCGGAAATGGCAGGTCTTGACCTGGTTGCCGAACTGATTTCCAGCGGAATCGATATTCCTGCAGTTATTCCGGTAATGCTCACCGGAAGAGCAAAACAGATATACGAGTCTGCTGATATTATTCTGGCCAAGGGGCAGGGCAATCTTGAGGGGCTGTTTGGCTTGAACGACTCAAGAGTTTATCATTCATTTGTTGTGAAGTGCCCTGTGGTTTCCAGGGCCACTGGGATTCCCGTGGGAAGCGGAGTTTTCTGCCGGTTTGCCGGCACTGGAGGTAAAATTGCCTATCTATGAGTACTACTGCGGCGGATGCAACACTATTTACCAGTTCCTCGTCCGTGGAGAAAGAAAAGAAATCAAATGCCCCAAATGCGGAAACGACAATCTTGAAAGAGTAATGAGCCAGTTCTCAACCTCCTCTTCAAAAGCAAAGTCGGATGATGATCTGGCAGCAGACATGGCCGACATCGACGAGAACGACCCCAGATCAATGGCCCGGGCAGTTCGCAGAATGGCCGACGATATGGGCGAAGATCTGGGCCCGGAACTGGAGCACGCTCTTGAGCGTCTTGAAGCAGGCGAAGACCCCGAGAAGGTTGAACAGGAACTTGAGGAAATGGGCTTCAGTGAAGAAGGTGCTCTGCCCTCTTCAGCACCGGGCCGCGACCCAGGCCTGTACTGACAAGTGCAGGTATTCTAGGAGAATGTAAGTAGCCGCCATGAAGAACAGCAATCCCGTTCCCTGATTGTCTTGATTTTTCTTCAAGACATAATGGTTGGACCACCACCTCTGCTTAGGGTACCTTACCCTTGTCAGAAAACAACAACCAGAAGGGTGGTCCATTGTGT
>CAZRXU010000138.1:0-5019 GCA_964604135.1 uncultured bacterium | reverse complement strand
ATCCGGATTCAGAATCCTCCACAGTCTCTGAACAGTGCATGCAAAGAATTCTCAGAAAGAGTAAGAACAGTTCTGCAATCTGATTGAACCTGGCCGGTCGAGTCAACCGCAATCAGATAAATATTCAGTAAGCTGGTATTTGTGTTAAGTTTTTGTCGATAATGCGCTACCTGCAAGAAGCTTTAGTTCCGTATTTCATTCCAGTAACAAATATCTGCTCAGCCTGGCGTTGTAGTATATAAACCCGTGTGCTTGCTTTTGTTTGTATTTTTCTTGCGGGAGGCTGTTTTGAGCGGAATGGTTTCAAGAACAGGTGTTTCAGGTTTTGTTTATGTAAGGAAAGCCGTTGGTATGAAGTTTCAGCGGGGAAGCAAAGAAATGAAGAATGCTGCATACCGGAAAAACCGCAGCAGATTGGATTCTCTTCAGAAAGTGGTTGATTCTCTTGCTGAGCAAATCAAGTCTGCTGTTGTTGATTTTGTAAAAACATCAGGAAGTGAATTCGAATTTGATCAAGTCGAGAATAACTATGAGTTTTACACCAAAGATATGTCCGGATACGACAGCTTTCCAACATTGTTCTCCTGTGAAGAAGCTGAGGAGCATGCTGGCGAGAAGTGCTACTTCTTATTGATGGAGTATCCCGTTGTTGTTGTAAGGTTTTCAAAACTGCCAGCTGTGAACCAGTTGGATATTCTGAAAACTGTTGTAGAGGATGCCAGTTACACAAGCAGTTAACCCATCAGCAGACACACCAGCTGCTCTTCAGCCTGAAACCGAAGGAGGGTTGTGTTCAAGAGCAGTTCGCACTGAAACCACGGATATCTACACAACTGGCAATTCGTTATTCAGGGTTTTCTGGTTCCCATGTATCTATCTCCGTGAAGAACCTTGCTCATAACCTCTATATCATCTCTCAGGTGCCACCCTGTTTTTCTGTAGAACTCTATGGCAGGGTTGTCTGAAAAAATGAACAGGTGAATCTTCTCTATTCCCGCTGTGTAGAGAGCTTTTTCTACTGTATCCATCAGGAGTTTTCCTATACCGGAATGATGAAGCTCTTTTTCTACTGAAAGATGGTAAATGTAGCCCCGTCTGGCATCTTCTCCGGCCATAACCGATCCAACTATTCTGCCACTTTCTGTAGCTGTGAAACAGCAAAAACCGTTCCGCTGCAGAAAATGGGTAAAACCCAGCAAAGAATCAGCCCCGGTCATTGTGTTGCCTGGAAAACTGCTCCACAACTCAACAAGACCGGTATAGTCATCGGGAATCATGGCCCGTACAGTTGCACTCATCCAAGAACCTCTGGGTAAACACCAGGGGTGCTGTCAGGTATGACCACTGCACCACAAGCGGATTGGAAGAAATCCTCGGCACCGGCATCACCTATTATTCCATAACCGTATCCCTGTTCTTTCATGGCATACAGAACCTCAAGAACAACTGCCCTGCCTGCACCTCTGCCCCTGTACTTCTCGGCAACCCCTACCGGCCCCAGAAAACCAAGTGCCGTACAGTCCCATGCACAGAAACCCGCCAGTTCGTTAATACTGCTGTCTACTGCAATGAATACAGAAGATGGAGTTCTGCTTATGGCTGGAAGTATCTCCGATGCCCAGCTGGCGGAAAATACTGTTTCCACCCACTTTCTTACGTATGAGCCCTCATGCGCCATAACCCTGCGCACAGCGAAGCCAGGCAGATGGTTTCTTGCAGGAAGTTTGTAAAGAGGAACCAGAAGATCACTCATGCTACAGATTCAAAAAGCGGCCCAGAAACATCACCGACTCGTTGCCTGTAATCGCGTAGATAATGCTTAGAACAATGCCAAGCACTATGAAAGCCATCATTACAGACTTGCAGGCATCCTGGCCCTTTATGGAGCCAAGCTGCTTTGGCTCTCGCCCAAGATATGCACTTGCCGCGTAGAGTTCCTCGCCGATAAGGGTGTAATCGCAGGTAGTAATGAAAAATGGAAGCTGTGTAACCGCATCTGTTCCCGCAATCTGTATCGCACCAGAGAGGGAACCTGTTTCTGCAAGAATCAGAGATTCCGCCCAGAACATGCCTAGATAGAAGTTGGTTGCCGGTTTGTCTCGCACCATTATTCCGTTAACTCCGGCAACATAGGCAAACTGACTCTGGGTTAGAAAGAAAACACTGTCCTGATCGTATGCATCTGGTCTTCCGGCCTCAAGATAACCCTGGCGGACGGTTTCTTCGCACACGGTATACACTATGGGGTCGCAGTTGGGAACAAGCAGCGGGGTTCCGTATTCTGCCACCTTCTTGGCTACCCTGCCCAGAATTGTAATACTGGCAATGGTTGCGACATCACCTATGGTTGACAATCCCGGAACATAAAGAATTGGCTTTCCCATCTCTGTGGCACGGCCGATTGCCTCATCTATGGCCTCAATACCGGCAATTGGGCGAAGGTAAAACTCGGAACCTCTTTTTGCTCTGTGAAAGTAAAAGAAAATAAGCCCCAGGAACAAAACACTGCCAATCAGCGTGGGCACCTCACTTGGGCTGAACCACTCACCCTGCGGCAGCTCCGCACCGGTAAAGACCTGGCTTTGCAGAGAATCACCTTCAGTTGTGATAACAACAGTTCTGTACAGGTAGTGCGTGGCCGGAAAAATGGGGTAGTCGGGATCATAACCATCCGTCAGTTCTGCACTTTCTAGAGGGAGAGCCTCCACCAGAACGGTTTCCCAGACTGTATCACCCGCAGTGTCTTCAGTTCTTTGAACCAGCAGCCCGGCAAGGTTATCCGGGGTTTCAACAGCGTCTTCAAACTCGACAAGCAGAAGGGATCCATCGTCTTCAGGAGCATTCGAGACACTGACGATATGGGGTGTTGATAACAGCGTAAGGCAAACTACAAAGATGGTTGTCAAAACATACCTCCACAGCAATAAGTGTTCACCAATTATGCAAAGGAAATGCTCCGCAGTACAGACCAGTTAGTATTGACATAATTGCTGATACCTGCAACATTATGAAAAAGGAGGGTTTTATGGTCAAAACTGTTGTATACACCATCGTTCTGCTGGCTGCAGCAGGGTGTGGTACGAATCAGAACTTGCTGCTGGTCGAGAACAATTCCGACAAAATCTGCGCCTCTGTAACTGTGGCAGTATGCGACAGCAGCTGGACCTTCAGCAATCTGTATCCCGGAGAACAACAAGAGGTTTCTGTTGTTTACACAAAGGATGATTCTTTTCATGTAAGCGTTCGACTCGCCGGAGGTGGAGCCCTCAGCAGCTCTTTCGGTTACGCAACACATGGAGTCACCGGAGAGAGAATCAGAATAACAATTCAAAAAGAATCAATAGCATTCGTGCAGTCAGGAAGTTGACAGAGGAAAAATATGTGCATAACTGAAAAAGATATTACAGGTTTTCTAGAAAAGTGGCAACAGATATTGCAACTAAGAGATTGGTCTATTCGTGTTGTTGTAGCGGACAGGGACTGGCGCAAATCCGGCGATATTAAGATTGATCAGGACAATCGAAATGCAGCCTTAATTATCAATCAGAGAGTTGAAATACAATTTCTTGAGGAAATAGTTATTCATGAACTACTTCACTTGAAACTGTGGGGAATGGATCAAATGATTGAAGCCCTGTTGTCAAGTCTTTATGGCTCCGATGAGGATGATCCCAGGCGTGTTTTCGCATATGGTCAATTTATGAGCGTTCTTGAAGTGACAACCCAGGATTTAACCAAAGCACTGATATCTGCAACTGGCGAAAAGAGAGAAATGTACTTCCTCCGAGTAGAAAAGCAGGTAGAAAAAGAGCTGGGCAGAGGCTAAAATGATGGTTGGAGTGTAGAGTACCACTATCATGCTTTCGCACGAGAAGGTTTCGCCCGGCAACTAGGAACCACCCTGCTGATTGCGGATACTGCTAACTCACGCAGGTTACAGCTGCTTGTATACAGAAGCAAGTTCTTCTGCTGAGTCATCCCAGTTAAACATTTTTGCCCTCTGTTCTCTCATTTCCGGGTTGTCCTTAATCCTACCTGAAAAAAGCTGCTGTAGAACTCGCGACAGGTCATCGGGATTGCCCGACTCAAACCACACAGCAGCGTCACCGGCGACTTCCCGGTGCGGAGGAATAGCAGAAGCAACAACAGGTACACCTGAGGCAAGCCCTTCGAGAATAGTCATACCGAAACCCTCGTAAACAGAGGGGCATACAAGACAAGTGCTGTTCGCGTAAAGTGTGGAAAGCTCCTGGTCAGTTACCCTCCCTCTGAACTTTACCCGCGAACCGCAGTTAAGAATTCCAGCCATAGCTTTGAGATTGCTTTCCAGCGGTCCGCTTCCCGCAATAACAAGATCTCCATTCCAGCCATCTTTGAACATGGAGAAGGCGCGGATAAGGGTATCGATGCTTTTTCTTGCCTCCAGATGACCAACTGCCAGAATGTACTTCCTTTTGTGATTTGCTTCTGTACCCGCTGGTGGAAGTGAGGCTGCGGCATTTGGTATTACGAACAGCTTTTCCCGGGAAACACCGTATTTTTCTACAATCTGATCAGCTACCCAGCCTGACACTGTAACAACGGCATCCGCCCTGTTAAGACCAGCTTTCATGGTTAGTTTAAGAAGAAGATACCTGGACAGGCTGAGGTATTTTCTGTTCACAAGATATCTAAGGTCGTGAACGGTGAGAACAGTTTTTATCTTTGAGCCGAATACTGGAACTGGAAGTGTATCTGTAACCCAGATATCGGAAACACCAGCTTCTTCCCAGAACTTCGGCAACCTTTCAGAATACCTCACTCGAATATTCCTCAGGGGAGCAACCACTGCTTTTTTTACACTGGGCACTGCACCGTTCGGGAAACCCCGGGTAACCACAGCAGTAAGGCTGAACTCATCGCTAAGCCTGCGGTGAAGCTCAATCGCCCTTTTTGCAGCACCTGTTGCTGTGTTTTCGAAGGGAAGCCAGTTAAGAAGAACAGACCTTTTCATTTTCTCCCGGTAAAAGATTATAGTCT
>CAZRXU010000137.1:0-5075 GCA_964604135.1 uncultured bacterium | reverse complement strand
TGGCGACCCCAACGGGGATCGAACCCGTATTGCCGGCGTGAAAGGCCGGTGTCCTTACCATTGGACGATGGGGTCGCTGTGAAGCGAGCGGTACGATAATGTTTCCGGCTGTTCCCGTCAATATCAAATCACGGAAACTGCATGGTGAGCCGCGGGGGAATTGAACCCCCGACCCTCTGATTAAAAGTCAGATGCTCTGCCAACTGAGCTAGCGGCCCACCGCAAGCGGTATCATACTAATTTCACTTAAAACAGGCCAACCGGTGCGGCTGGATTCAAGAGGGGGTATATTACATTTATGGCTGAACCATACAAACTGAACCGCTGGCTTGTGTATACTGAGGATTCAGTGCCTTCCACGCAGATGTGGTTGCGAGAGAGAATTACGGAACTTCCAGGTTTTTCTGCAGTTATCGCCCGTGTTCAGACCTCCGGCAGAGGGAGGATGGGAAAACACTGGGAGTCTCCTCCAGGTGGTTTGTACTCTAGTTATCTCGTGAAACCCTCACCTCCCGCAGTTTACGCATCGTGCGTTTCTTTGCTTGCGGCACTGGTGCTTGTACGCCTGCTTGGGAAGCAGGGCATTAATGCTGTTGTGAAGTGGCCTAATGATGTTATCGTGAAGGGTAAAAAAATAGCAGGGTTGATTGCTGAAGCAGGGTCTTTCCCTGAAAGATGGTTTATTCTGGGAGTAGGTGTCAACCTTTCAACTCCTCCTTCTGTTCCAGATCGAAAGTTTCTTCCAGCAGGGTCGTGGAGTGAGTTCGGCACAGCGCCTGAGGCCGCCGAACTTCTAAAACAGTTTTTACTGGAGCTTGATTCGTGCTGGACAAGTGGAGATGAATCTCCCCTTGACGGTGTTCTTGAGGAATTGAACAGTGTTCTCTGGCGCAGGGGCAGGAAGGTTGTTCTTTCCGGAGGAAATGAAAGCTCCAGCGGTATTGTCAGCAGAATTGACGCCGACGGGTATCTTGTGCTTTTAACGGACAGTGGTATTCAACGTTTTAACTCAGGTGAAGTTACTGCTGTTCCTGAAGAAAGAAGGTAGTATGACCAAGAGAGAGAAGAGCACTTTCGTTCTGGATACCAATGTTGTTCTTCACGATCACCGGTGCCTTGATCACTTCCAGGAGCACGATGTTGTTGTACCCATTACTGTTCTTGAAGAACTGGATTCTTTTAAAGCGGGCAATGATTCCATCAACTATTCCGCCCGGTCCTTCATCCGGCAGCTCGATTCCCTTGCAGAGGACGGTCTGCCGCTGGATGGTATTCCCCTGGGTGTTGGCAGGGGCAGGCTGCTTGTGCGGTATGTGAAGAACGGTATCAGTGCGCTCAACGGAATATTCACCGAAGACACCCCTGACCATAGAATTCTGGCAGTTGCAGTGGAACTTCAGAAGCAGTTGGATAGTGAAAGCGTGGTTCTTATAAGCAAAGACATCAATCTCAGAATAAAGGCACTGGCAGTGGGGCTTGCCGCTGAAGATTACATAACCGACAAGGTAGACTGGCCAGACAGGCTTTACTCCGGCAGTTCACTGATCGAGGGTGTATCGGAAGATGCAATTTCTGCACTGTACGAGCAGCCCTATTCTGTTGAACAGAAACTTCTGCCTGTTGAAGATGATGTCGTTGCCAACCAGTTTTTCATTCTCAGGAATGGAAGCAGAAGTGCGCTGGCCTGTCATTCTCCCGCCGATAACCGCTTACACAGGGTGAAGAAGAGCAGAGCTTTGGGTGTAGATCCAAGAAATGCGGAACAGGCTTTTGCACTGCACGCTCTGCTTGATCCTGAAGTTAAACTGGTAACTCTTACAGGAAAGGCCGGCACAGGCAAAACTCTGCTTGCACTGGCTTCATCTCTGGAGCAGAGAAAGAAGTACAGGCAGCTTTATCTGGCCCGTCCTGTGGTTCCTCTTTCCAACAGAGACATGGGTTTTCTCCCAGGTGACATTCAGTCAAAACTTGACCCTTACATGCAGCCGCTGTGGGATAATCTTGGGGTGATCAGAAACAAGTACGCAAAAGACAGCAGAGAGTACCTCATGGTGCAGGAGATGGTTGATTCGGAAAAATTGATCATCACACCTCTTGCGTACATCCGGGGAAGAAGCCTGAACAACATTTTCTTCATTGTGGATGAAGCGCAGAACCTTACACCCCACGAGGTAAAAACAATCATCACAAGGGCGGGAGAGGGAACCAAATTTGTTTTTACGGGAGACATCTTCCAGATAGACACACCGTATCTTGACAGCCGTTCAAACGGCCTTGCCTATCTTGTAAGCAGAATGAAAGGGCAGAGTATCTACGCTCATGTAAATCTTGTAAGAGGCGAACGAAGCAAACTTGCAGAACTGGCAAGTGATATACTGTGACAGGTGGCAGAAACTATCTGAAAGCAGTGATTGTACTGGCTTTTACCGGTTTTTCCCTTGTGTTTGCCACCCTGTTCAATTCACGCAGTGCAAACGCTGTTATCATGGGAAAGTGGTCGGCTCAGATGGGTGTTGCACTGCTTTTTGTGCTGGCTGGGTGTGTATCCGCAGCCGTGTTGTTTTTCCATGAGAGTTCTGTTAGAAGAAGGTTGTCTCCTGCTGCTGCTCGTGTTCCCGAGTTTGCTGCCGGTCTGGTAACTGTGCTGTTGCCGCTTCTGTTTTTTACTGTCTGGTTCCTGTTTCCTGTTCCAGTTCTTCAGAGGAGAAGTTTTGTTGCAGGAGCTGCAATGCTCTCGTTTGTTCCCGGGCTGGCTGTAACAGCACTCTACAAAACCAATAAGCTTAAAACTATCCTTGGCGGTACTGCGGTTATGGTGTTTTCTGCTATTTTAGCTGCAGGTCTGGCAGAGATAGTTCTGCACATGATTATGCCTGAAAGTATTTTTAATCCCCGATTCGGATTAAGGCCCTATCAGAATGTCAGGCTTGAGGTTGATCTTCCGGGAATTACCCCTGGGGGAACGCTGTCCACCAATATGTGGGGGCTTCGGGGAGAAGAACCGCCACGGCAGTGGGAGCAGTATTTTACAATCGTAACTGTCGGAGGAAGCACTACTGCAAACTACTACCTGGATGATAGTCTCACGTGGTCGAACGTTGTTCAAAGTAAGCTGAGGAGAGCGCATCCCATGACATGGGTGGGAAACGGTGGAATTCCAAGGCATTCCGCAGACACCCATCTGCTGTTTGTCCGTGAGGTTCTTTCGAAGATCAAACCGGATATGGCTTTGTTTTTAACAGGTGTGAATGATATGGGTCCATTTCTTCGGGGAAATGCGGCAGAGTCAGAGAGGCTTCCTGATTCCGGCCTCAGGCAGGCACTGTTTTCACACAGTATGGTTCTGCAGCTGATCTACAAGGTGAAGGTGGTTTACATAGATGGCGCACCTGTGATATCCCACGGTGTCGACCCGTACTTTCAGGAGATCCCCATGAATGAAGAGGAAGCTGTTCTTCCGGATGATCTCCACGATCTTCTTGAGAATCCGAACTTCTACCGGCTCAGGATCCGTGCGTTGATACACGAGTGCAGGTCTCTGAACATCACACCTGTGTTTATGACGCAACCTCTGTTGTATGAAGACAATCAGCACTGGAGAGGTGTTCTTGAAGGTTCCAGGTGGCTGGGAGACTCTGAAAGCCCCATGTCGGCTGCAGTGTTCTCACTGATGCTGAACACGCTGAATCAGGATCTGATTCAGGTCTGTTCAGAGGAGGGTGTGGCAGTGTTCGATCTTGCTTCGGAAATACCGCACACCAGAGAATACTTTTACGACTGTATGCACATGACCGAGGCAGGAGCTCGGCTTACAGGGGAAAATGCAGCAGCTTTTCTGCTTGAGAGGAGGGAAATACTATGGCCGGAAGACTGATTGAGGTGTTTCTGCCCACAGAGCGTCTGGAGTTGGCTAGGTCTTCAATCAGCGGCCTTATGATCACATCTATGTGGACGGAAAGGCTTTCTGAAACCCACTCTCAGCTCCATATTCTTACTGATTCAGCAAGCAGCGAGAAGGTTACGGAAGAGATCAGTTCCGCTCTCGCAGATACAATTGAGGATATCAGAATAATCTGCCTGCCTGTGGAGGCTTCGATTCCAGAGGAAAAGAGTTCCAGTGGAATGATAAGCTTTGACGAGCTGAAACAGGATATTGTAGAGATGACCAGTCCGTCTTCATCCACATGGATACTCACATTACTCTCTGCTGTTGTTGCAGCAGCAGGGCTTTACAGGAACAGTGCGACAATACTTATCGGTGCAATGGTAATTGCCCCGCTTCTGGGCCCCAGTGTGGGGCTGTCGCTCAGCCTTGTTCACCAGGAGAGGCGTCTATTTGGTATCTCTCTCAGAGAGATGATCATTCGCAGTGTCATAGCCGTTGTCTTTTCCGCTCTGTTGGGCATGACTCTCAAGGTTGATCCTGCCCTTTCAGAGATTACCTCCCGTATTCAGTCTGGTCCTTCCGACATTGTTCTTGCTCTGGCATCAGGTGCGGCAGGAGCCATTGCCTTGTGCACAGGAGGTTCATCTACCCTTATTGGTGTGATGGTTGCTGTGGCCCTTATGCCGCCTCTTGTTACTGCAGGTCTTTTGTGGGGCGGAGGGTACTTCGGGTGGCAGGGCGGTCTGTCTTTGTTTGCACTTAACCTGGCCTGTATAGTGGTATCCGGAGCTCTTGTGTTTGCAGTAAGAAGGCTTGCTGCCAGCCGTCAGCGTTAGATATTCTGCTTCTCCATAAGTGCCATGTGTCCTGCCCTGAACCATCTGGGAGTTGCTTTTAGAACAGGTTCTACT
Source organism: uncultured bacterium (assembly GCA_964604135.1). GTDB lineage: Bacteria > Fermentibacterota > Fermentibacteria > Fermentibacterales > JCC-6 > Sabulitectum. The sequence goes on along the minus strand of CAZRXU010000137.1, from coordinate 278 downwards.
GCCGAATCCGGTTTGAAGACTGTCTTTAGAAATTCCCTTGAATCTTTTCTGGGCTCAGAACCATCCAGACTGCGGAACGGCCGGTAAAGTCGCAGAACAGGTGCTTCGCTGTCGTACACACCTGGCTCTATTCCAAATTCTTCAGCCCTGTCGGTCAGCTCACATTTTTCTGGCAGGTTAAAGACAGACAGGTTTATGTAGTCTATTTTCCCTCTCAGCTCTCTCACCAGTTCAAGTGTCTGCATTCTGTCATCTTCAGTTTCTCCGGGAAGCCCGAA
>CAZRXU010000136.1:0-5263 GCA_964604135.1 uncultured bacterium | reverse complement strand
AGTAGGGCTCAAGCACTATTGCCCGGTCTCCAGGGTCGGCCACAGCAAGAAGAGCGCTTACAAAAGCCTGACTTGCTCCGCAGGTTAGATGAAGCTCTTTCTGCGGATCAATATCTATTCCTCTTCTTCTCTTTATTTCTCCGGCTAGAGCGACTCTTGTCGATAGATGACCGGGGTCTGGTCCGTAGAGGTGAAAAGATTTTTTATCCATCACCTGTTTCACCGCTTCAACGGCCTGTGTCGGAGGACCGTACCAGGGAACTGCCTGTGCCATGGAGTAAACCTCCTGCCCTGTAGACCGCATCTTCCGTACCTTGTTCATGATAGAGTACAGTGGCGGCATGTGTATCTTGGCGGTTCTGTGTGATGTTCCAGCTGTCATGCGGCTCCCCTTTGAGTTGCAGTTTCGCTTTGTGGACGATTGATTTATAAAAGAGGCAGAAGTGGAGGAAAAGTCCGGCTGCTTCTTTGTCCGGCGAATCTCCAGGAAGCAGGTGGACAGAGTAATTGGAACAACTTAGTTTCTGGTGATGTACATACTGCAGAGACTATTTCGAAAGGATGTGTATGAAACTGGTTTCAATTCTTTTTCTTGGCGTGTCTGTATCCTGTTTTGCCTATGGTTCTGTGTGGGACTGGGGAGAGTATCAGAGAAGGTATGCAGAGAACACTGCGTGGGGGCCGGGAGAAAGGCTTGTGTTCAGTGTTGAATACGGAATAATAAAGGCTGGTACAGCAACTCTCAGCGTTACAGGTCCTGTGGATCACGATGGCCTGCTTGCTTACAGAATAACAGCAGAGGCTGGTTCCAACCCAGCTTTCAGCAGCTTCTTCGAAGTAAGAGACACTAACGAAGCTCTTCTTGATATTGTTCAGCTTCATTCTCTTACATTTATGAAGAGTATTCAGGAGGGTGAGTTTTCCAGTAGTGAAGAGATGTACTTCGACCAGGAAGCAGGTTTTGCCTACTACCCCGATGAGGAAGATCCGGAACTGGCAGAAATAGAAATTCCGCCCCATGCCATGGATGTTCTCAGTGCATTCTATTACGCAAGAACCAGAGAACTTGAACCTGGCGGTAATTTCTACATTGATGTTCATGTAGACAACGATAACTATCCTCTTGAGGTAAAGGTTCTTGACCGCGAAAGAATCCGCACCAGAGCCGGGTCTTTTGACTGCATACAGCTTCAACCGGTTCTCAGAGGCGACGGTCTTTTCAAGCAGCAGGGAGAGATATTTATATGGGTTACCGACGACGAAAGGCACATGCCGGTGCTTATGAGTGCTTCCATTGTAATAGGTGAGATAACATGCATGCTTGAAGATTTTACCATGGGAACACCGCTGGAAGTCGAGAACCCCTTTCAGTGATTTCCCCTGGTTTGATAGATCACCTTCAGTCGACTCTGAAAAGGCTTTCATCTATTGGCGTTTCAGTTGTGGCGCAGAAGGAGCTGCCCTACGGAGTTCAGCTTTCCCTGGAACGGTCTGGTGCCCGTTGCAAGATTAACCTTTACAATTCGAAGAAAAAAGGTAATTCGATGGTGCAGGCAGGGGGAGACGCAGAGCTTCTCGGTAAGGTTTTAGCAGAAGTTTCGCCTGCAGCTGCGGTTTCCGTTCCAGCCGGGTTTCGTGCCGGCAGTGATGAGGCGGGTAAGGGCGACTATTTGGGCCCCCTTGTTGTTGCGGCAGTCGCTTGTCACCTAAGTACTGCACAAGAACTTACAGCATTAGGTGCAGCAGATTCCAAAAAGTTGTCTTCAGCAAAAGTTCGCGAGCTGTACGAAAGAATTACCGAGATGCCCGGTGTGAATTACGCGGTTTCCATCGTTTCACCTGCAGAGTACAATCGGCTCTTCAGCGATTTCAGACTGAAGGGTAGAAACAGCCTTGATACCCTGGCTATGGCCCACGGCAAGGTATTTGAAAAACTGCTTTCAGAAACACAGGAACCCTCTGCAGTTGTCATAGACAAATTCTGTAAAATGGAAAGACTGAAGCCGTGGCTGTCTGTAAGACCTGGAATAGTAGAGCTTCGAGTAAGAGCTGAAGACAGCGAGCCAGTGGTGGCAGCTGCTTCCATTATTGCGAGAAGTGTTTATATCAATGAGCTGGAAAGACTCTCCTCCACCTATGGTGTTGATCTTAAACCTGGAGCTGGTGCTTCTGTAGATCGCATCGGCAAAGAGCTGGTGAGGCTTCATGGAAGCGGAGTTCTTGTTAGTACCGCAAAGGTTCATTTTGCAAATACCGGGAGGATAACGAACTTAGACTTGACCGGGCTCAACAATCTTTAGATAATTGCGATTATTCGGGCCAGGCGGTCCAGTGTCCAGAGGCGAATTATTATACAGAATTGTTGTACAACAGAATCCGGAGGGATACGATGAGATTTCTTACAATCGCTACACTTGTTCTTAGCATGGCTATCTTTGGTATGGGTTGCGGAGAGCCAGCCGACGATGCCGCAGCCACAGACGACGCAGCTGTAGTTGACGACGCTGCTACTGTTGAAGAAACAACCGATGTTGAAGAAACAGCTGACGTAGAAGAGGTCGTTGAGGTTGAAGAAGTTGTTGATGCCGAAGAGCTTGTTGAAGAAGCAGGCGAGATGGTGGAAGAAGCAGGCGAAATGGTAGAAGAGGCTGGCGAGATGGTGGAAGAAGGCCAGGAGCTTCTTGAAGAGGCTGGAGATGTTGCCGCTGAAGCTGGTAGTATTACTCAGTAGCACTGTTTCAGATAGTATTGAAAAGGGCGGCTGTTTAGGCCGCCCTTTTTGCGTCAACGGGTAACAGCGAATGTTGCTTTAAGCGATGCCCATGTGGTTCTTGCAAGTTCCACCGGCGCCGGGTATCCGTTTACACGCACAAGAAAATCGTACTGCCAGATGTCGATTACTCCAGGTGTTGTCACAGTAAAACTTCTTTGAGGAGCTGCCGGTGAAATATCGCTGGCAATTGAGGGTGACCCGTTAGTGCTGAAGGCTGCTATTTCAGTAACTGTAAAATCTGTTCCTGTTGTACAGGGCGAGGCAGGGTAGATATATGAAGGCGCAAGATGTGTTGCAGTACCTGTAGTTGAAACCAGAACTGTTCCCGGGGCGTAAGGAGTTCCATCTGTTATCTCACCGATGAATTCAGAGGTGTCCCAGGGGTTGCTGTATACATGAAAGAACCAGATCGTAGCATAGCTCACAACGAACTTTGATGCATCCAAATCCGGGTAGAAATCATCGAGATGAAACCAAGTTCCTCTGTACCCTCCCTTGAACGAAAACCAGTCAGCCACTCCATCATCGTACTGCAGAAAATCGTCTGTTCCCGGGCCTGCAGTTGAAACGGCAACAAGAAAGACACAAGCCAAAAAGACACAAGAATTCATTCTTCGTCCTCCTTTGTTTCAGTCTCTTTCCTGCACTCATCAGCGAGGTATCTTACTACGGGATGTGCATTGTAAGATAAGCAACAATCCACATTTTCTGCAATCCACGTTTTTTCTGTGCTGTTTGATCTGTTGAACATTGTGTGCCTTTCTACAATATCCGGAGGAACCAGTGGCTCCTCCGGATACTGTGTGCTGGTTTCTCAGCTATCTGATAACAGTAACTGTTGCACTCTGTATCTCGTGTCCATCGTTCAGAACTACTCTGTAAACACCTTCAGGTATGCTTTCTCCTGTGCTCCAGAAGAAGCCTTCGGAGCTGGCTGGAACGTTTTCTATCTGCACAGTTCTTCCAGAGATATCCACTATCGATACTATCCCGCCCTCAGAACCGGTGCTTATCCATGTTCCAGATGAAACCGGGTTGTTCATTACAGCGAAAACTGGCTGTGCAACGCTGGCACAGGTTTCCTCTACAGATGTGGGAATCCAGCCTGTATTGCCGCTGAACCATATCTCATGGGCCGGGGAGAGAGCTGCCGGCTGTCCGTGTCCTCCGGCTGATAGATCGCTGTCTATCATTGTCCAGACAAAGTCGTATCCGGGGGTGTACATAGCTGTTTTCTTCGTTGCTTCAGAAGGGAAAAGATCGTCATGCTCCGGGTGGTAAAAAGTGACCTGGTTGAACCATCCACCGCCTGCGACAAGTCTTTCGGCCTGTCGAATATCGTAGTCTGACGCAGGGCTTGAGTTGCTCTGCCAGGCTACATAGAGATGGTCAGTTCTGTCAACAGCAATCGACGGGAATTCGTTTTCAGGCACAGTATTGTCTACAAGTTCGAACGGAATCCAGGTGCCGAACCTGTTACTGTAGTAGATCTGCTGAAGAAGTGCTGAGTACATCCCAACTTCAGGGCCGGGAAAGCTGTTGGGATTCATTGGGTCTGCTCCGGGAATGTACGGTCCGGGGGTTGTTGGGTCGTTGGGGTAGACACCGTGCATCCACGCAACGTGGGGAATGTCTTCCCGGCTCACTGTAAGAGACGGGTATCCATCGCTGTCTATGCTTCCAGACAACAGAGACACATTCTCGTAGATGTCCCATGTGATTCCGGCGTTCGGGCTGCTTTTGTACATTATGGATGGTCCTGATGTGGGGCCGTCATCACTCCAGACAACATGTACCCTTTCAGAGTAGTAGGTGTAGTTGGACGGTGCTTCCGGGAAATCAATAACAGTTGCCACATCCGGTGTCTGAGAGTTGTACTCCGTGAGACTTAAGTTCTGAAACGCAGACCAGCTCACGCCGTGATCAACACTGTTTGAATACAGAATGTCCGAGGTGAGATTGGAATTGAAGTCTTCCTCCTGCCATACCACATGAACCACATTGTTTAGAGAGCAGTCAACATCCGGAACTAGGGAATGATGAACACTCGTGTAAACGGGGAATGGAGCGCTCCACTGTCCCGGTGCTGGCATGGTGCTGTTGACATTTGAGGAGTGCATTATCTGGTAAACGCCTGTCATGTCTGTGCTTTGCCACACCACATGAAGCATATCATTGCTTGTGGGGCTTCCGGATAAGCCGTGTTCAATGGCTATTGAAGGGTATCTGTCGTCCGACATGGGGTTTGGTGCTATTTCCACAGCAGGTGCCCAGTCTGCACTGCTGATGGGCGGCGCAGGCAGAAGAGTATGAGAGTACATGATATCACAGATGCCGCCTGGTGCGCCGTCAGGATCTGCCTGAGTGTGATATACCACGTGGAAATACCCTTTAGAATCTCTTACCATGCTTCTGCCGTTGTTGAAACCGGTGGCTTCCCATTCGCTGGAAAGATCGTTGTCTACCTGATGGTCTGCCAGTGCTGCAGTT
>CAZRXU010000135.1:0-5312 GCA_964604135.1 uncultured bacterium | reverse complement strand
AAGAGTTTCATTTTTGATGTATCTTCTCTTACTCTGAGAGAATTCCACTCTTTCCGCCTCTGACTGGACCATTTTTTAGGGATCTGAAGTGGAGGAGGGCTTTTCTGTGATAACCATGAATCAAGAACGGTTACGCTATCCTGTTGTATCTCTATTTCCAGCTTATTAACCAGGAATTCAACAAAATCTTCGCCAGCGGTCATTCCACCAACGCTTCTTGTAAACTCGCTTGCAACCTCGAAGAGAAAAGCAGGCAGGGCCTGTGCTTTTCTGCCAAACAGATGGATCGCCGCAGGCAGAATAGAACCGAAAAATATCTGAGCCGTGCCTCCTGGGTTGACCACTCGAGGGGAACTGGCGTGCTTTGGCCCGTCTTGAATCAGTTTATCCAGAAGAAGCTCTATTGTTTCCTCTTTCAAATATTCCAGCGAAGAAGGATTATCGACAAAGGCTCTCAGAATATTCCCAACTCCGTGGGCGATAAACTCATCAAAGAGGGAATCTCCCCTTTCCTCCCACACAGCAAGTCTGCTGAAGCGGTTACAGATCAGGCGTATTCCGTTAATAAGCTGTTCGGTTTTCTTCCCTTCAAATCCTGGTATTGCAAGAAGATCAACCATCAAACCGTCTACCCTTTTTGTGCGGCCACCGGCCCGGAATACTCTCTTGAATACCTCGTGTTCCACTTCCCGGAGCTTTTCGACCACAGCAGAAGAGTTGTACCCGTCAACTGCAAAAGCAAGACAATCGTCAAAAACCGGATCATTGGGATGAATTTCGCCAAGAAGACCGGTAACAACATTTTCCAGATATCTGCTTCTGTTTCTTCGATCATTAATTTTTTGTAGAAACTCTATTACCCTCTCCTCTGTCTCCAGGCTGAAAGAAAGAAGTCTTTCTACCCATGTCGGAACAAGACCGGAAAGAGCTTTTTCCCTGTCTGCCTCTGAAAATGTATCAATAAGTCTGCCGGTAACACTTATGCGAGAGATGAATTCTTTTCTGTTCTCTTTTCCGGAAGCTCTTAACACTAGGGAAGTTGCTGACAGAACAATGGAAACATCCGAAACGCTGACAATGGCCTGATCCAGTTGCTGCACAGCCCAGGTGGCTTGCGACTGATCCATATCTGTTAGTGCTCTGTAAAACGCCTTGAGAGCTGTTCTTTCCTGCATGGTACACACAGAGAAAACCCTTACAACAACAGAAGCAAAGAGCATAAAATCAGACACTGAAAGCTTACTGTTTGAGGTAGATCCTGCGACAAGTTTTTCAAGAAATATCATTACCCCAAATGATAGTTCGTCTGCCGCAACATCTAGAAACGTCATAAGTTCATCAAGAGTTACCCCATCCAGTACCTTGTCTAGAAAAACAACAACAGAATAACCAAGTTTTGAATGGTTATTCTCTGTTACCCGGTGGGAAATGGTTTCTACAGTCAAATCAAGCAAAATCTGATGGTCGATCATCTGTTTCAGCCTGGGAAAAGAGAAAATTGCTTTATCCACTTCTTGTATTGAAGAAATGTTGAACTGTGCTTTGACTTTTTTTCTTCTCTCTGACTCAAAGAAAGAATCCATGCCTTTTGTTTTCTCTATACCCCGAAAAATCCCGGCAAGAAACCTGATAGAACTCATAGGAACTATACCGCCGGTTAATCTGCCCTGAATTCTGCTTCCTTTTGTGGAAATGAACTTCCAGAACTGGTCAAAGTCCTCTCTGCTTAAAAGCCAGCCGGTTTCCATTGTAAAATCAAGAACAGAAGTGGATTCCTCTTTACTTAAATGAAGATCTTTCAGACGAGAAAGCATATTCCTCGCAGCAGGCAGAATTTTATCTCCTCCGGAAACAATTCTTATACATACGAAAGTAAATCTATGTGGAAACTGCCTGGCCACTTTGAAAAGCACATCCGCCAGTGTGGTGCTATTTGCACGGCTGCTCTGCAGCACATTGTACAAACATGCAAGAGCACTGTAAAAATCGAAATGAACTCTTTCTGTGTGATTAAGCTCTGCAAGTACAAAAAAACCATAGATGCTACTATGTATCGTGTCAGTTTTCAGATTATGACATGCAGTAAACCATTTCAAAGCCACTGTTTCATTGAAATCCATTATAGAACTGAGAGAAGACAGGTGGGTATACAATTTCTCGGCATCAACTCTATCCATAAGAGAAATCAAAGAGGCAAGAGCAGAAACAGCAGAACCCAGTTGTTCAGAAACATCCAGTCGTTTTACCGAGGCAGTTAACTTTGGAACACTCTTCAATTTTACATGGGAGCTGTCTGGAAAATCAGGCACATTAACATAGGGGGTTCGAACAGGAATCTGATCCAGTTCTTTAATTTCTACCCAGGCTTTGATTTTTCGATCAAGCTCTCCCAGTTCGGCCATCAGCCCTCTTCCTCTTGGGTTTCCTTTACTGCTTCATCCTCCCCTTCTACCAGCAGTTCAGCCGGGATCAATGCTACATCGGAAACTGTGTCGTTCTCGTGAAGATTCATAAGCCGAACACCTTTGGTTGCTCTGCCTATCATTCTGACATCTCCTCCATCGAACCGGATAACCATACCGGACAGTGTTACAAGAAGGATTTCATCTCCCTCTGATGGTGACGAGATTGTTACAACATTTCCGTTTCGTTTATCAGTGATAATGTTGATAACTCCACTGCCTCCACGGTGCGTTTGTCTGTACTCGGAAACAGGGGTCTTTTTCCCGTAACCATTTTCTGTAACAGACATTAGAACATCCTCCGGGGATGCTGTAACAAGACCAACCACCGTGTCTCCTGCTTTAAGTTTCATTCCGGATACACCCATGGTATCTCTGCCCTGTACGCGAAGTTCATTTTCTGGGAATTTTATAGCCTTTCCGTGAGACGTAGCAAGGATAACACTGGAATTGCCGTCTGTCATCACTGCCTGTACAAGCTCGGAGTTTTCTACAAGCCTGATTGCCTTTATTCCATTTCTTCTTGGATGACTGTACATGTCCAGAGAACTTTTCTTCACTCGCCCGTCACTTGTTGCCATTACCACAAAACGATCTCCTGAAAAATCCTTGACTGTGACTCTGGCCACAGGCCTCTCGTCTGGAAGTAGCTCAAGCAGGTTGATAATTGCTTTGCCGCGACTGTTTCTTCCTGCTTCCGGAATCTTCCACACCTTTAACCAGTGACACCTTCCAAGGTTTGTGAAAAACAGTATGTAAGCATGATTGGTGGAAGTGAAAACCTGTTCTATAAAATCTTCATCTCTGGTTGTTACTCCTGTTTTTCCACGACCCCCTCTTGACTGGCTGCGCCATGTATCTACAGGCAGTCTTTTGATGTAACCTCTGTGAGAAACCACTACAACCATAGAATCATCCGGTATCATATCTTCAACATCTATTCCGTCAGGTGTCCATGGAACTATTGTTGTTCTTCTTTCCTCTCCATACTGATTGGCAACCGCTCGGAGTTCATCGGCCACTATTTCCATTCTACGGTTTTTATTTGCCAGAATTTCCTTCAGCTCAGCAAGCAGAACTTCTAGTTCGGCGAGCTCTTCTTCAAGTGACTTCCTGTCAAGTGCTGTGAGTTTACCCAGCCGCATTTCCATAATTGCCTGTGTCTGCTTCTCTGAGAACCCAAAAGCCTCCACAAGATTCTGCTTCGCTTCAGCTTGACTGGAAGCAGCTTTGATTATTTTGATAACCTCATCAATGTTATCCTGAGCCTTAATGAGTCCGCGCAGAATATGGGCTCTGGCTTCTGCCTTGGCATACTCGAATTTGCTCCGTCTGAGTATCACCTCATGCCTGTGATCTATGTAGTAAGACAGCATTTCACGAAGGCTGAGCCTCATTGGTATTTTGTTGACTATGGCAATAAGATTTGCACCGAAAGTGGTTTCAAGTGTGGTGTGCTTGAACAACTGGTTCAGAACTACCTCTTCAATAGCATCACGCTTCAAAACAATCACCACGCGCATACCGTCTCTGTCGGATTCGTCGCGGAGATCAGCAATTCCTGTTATTCTTTTATCTTTTACAAGATCGGCAATAGAAGAAATCAGCCTGGCTTTGTTCACCATATAAGGCAATTCGGATACGATAATACAGGTTCTTCCATTGACCTCCTCAGAACTAATTCTACTTCGAACTATAATTCTTCCTCTGCCTGTTCTGTAGGCATTTCTAACACCGCCAAGCCCCATGATAACGCCGCCAGTTGGGAAGTCTGGTGCCTGAACCAGCTCAATGATATCATCATCGGAAACATCCGGATCCTCTATGAGCTTGATGCATGCATTGACTATTTCTTTAAGATTGTGGGGAGGAATGTTGGTTGCCATTCCTACGGCAATACCGGAAGAACCATTCACTAGAAGATTAGGAATGCCAGAAGGGAGAACAACTGGCTCCTTTAATCTCTGATCGAAATTGGGTTCATACTCTACTGTTTCTTTTTCAATATCAGAAAGCATTTCCTCGCCGATGCGAGCCATTCTGGCTTCGGTGTATCTGTAGGCTGCCGCAGGATCTCCATCTACCGAACCAAAGTTACCCTGGCCCTGAACCAAAGGATGTCTAAGAGAAAAATTCTGGGCCATTCTTACCATTGCATCGTAAACAGAGCTATCTCCATGAGGGTGGTACTTACCAAGAACATCGCCGACTACGGTTGCTGACTTGCGGTAAGGTCTCTGGTGGGTGAGTTTCTGCTCGTACATGCTGTAAAGAATTCTTCTATGAACTGGCTTAAGACCGTCCCGCACATCGGGAAGTGCTCTGCCTACAAGAACACTCATAGAGTATTCAATGTAGGAGTTTTTCATTTCATCTTCGAGCTGTATGGATGGTTGTACTTCTCTCTGATGGAGGTTGTTTTTGTCAGTAGTCAAGATTCTTCACCTCCGACGCATGTTCTTCTATGAAAAGCCTGCGAGGCTCTACCTCGTCGCCCATAAGAATAGTGAAAATTCTGTCTGCCTCTATAGCATCGTCTATTTTCACTTCCAAAAGCAACCTTCTTTCCGGATCCATTGTTGTTGCCCACAGTTGCTCGGGGTTCATTTCGCCAAGACCTTTGAAACGCTGTATTGAAACTTTCTGAGAGCCGACTTCTTCTGAAATTATGCGATCCCGTTCCGCTTCGGAGAAAACATATCTCTCTTTCTTACCCCATTTAAGCCTGAACAGAGGAGGCTGTGCTATAAAGATGTTTCCTTCTTCGATTAGTCTGGGCATGTATCTGAAAAAGAATGTGAGAAGAAGAGTTCTTATGTGTGCCCCGTCTACATCAGCATCTGTCATGAT
>CAZRXU010000134.1:0-5333 GCA_964604135.1 uncultured bacterium | reverse complement strand
GCACCCTCTTGTGAGAGATGTGTGCGTGGTGGGAAAGAATTTTCCAGGCAGGGGAGAGGCCCCGGTGGCGTACGTTGCAGTGCCCGGAGGCGCGGAGCTTTCCAGACACGAACTGAGAGAATTTCTTTCTGATATTCTGGAAGATTTTAAAATACCCAGAATGTTTTTCTTCAGTAACAGCCTGCCCCGTACTGTTACAGGTAAACTGGACAGAACAAGAATCGCCAGGCAGGATATTGCACCTGACTACAGGGCAGAACTTCTAAGGCTTGATGTTGATCTTGTAAAGCTGTTGAACACAAGAGCGGAACTTATGGATAGAATAGATGCAGGTTACAATCCCAACTGGGTTGAAGAGCAGATAAACAACGCAATGGGACACAACCCGGGCCCCCTTTCCGACAGCAGTATCAGAGAGGTTATCCGATCCATTATGAACAATCTGGGGAGGACATAACATGGCTGTGCGGGAAATCAGAGTTGGGAATGTGATTTTTGGCGGGGCTGGTGTAGTTCTTATTGCAGGGCCATGTTCCGTGGAAAACGAAGAAATGACCATGCTTACCGCTGAAACCGTTGTTAAGAACGGTGCAGGTATGCTCCGGGGCGGCTCATGGAAGCCTCGAACCTCTCCCTATTCATTTCAGGGGCTGGGAGTTGAAGCACTGAAAATACTGAGAAAGGCGAGCAACGAATACAGCATTCCAGTTGTTACCGAGGTAATGTCTATCAGGCAGATTGAGATCGCCTCCGAGTATGTTGACATGCTTCAGGTAGGTGCTCGCAATATGCACAACTTCAGTCTTCTCAGTGAAATAGGGAGAAGTAGAATGCCGGTTCTCCTTAAGAGGGGTTTCATGGCCACAGTTGAAGAGTGGCTTCTTGCTGCCGAGTACATTCTGAAAGAGGGTAACGAAAGTGTAGTTTTGTGCGAGAGGGGAATAAGAACTTTCGAAACCTGGACCCGCGCCACACTGGATATTTCAGCGGTTCCTCTGGCAAGGAACTCTCTGGGTCTTCCGGTTATCGTTGATCCGTGTCATGCTGCAGGCAGAAGAGATCTGATTCTTCCCCTGTCTCTTGCAGCTATTGGAGCAGGTGCTGACGGTATTATGATTGAAGTGCACCCTGATCCTGACAAAGCGCTTTCCGATGGTGGACAGTCTCTTTCACTGGAAGAGTTTGTATTGTTTGCAGAAACTATAGGTGCTGCGCCGCAGTCACCATGTCGTTTAAATGAGAAAAACAGGAGGTAGGCCAGTGCATTTTGGAATACTTACCGGAGGAGGAGACGCTCCCGGTTTGAATGCAGTGATAAGGGGTGTTGTTGTTCGTGCAGAGGCAGGCGGGCACAGGGTTACAGGTTTTCTTCGTGGATGGAAAGGCGCGATCGAAAACACCACGGTGCCCCTTAATCGCGAAGCTGTTCGTGACATTCACACACTGGGCGGAACCATTCTTTTTTCATCAAGAACCAACCCCAGAAAAATTGAGAATGGTCTCGAGAGAATAAAGCAGACACTGAAAGAAAATGAAATTGATGTTCTTATCGCCCTTGGCGGGGAAGACACACTCGGTGTGGCAAATGCTCTTGGCGAGATGGGTGTTTTTGTGGTGGGTGTTCCCAAAACAATAGATAACGACCTTTCCGCGACTGACTATACCTTTGGTTTTGACAGCGCTATAAACAATGTGATGGATGCTATCGACAAGCTGAAGACCACCGCAAAAAGTCATGAGAGGGTGATGGTTGTTGAAATAATGGGCCGTCATGCAGGTTGGATGGCTCTGTACGGTGGTATGGCTGGCGGGGCACATGTGATTCTTACTCCGGAAAAAGAGTTCGATACCGATCAGGTCTGTGATCTTCTGAAGAAGCGTTATGAACAGGGAAGAAGGTATGCACTGGTTGCAGTAGCGGAAGGTGCCATAGATCCCGGTCTTGCCCGCCATGTTTATCATTCTGCTGAAACAGACTCTTTTGGACATGTTCAGCTTGGAACAGGAATTGGTATCGGTGAAGTTCTTAAAAATGAAATTGAAGACAGAACAGGTCTTGAAACAAGACATGTTGTTCTTGGTCATGTTCAGCGGGGTGGAAGCCCTTCAGCATTCGACAGGGTGTTGGGCACCAGGCTGGGAGTAAAGGCTGTGGAAATAGGTGAATCCGGTGAGAATCGCAGGATGGCTGCCCTCCGTGGAACGGAAGTGGTGGCAGTTGATCTCGCAGAAGCGGTTGGAACTCTGAAAACTGTTCCAGAGGACTACATCAAAACAGCCGAGTTATTCTTCGGCTGACACACACGGGAGGAATTACTGTGTCGGTAAAAGTTGCAATCAACGGATTTGGAAGAATAGGCAGACTGGTTTACAGACAGTCTCTCAAGCATGATGAAATCGATATTGTTGCCGTTAACGACCTTACTGATCCCAAAATGCTTGCCCATCTGCTTAAGTACGATTCCGTGCACGGGGTTTTCCCAGGTGAGGTGAAGGTTGATGGAAGCAGAATAATTGCAGGGAAAGATTCATTCGAGGTATTGAGCCAGCGTGACCCTCTGCAGCTTCCCTGGAAAGAAATGGGCGTTGACATTGTTGTAGAGTCAACAGGATTTTTCAGAACTCGCGAGAAAGCTGCATACCATCTTCAGGCGGGAGCAAAGAAGGTAATAATCAGCGCTCCGGCAAAAGGTGACCCCGGTGCCGACCTGACGGTTGTAATCGGTGTGAACTCTGATCAGTACGACCCCCAGAGTCACCATATTGTGAGTACTGCCAGCTGTACTACAAACTGCCTTGCTCCAGTGGCAAAGGTTATCAACGACACTTTTGGCATTGAAACCGGTGTGATGACAACAATTCATGCCTACACAAATGACCAGAGAATTCTCGATCTTCCCCATTCCGACATGAGAAGAGCCAGGTCTGCGGCAATCAATGTTATTCCCACTACAACAGGTGCTGCTGTTGCTGTTTCTCTGGTAATCCCGGAACTCAAGGGGAAGCTGGACGGAATGGCTGTAAGAGTACCCGTTCCAGATGGTTCTCTGGTGGATCTTGTGTGTGTGCTCAAAAAAGACGCGACTGCTGAAGAAGTGAACAAAGCAGTTAAAGAAGCTTCCGAGACTTCGATGAAGGGTGTTCTTCAGTACACCGATGAACCTCTGGTTTCATCAGATATTGTTGGGAACCCGCACAGCAGTATTTTCGACAGCGGTATTACTAAAATGATAGGTCCCAGGATGCTCAAGGTTCTTTCGTGGTATGACAACGAGCTTGGTTACTCTTCCAGAATGGTAGACATGCTTGTTATTATGGCTGCGAAGGGGTTCTAGAATGCAGTACCCTTCAATTCGAGATCTGAAAACCGGCGGGAAGAGAATATTTCTAAGGGCTGATCTCAATGTTCCCATTGAAGACGGTAAAATACTGGATGACACACGGATAAGATCAGTTCTTAGAACCATTCGATACCTTATAGAGCAGGGTTCCCCTGTGGTTCTTGCTTCTCACCTGGGAAGACCACACGGAAAGATTGACCCTGCCAACAGCATGAAGCCTGTGGCTGAAAAACTGAAAGAGATTCTTACTGAAACAAGAATTCTCTTCGCCAGAGATTGCGTAGGCAAAAGGGTGGAAGCCATGGCAGCCGGTCTTGGGCCGGGGGAACTGCTGGTTTTAGAGAACCTTCGGTTTCACCCGGAGGAAACCGCAAACGATCCAGAATTCGCCGCAAAACTGGCAAAGCTTGGAGACATCTATGTGAACGATGCCTTCGGAACCAGCCACAGAGAGCATGCGTCTATGGTTGGTGTTCCGGAAATACTGGGCGGAGGATATGTGGGGTTTCTTGTAGAGAAGGAACTCCGGGTATTTGGAGAGCTTATCAGGCATCCCAGAAAACCTTATACCGTGATACTCGGTGGCGTTAAGGTCAGTGATAAGGTTGCAGTAATTGAGAATGTTCTTCCCAGGCTTGACAATCTTATCGTTGGCGGAGCAATGGCTTTTACTTTTTACAGAGCCATGGGCCTTGAAACCGGCACAAGTATTGTTGAAGAAGATACAATACAGACTGCCGGAGACATCATCAAAGCCGCAGAGGCCAGAGGTGTCAACCTGATTCTTCCTGTAGACATTGTTTGTGCACCATCAAAGAACCAGAGTGATGAGGCCGTGGTGAAGAGATTTGATGAACTCCCTGAAGACATGGCCGGGTTTGATATTGGCCCTGAATCAATTGAGCTGTTTAGAAGAACAATAATGAAGAGCCGAACCATCGTTTGGAATGGCCCCATGGGGTTGTTTGAAATCCGCCCGTTCGATGTGGGAACCAGAACTCTGGCCGCATTTATGGCTGACGCAACTTCTTTCGGTAACATCGCTGTTGTCGGCGGTGGAGACAGTATGCGGGCAGTTCGGGAAGCCGGTGTGGCCGAGCAGATTACCCATGTGTCAACAGGTGGCGGTGCTTCACTTAAGCTTCTGCAGGGCGAGGAACTGCCGGCGCTGGAGCATCTTAAAATTGACGGGGTTAAACCGTTTGTTGGAGCGAACTGGAAGATGAACGGCTCTCTCGGCCTTGGTATAGAGTACATCACGCTGCTGGACGAGGGCAATATCAATTATTTCGGGGCAGATGTTGTTCTTTTTGCTCCTTTCACCATCCTGGCCGCGCTTGCACCTCTTGCGGAGAGAGCAGGTATACATCTTGGAGCTCAGGATATTTTCTGGGAGGAAAAGGGAGCTTTCACCGGGGAGATAAGTGCCACAATGCTGAAGGAAGCAGGCTGTTCATGGTTCCTTGCCGGCCACAGCGAGAGAAGACACATTCTCGGTGAAACAGACGAGATTGTAAGGAAGAAGATGAAAGCCGGTCTGTCAGCAGGTCTTTCCTGCGTTCTGTGCGTGGGAGAGCTTCTTGATCAGCGGGAAGCAGGCAGGACCGAAGAGGTGGTCCGAAATCAGATCGAGTCTGCACTTACCGATATGGATATAGCCAACCCCTACAATCTTGTTATTGCCTATGAGCCAGTATGGGCTATTGGTACCGGCAAAACAGCCACACCCCAGGAGGCTCAGCGTGTTCACTCCCTTATCAGAGGCTGGCTGGCTGAAATAGTTAACAAAGAATTTGCCGAGGAAATCGGAATCATATACGGAGGCAGTGTGAAGCCTGCCAACGCTGCAGAAGTGATGACTGGTAAAGATGTTAACGGTGCTCTGGTTGGAGGTGCCAGCCTGAAGGCAGACAGTTTTATCGAAATTGCGGCAGAGTGCAGATAGCCAGGTAGAGTAAATTGGAAGGGGAGCCGGGGGCTCCCCTTGTCTGT
>CAZRXU010000133.1:0-5387 GCA_964604135.1 uncultured bacterium | reverse complement strand
TCGCCGGGAGATATCTGGAATGAAGCGTGATCAAGTGCCCGGAACCAGTCACGGCTGGTCTTGCGACCGAATACATTCAGGATGGTCTCCATGATGCTTACCGACCTGTCACGGTAAAGCCTGTAGTCGAGGCATACATTCGAGAACTGAACGAGACCCTTCTCTGTTCCCATTGCTACAGCTCCTTAACCACAGACGGTTCCATCCTTCTGAAAACCGCAAGACCCGCTGCAAGAATAACCGCTGTCCACACGGTCATTGAAACCCACGCCCAGAGCTCGGGCCATGTGCCGTAGTACATTGTCGAATGGAAAACCTCCATTACCCCTGCAACTGGATTGAACCTGATAACAGCTTCCATTCGCCCTGGAATAAGCCCGGCACCAAGGGGATAGATAACAGGGCTTGCATAGAACCACGCAAGAAGAATTACCTCTAAAAACTGTGCCACATCCCTGTAGTACACATTGCCCACAGATATCATCATGGCAAAACCGCTGGTCATTGCTGCAAGAAATACAACTGCAACAGGCAGCAACAGAAGAGACAGCCCGGGCGTGTGACCGAACACCACAAGAAGTATCTCCAGAACACCCATTGCCATGAGCATGTGTACGGCGTTGGCGATCACAGCGGAGATGGGAAGAGCAACCCTGGGGAAGTAGATCGATCTTATAAGCTTCTGGTTGTCAAGCAGGGTTTTGGTTGAAGCGGAAAGAGAAGCGGCAAAGAAGTTCCACGGCAGAAGCCCTGTAAGAAGGAAAAGAGAGAAGTGCTGTATGGCCCCACCGAAACGAATGATCTTTGTGAAAACAATGGTGTAAACAACCATGCTGAAAAGCGGTTTAAGCAGAAACCACAGAAAACCAAGTACACTTCTCTTGTACCTTACCTTAAGATCTTTCTCTACAAGGCTCTTCATCAGCAGAAAGTCACCGGTCATTTTTTGCCGATTTTCCTCTCTGTTCCACTTAGTATCCGTGATATGTTTGACCTGTGGGTAACAAGAATGACCAGAGTAATAACAATAAGAACTGCTTCAGGATACAGCTGCTCATTAAAATACAGCCCGAGAAAAGGCAAAGATATTCCCGCAACAACGCTTCCAAGAGAAACCATTTTAAAAGAGGCAAGAAGCAGAATGAACAGCCCCAGAGCCACAAGAACCGGATAGGTCGAAAGAACAAGAAGCGCACCGAGGGCAGTTGCCACACCTTTTCCACCTTTGAAACCGAACCACGGCATAAACACATGGCCGCACACGGCAGCAATAACAACCGCACTGGGAAGCCATGCGCTCTGAACCCCGGCTGACACTGCAAAATACACCGGAGCCGCACCCTTTGCAGCATCGAGCACAAGGCCGGTAACACCCATCGCCGTTCCGCTGGTTCGCAGCAGGTTTGTGGCACCGGGATTGCCTGAACCGTGTTCCCGGAGGTCAACACCTTTCAGCTTTCCCAGAAGCCAGGAAAAGGGAACAGAACCGCAGAGAAAACCCAGAAGTATGTACAGCGCCGCACTCATCAGTGCTCCCTGTTCCTGTAAACGATCTTGAGGGGAACTCCGTTCATGTTTAGTTCTTCATGCATTCTGTTCTCAAAGTAGCTCTTGTAGTTATCTGGAATGAGGTCTGCTCGCGAAACAAACGCTACAACAACCGGAGGTGTGTCTTTTACCTGAGTTATATAGAAGAACTTCAGCATCTTGCCTTTGGGCGAAGGGGGCTGAACAGCGTTAACAATACCCCGCATCAGTTTGTTCAGTTTTCCTGTGGAAATCTGTGCTTTTCTTCGCTCGGCAACAGACTGCACCATTGGAAGAAGCCTGCCCATTCCCTTACCCTCCAAAGCACTGGTAAAGAATATCGGTATCCATTTTGCCAGAGGAAACCGCTGAACAACGCTGCGAATCCACAGATGCCTGTCAAGGCCGAGGTCTACCTTGTTCACACATATAAGCAGACCCTTACCCATCTCCCAGGCTCTTGTTGCAAGCCTCAGATCCTGAGTTGTGGGGTATTCGTTACCGTCCAGAACAACAACTACTACATCGGCACTGCCAACGCTCTTCCATGAGCGAAGTGTGCTGTAGAACTCTATATCCTCCATCTTCCTGGCCTTCCGGCGCAGACCTGCTGTATCAATAAGACGGTAGTTGGTATCTTTCAGTGTAATGTAGGAGTCGATGGAATCTCTTGTTGTTCCTGCAACCGGTGTTACGATGTTTCTTTCGTCATTAAGGAGGCGGTTTACAATAGAGCTCTTCCCCACATTGGGTCTTCCTATCACCGCCACTGAAATCCCGTCAAAATCAGGCTTCTCAACAACTGGAAGGTCCCGGACAATCTCGTCAAGCAGATCCCCCACACCAAGCCCGTGTGCTGCACTTACAGGCCATGGCTTTCCAAGACCAAGCGCGTTGAACTCGTGTTCAAGACCAAGCCTGTCAGCAGAGTCAATCTTGTTAACAGCAAGCAGACACGACAGGCCGCTTTTCCTTACAAGCTCAACAGCAGCCTCATCAAACGGGTGTACACCCTCTGTGCCGTCAACAAGAACAACTATAACCTGGGCTTCCTGTACAGCAAGATTGACCTGTTTCACAATGGCATTCTGAAATGGGTCATCACTGCCGGGAGAAAGACCTCCTGTGTCAACAGCGATGAAGTTAACACCGTTCCATTCCCCTGTGCCGATCTTCCTGTCTCTGGTAACCCCTGCTTCATTATCCACAATAGCGGTTCTTCCGCCGATAAATCTATTGAAAAGCGAAGACTTGCCAACATTAACACGGCCTACGATGGCCACAACAGGCAGTTCCATCCGCAACACCTCCTGACTCTGCATAGTATTGAGCCAGAATATACTTTCAGCACCCTGTTCTGCGTTAACCGTCCGCTAGATTATATTAGGCCACTATGAAAAAACTGATATTCATTATCGCTGTGGTATCAACGCTGCTTTCAATTGCTGTTACAGCAGCGCGTCTTGACCGTAACCTGGAACTGCTTACGCTTGACCTTCGCTTCAGCCTGTTCCCTGACACCGCGTCAGCCGACAGCAGCATTGTGATCATAGGCGTTGATGATGCCTCCCTTGAATCCATGGACTGGCTGGGGTGGCCGTGGCCAAGGCAGATATGGTCGGACATGACGGCATTTCTTTTCCGGTCAGGCGCAGAAGTCGTTTATTTCGACATAACATTCGCTACAAGCTCAACCTTCTCCGCCGGCGAAGACAGTGTTTTCGGAGCCGTGGCCGGCACAGGCAAAACCGTGTTTATCACAGGGCTTGGTAGTGAGGAAGGTCAACCAATACCACCAAATGCATTGATCGATCTCAACCTTTCTACTGAGAAAACCGACAGGTACAGATTTGCCTCCCCTCCTGTTTCACCTATTGCGGATGGTGCAGCCCTTCTAGCAGCACCCTATGCTACCCCCGACGGCGATGGCATTTTCAGAAAGCTTCCTGTGTATTTTTCTGCTGAAACAGGGGTGGTTCCTTCGCCTGCTCTCGCAATAGCAATGCTGTATCAGGGGGATAGTTCCGTAACCGCTGACGGAAGAAACCTTGTTTCCGGTGGAACAAGCATCCCCCTCACAGACAACCATGAGATACAGATTCGTTTTGCCGGGCCGGTTGGGACCTACAGAACTGTTGGAGTTGCTGACATTTTCTCAGCCATGACAGAAGACACAACAGCTTTCAAGCCATCACAACTGAACGGCAAAATTGTGCTTGTAGGGTACACGGCATCCGACCTGATGGACCTAAAGCCCATGCCGTACTCTGCAAGGTGCCCCGGAGTAGAGGTGGTTGCGAACGCAGTGGACAACATTCTTTCCGGCAGGCATATAGCAACACAGAACACTGCTGTAACAGTGCTTCTAACCCTTCTTCTCAGTCTGTTCGTGGCCGCTTCTCTCGCTCTTGTTCCAAAGGTAATACCTGCATCGCTTGCAGGTCTATCTGCTATTCTGGCTTTCATCGGTTATAGCCTCGCCGCCTTTAGATACAGTGATTTATGGGTAACTGCAGTTCCTCCCATCACTTCAGGCATCCTTACACTTCTTGCCAGTTCTGTAGTGGCCTACCGGTATGCCACAAAAGACAAGAAGTTTCTGAAAGCAGCTTTCTCGCAGTACCTCTCCCCTGCAATTGTTTCCCAGGTTGCAAACCATCCTGAAATGCTGAAGCTGGGAGGGGAAAAGAAGGAGATGACTGCGTTCTTCAGCGATATTGCCGGGTTCACAACCATAAGTGAACAGCTTGATCCCCAGGAGCTTGTAAAACTTCTTAACATCTACCTCACAGAGATGACAGATATTATTCTGGCCAGTGGAGGAACTGTAGACAAGTTTGAGGGTGATGCAATAATAGCCTTCTGGGGTGCTCCGGTAGAGTTCGAAGACCACGCCGCCCGGGGAGTAACCGCTGCCCTTGAGTGCCAGAAAAAACACAAAGAGCTTAATGAAAGATTGAAGCAAATCAACTTCCCCCCTCTGACCACAAGAATGGGCCTTGCGAGCGGAGTGATGGTTGTTGGTAACATGGGCAGCAACAAGAGATTCGACTACACAATGATGGGCAGTGATGTAAACCTGGCAAGCCGGCTTGAAGGGGTGAACAAGGTTTACGGCACCCCCGTACTGATTTCCGGTACAACCAGAAACGCCCTTCCAGACAATTTCATCTGCAGGGAAATAGATACCGTAATGGTTGTGGGTCAGAAAACACCTGTTACCATCTGGGAACCAATGCTTCAGAAATCCGTTTATACATCACAGTACGGGAAAGGGCTCCTGCTTTACAGAAACGGAGACTTCAAGACTGCCATTGAGTTCTTCAACAGCAACGCAGAAGACCCTCCTTCAGAAACAATGGCGAAAAGGTGCAGGAGATTCATAAGGACAGGAACTCCTGACGGCTGGAACGGAACCTGGGTTCTTACATCAAAGTAGTGCCTTTGCATATATTCAGTATTCACAGGCTTTTAAATTTCATCTTCTGAAAGGAAGGAAAAATGAGGGGTTCAGTTTTCCTCGCAGCGGTTCTTGCTCTGGCAACATTGAGCAGTTTCGCAGAGGATACAGATATTGAAGTGGGAAAAAGTGCTACAGTGATGATTCGCGAGCAGCACATATTCCCCACTCCGGTTTTTTATGCGCAACCTGTGGGTGAGCTGGCATTCGGTTCAGTGGTGGATATTCTTGAACAGGACGGAGACTGGTACAGGGTAAGAACAGCAAGCGGTACAACAGGCTGGGTTCACACCACCTCCCTTACAGGCGCTGTTCTCTCTGAAGGCTCGCAGGGTACTGATGACAGCGACATGATAATGCTGGCAGGCAGAGGTTTCAACAGCGATGTGGAAAGCTCATA
>CAZRXU010000132.1:0-5549 GCA_964604135.1 uncultured bacterium | reverse complement strand
GCCCAGGTATGCAACTAAGTAATTCAATTCATTTCCTCCTTGTGTGTGTTTCTATCTGTTTGGTTATCTCTTTATTCTAACGTATCTTGGTTCATATCGAAGTGCTTTAAACGGAACCCCTGTTCCATCGTAAAACTTTCCGAAAAATTCCACAAATTGAAGCCTGGCTGTATGAATGAAACCGCTTAAAGCCGCCATAGCAAGGTTAAACAGGTGCCCTGCAACCAAAACCAGAACAGTTAGAACTATTCCAAAAACAGGAATGCTCTGAAGCATACCGGCTATATCATTAATAACCGAAGCCACAATTGCGCTGGATAAGGCAAGAGCAAACAACCGGGAATAGCTTAGAACATCTCCAAGCAAATTCACTATACCGTAACAGGCATAAGCCCCAAGACCGGCTTTCCCCCCAATACCTTCCGCTTCTTTTCCTCCCATAATAAAAATAAGCACTGCACCAGCAGCCAGCATGCCGAGAAACACACTGTCCCACGCTGTTCCCAGCGGATAAAGAGCCCCATCGAGAAGGTAGTGATTAAAAAGCCACGGGAAAAGACCGAGAAGGGACAGCATCCAGCCAGTTTGATCTACAACCGCCCATGCACCTTCTCCTGCGGCAAGCCTTTTTTTAAGATTCACTATTATTCCCCAGCCCAGCTGAACCAGGCCGAACCCAAGAGTGAGATAAAGAAACTGCTGTGAGAGAGCAAAACCGTCTGTTACTCCACGGGTGTACCCCGGCACCAGCCTGTTAAGGGGCATGGCTGCATTCTGAAGAAAAGAGGGTAAACTGCTGAAGGGCATTCCGAACCATCCGCCCAGAAGAAATCCCCAGACAATACTGGCAAGACCTCCCTGAAACATCAGTCTGAAAAGCCTCGTATTCCCCTGTTTCTTGTTTGTGAGATACCATCCGATAGCGGCCCCCGCTGCCAGGGCAATGCCGTATCCCGCATCACCCACACAGATTCCAAAAAATATTGCATAAAAAGGAGCCATAAGCGGTGTGGGATCCGGATCAGCTCCGTCAGGTCTGCCATACATATCTGTAAGCATCAGGTAAGGGTCTGCAGAAGCAGATTCAGTAAGAAATACCGGAGGAGTTTCCTCTGCCTTTGTTTCGATGAGAGAAATGTCCACCTCTCCAAGCTTTTCCAGTTCTTTTTTTATCTCTGCAATATCCTTCTGCCGAAGCCAGAGATGAAGAAGCAATGACGAACTGCTGACTCTTCCTCTGGAAGCAGCATTTTCTCTGAGTGTTTGAAGCCCGGCGGCGTCGGAAAGAGTTTTCAGTCGGGGCAGACTTTGAACGAGAAGGTCTGCTTCATCAGAAAGCTCTTTTATCCTTGTATTTATCTGGGCAAAGCTTTTCTTGTATTTTTTCAGCTCCTGATCTGGAGTACCCGAAAACCCGGCAAAATCTGCTGTAATGAAGCCGCTTTCCGCCAAACTAGTCGAGATTTCATCATCTATCTCGTTGTGCCACGCAACAACTGCTCTGTCTCCAGAAAGCAGGATGGCATGAAAGAGCTCATACTGTTCTTCCAATCTCTCGAGAAAAGCGACACCCTCTCCCACAGAGATTTGCCCGGCTTTCATTACCAAAGACTCACCGAGAACCAGCTGGTCAAAGCGCAGGGGAAAATCCGCCCACTCTTTGAGAAAATCTATTTTTCTTTGAATTTCTTCAGATTTTGAATAAAGGTTAGCCAGTTCGTCAGAGACAGAAACAGATCTGTATGCCTTTTCTTCAAGCTTGCTGTGATCAGAAAGCATTATCGACAGCTCATCAACGGTTACAGCGGGAACAGAAACCTTGCTTTTCGAAGACTCTCTGCCCTGAAGGAACGGTATAGTTTTGTCGAGGGAGGCAGAAAGGCTGTAAAGAGAAGGCCTTTCAACCTCCTCTGGTCGAGAGAACGGGGCATCTTCAACAACCGAGATATCGATCAGATGAGCTATACCCGTTTTTTCCAGAGCAGCCAGAACCTCCTGCTTTCTTGTGAAGTGGCAGAGTATCTCGGCTTTTACGACCTTATCTCTTGCCATTATCCTCTGTCCCCACTGATAGCAGAGTGAATTAATTCCAGTGCTCTTGGGGCCAGGTCAACCGATTTAGACTCCAAAAGAGATTTTCTTTCCTCAAGCAGTTTTTCCTGCTGTTCACGGAGAACAGCAACCTCTTTCTCAACCTTCTGCATTCCGATTTCCTCGAATTTTAGAAGTTCAGACTTGTACTCCTTCTCTATTCCGGAAACCTCTTCCGGAATTCCGGTTCTTATTCTCCGAGCTTCCTTCGTGGCATTCTCCACTACTACCCGGGCTTCCTCTTCCGAAGACAGAAGAGCACTAAATTTTTCGCTCACCGAGTTCACCACCTGTCTCGTTCATACGGCAACTCTTGAAAGAATTCTCAAGCTCCGTGTAAGTTGTGGATATCATTCCATAAACCACTCGAAGTCATTCCCGTATCAGACTTGAGCTCTTTGCGTTAGCTTGTTTTCCACAAAAAATGGAAGTTGTTAACATTTGTTTTGATATTGGCTTACGGCTACTGTTTAGGCTTTACCTCTCCATTGCTCATACTGCAATGTCCTTCGAAGAATACACCTTCCTCAATGGTAAGGGATTTTGTAACTATATCACCCTCGATGCGGGAACCATTTTGAAGTTCAAGTTGCTTCTCAGCCTTGATCGTTCCGTTTACGGTTCCGCCGATAATCGCGTGAGTCACAGAAACATTTCCCTTTATTCTTCCTTCATGGCCAACGGTCAGAGTACCGGCTACATTCACTTCCCCCTCGATAAATCCGTCAACACGGAGACCGCCCTTGATGTTTAGAATGCCGTTGACAGAACTGCCGCCGCCAATGGTAGAATTAATAGCATTGTAAGAATCGTCTCTAGCCATGACACTTCCCTCTTCTACTCGGGGTAATCCCCGGACGCTCCGGCAGTAGCCAGATTTTCAATAACCGCCCTTGTGTTTCTTATCTCCTGTAACTCTAACTCTACCTCATCAAGCCGCAGATTCAACTCTCTTGCCATGGAGAGAGAATCTGCAAGCAACCGGTTCTCGTCCCTCAGCCGGGCAGTTCTGGTAAACTCTGCTGTTCCAACCGAAAGAACAGTAACGGCCCCGGCAACAGCCACCAGAACAAGCACCGCCAGGAACCTGAAGACAACAAGTTTCCTGCCTGATACTATCCACTCTTTTCTACTTCTAGTGGCATCATGTGGTATTATATTTATCGTAAAGCTTTTATCTCTGTTCGCCAATATTTCTCCAAGCTAATTCCATTATAAACAGTAACCTAAAACCGAAGTTTCTCTGGGTCAAACGTGAGCTTTTCTGAAGCTACAGATTTGATAGCATTTTCTTTATTTCCTTCTTTTTCATACTGCGACCGAGACAGGCCATAAGGAAAAGTCTTATTTTGTTTCCTGCCATATCCCCTGCCAGCAGAACACCTCTGCTCTTCAGATCTTTGCCTCCTCCGGGATATGAATAAACACCGAGAACCCTTCCTTCGTGGCACCTGCTGGTGATAATTACTATTATTCCTGATTTCACCGCTCTTGCAATGGCGTCTGCTGTATCCGGATGAACATTTCCGCGGCCAAAAGCCTCAACAACTATTCCGCTGTATCCTCTGGCAACAAGAAAATCAATAACATCATGACCAAAACCGGCAGCTGTTCTTACAAGGCCTACTTTGTTTTCAAGAACCAGTGGGCCTTCGGGAAGGTTCATTCTCCAAATTGGCAATCGATGATAAATTACCCTGTCATCATCGACAAAACCAAGAGGACCATAACCGGGAGAATCAAAACTACTTACATTGGATGTACATGTTTTTGTAACCCTGCCTGCCGCGTGAATCTCATCGTTTAAGACTATGGTTACACCCAGATTCTGTTTTTCGGTGCAGGCAACACGCACTGCGCTGCGGATGTTGCGCGGTCCGTCAACACCCAGTTCACTGCTGCTGCGCATTGCTGCGGTAAAAACAACCGGAAGAGTTCCTTCAAGGTAAATATCAGCCATAAAGGCAGTTTCCTCGAGGGTATCTGTTCCGTGGGTAACAACAACGCCATCGAACTCTTTTGATTTTTCTACAGCTCTTAATTCCCGCGCTACATCAGCCATGATCTCTGGAGTAATATGAGGACTGGGAAGACTGAGATATTTCCGAAAGGAAATTTCCACTTCCTGAAGCACCTCTATACTGCTGATATCAACCTTCGACAGTGGGCTTATTGAAAGCCCACGGCTGTCAGGTTGCATTTCTATTGTTCCGCCAGTGGAAAGGATCAGTATTTTTTTCATTCCTGACCACCATCCTCCGACAGGGATTTTAAATACTTCTTCAGAGCAGACGGGTTTTCCGAATACGGTTCTGCC
The DNA here is from genome assembly GCA_964604135.1 of uncultured bacterium. GTDB lineage: Bacteria > Fermentibacterota > Fermentibacteria > Fermentibacterales > JCC-6 > Sabulitectum. The sequence goes on along the minus strand of CAZRXU010000132.1, from coordinate 1,141 downwards.
TCTTTCAGGAAACCGTTTCTTGCTCCGTGCAGATCAAGAAGCCTCATAAGTTCGGCATCTGTTCCGGCAGCTTGAAGAAGAAGCTGGCTTTCCTCAAGCAACTGTAACAATCCTTCCCTTGCCGGATCTACGGTCCAGCGAAGTATGATGGCCACAGAATCAGCATTGTCTCTGTATTTTCGGCGCATATCTGCACTTATTTCACCGGCCTCAGTGGCGGTTACTATTCCGCTGTCGTACTTGACTCTTCTGAAAATATCCTGAACGAGCTCTATTGTTTCTGAAATTTCCACAACAGGTTTCTTTGAGCTGGAACCGGTACCGCTGAAAATCCATGAATCCATGAGCCCATCGGCTATCTTGCCTTTTTCAAAATCTGACTTTAATCCGAGAAGTGCATTTTCGACGGTTATGAAAAGTGTTGCGTAGTGTTTCATGAATCGTATTTTGTCTGCTACACGATCTTCAAGAGACAGCCTTTCATGAAGAATTGTTGCGAGTAGCCTGCTGTTTTCCAGACCGAGCAGAAGAAGATCCAGCCTTTCGGCTGAGTTCCGCTTCCACAGGGGAAGAAGAAAATTCTTCTCCATCTGCGATGACGCATTTTCGTAACTTGTGGTGTATCGTATACTTTCCTGCAGGGTAGAGAGAAAGCTGTTTGCGCTGTCATACCCTAAAAAATCTACAGCATCTGTTGCTGACTTCGCCATTTTCATCGCATAAACCGGTGAATTCCCGGAAACAAGAACAATTTCTATAGCACAGTTAAGCAGAGGAGGAAGAGCAGACTGCCGCCACGCATGAAAAATATCTTGCTCCATAAACCCATTGATAGATTCAAGATATGACAAAATACCCGGTGCCGTTTTCCAGGAGGAATCTTCTGCTTTAAAATACTCAAGCAAAGGGGTTTCATCACACAAAGAAAGCAGATGCTCCACCATTGTTCTGTTCCATTTAAGTGACAGATTTGGTGCTCCTGATACCGCAGCTCTCTCAAGTTGTTTCGAGAGACAGCCAGCCGTGTTCAGTATTGCTTCTTTCAGATTGCTTTCAGAAGAACCAGCAAGGGATGAAACAACACCAAAGAGTTTCATTTTTGATGTATCTTCTCTTACTCTGAGAGAATTCCACTCTTTCC
>CAZRXU010000131.1:3090-5580 GCA_964604135.1 uncultured bacterium | reverse complement strand
TCCCCTGCCTGGAAAATTCTTTCCCACCACGCACACATCTCTCACAAGAGGGTGCTTCAAAATGGCCAGTTCAACTTCACTGGGGTAAACCTTAAGTCCGGAAGCCTTTATCAAACCTCCGCGTCTGCCTGTGAAGTACAACCTGCCGTTGCGCCTTGTGAATATGTCTCCTGTTCTGTACCAGCCGTCAATAAGGATTTCAGAAGAATCCGACCTCTCTCCCAGATAACGGTTAACAATTCCCTCACCCGATATCCACAGTTCTCCCTTGCCGTTTTCTTTAACAACTTCACCGTCATCATCACGGAGCTGAACACTGTACCCAAAAGCCACTGAAGAAAAACCGGTAATCCCCGGCTCTCCGACAAGAACCACACCTGAAGTCTCCGTACTTCCCCAGACAGGAGTTACCTTTTCGCCAGTTCTATCTTCAAAAGAGGAAAGAAATCTTTCAGTAACTCGCATTCCTCCGGCCTCGACAATACGCAGTGATGAAACATCGGCATCATCTCTGCGCGCGAGACGACTCAGAGCATCAAGCTGCGGGGGAAGCCCCATAAGAAATGTAACCTTGTGTTTCCTTATCATGCTGATGTGCTGCCTGGGGTACACCGACGGATCAAGAACAGTGGTAGCCCCCAGATACAGACCACGCATGAATATTTCATGGGGATGGCCAATTACCCCGAAAAATGACATGAGAACATCATTGCCGGTCAGTTCCAGATTCTCGCAGACTGCGGCGGTGTTTATAAGAATTTCCCTGTGCGACGTTACTGCAACCTTTGGCAAACCGGTAGATCCGCTGGTAACATTCATATAAAACTCGTCGAAAGTGTCTACCCTTGAACTGCCCTGAAGGAATAGAGCAGGAGAACTGATGTCTGATCTGCCGAAATGAAGAAGTGTACTGGCTTTCCAGCCCTCTATTTCCAGCCCCTCCCAGCAGAGAATAAAACGCTTGTTCCACCTGGTGAACACCATTTCTCTGTCTTCGGAAAGCCAGCTGGGATTCAAGCCAAGAAAACGAGCCCCCACCTTTGAAACAGCGGTAAACGCCACAGGCAGACCGCAGGTTCTGTCTACCTGTACCCCTACAAGCGTACCCTTCTCTACCCCGGCAGTGTGAAGTCTGCTGGCCAGATGCTCGGAAGCCCGGTGCCACTGGGCGTATGTTAGAGAGCTGTCACTGTCGTGAAGGGCAATCTTATCGGGAATCTCCATGGCCCACTTCTCAAGCAGGCCATGGATAGTAAGCGTCGTTCTATTCAACCTTTTTGCCGCAATCGGGGCAGAACTTGCTGCCTGCCGGAATGTCGGCACCACACTCACACTTCGTTCCTCCACCGAGTTTTGCACCGCATGACGGGCAGAACTTGCCACCTGCAGGAACAGGCTTACCGCACGCCGGGCAGAGGGTAGTCAGCGGTTTTCCGCACTCCGGGCAGAACTTACCGTCGGGAACAGACTTTCCACACGCCGGACAGGTTACCATAGCAGCCGCAGCCGCCGCTGCGGGAACTGCTGCCTGCTGAGCCTGGGGAGACATGGCCTGGCCCATTGTGTTGGCCATCGCCATACCCATTCCAAGACCTGCACCCATACCCACACCGGCACCGGCAGCTCCGCCACCGCCGCCAGCCTTGGCAGCATCACCCAGAGCTGTTGCAGTCTTAAACCTCATGTATTCATTCATGTCACCAAGAACACCCATGCCACTTCTCTCATCGATCCGCTTCTGCACCTCTTCTGGAGGAGTGATTGCACTGATGTAGAAGTCGACCATCTGAATACCGTACTTGCTGAAGTCATCGGTAAATCTTGCCTTGGCAAGTGTGCCAAGCTCGTCGTACTTAGCTGCGAGATCAAAGATGGTAGACATTGTTTCACCAAGAAGATCTGCAAGCCTGCTGATTATGATGTTCTTCAGAAAGCCTTCAATATCTCCTGTGGAATACTTGCCCTCTGTGCCAACCATTTTGTTAACAAACAAAAGACTGTCTACAATCTTCATAGAGAAATTACCGAAAGCACGAAGTCTCACCATGGAGAGTTCGGAATCACGGAAGATTATCGGCTCTTTTGTTCCCCACTTCATGTCTGTAAAAGTCTTCTTGTTTATGTAGTAAACTTCAGCTTTGAAGGGTGTTCCCTCTCCGGCGAAAGCCATATCCACAAGACCGGCAAGAAGAGGAATGTTCTGGGTGGTAAGCGTGTGCCTGCCCGGACCGAGAACATCCATTGCCTTGCCGTCGCGGTAGAACACCGCTTCCTGGCTTTCTCTTACAACGCACTGGCTGCCCAGACGGAACTCACCGGAGCCCGACTCTGGTATTCTGTGCGCCATTTCCTTCCCGGAATTGTCAAGAAATTCTATGATTTCTGGTCTTTTAAACATGGTCACCCTCCCTAATCAATCGGTGTGTTGTTCTGGAGATCGACCATAAGTGCACTTCTACCCTCAAGCCTGTGGACAAAGTCGTCAAGACC
>CAZRXU010000131.1:0-2990 GCA_964604135.1 uncultured bacterium | reverse complement strand
GCAAGAAGCCCCTCAAGCTTTGCTGCAAGCATGGATCTGAAAAGAGCATCGTTGTCTCTTCTTTCCTCTTTGGCCTTGTACCCTTTGTATCCTGGAATTATTCTGATCGCTTTTTCCAGGAAATTAAGATCTCTTCCCTCACTCATTCTGTCCTCCAGACATGTTGTAGTATCCACTATACTCATCACTATCATACCTATATACAACAGGCGTTCGCGTCAATATGGAAGCATTTCAGACGGATGTTTAAACGCATAGCCTTCAGCGTACGGACCTTATATTCCTGGCATGTCCTGCTGCAGTTACTGCAAACAGGTGCCGCCCTGATCCGTCACCTCTGCTGACAAAGAACAGGTAACCATCGGTGGTGTCAGGATTTGCCACTGCCTCAAGTGATGCCACCCCCGGTGAACAGATAGGTGCAGGCGGCAGACCATCGTTTATGTAGGTGTTGTAGGGGCTTTCAATCTCCAGATCACTGTACAGGAGAACATCTTTGACTTCTCCCAGAGCGTACTGAACTGTGGCGCAACTCTCCAGTTTCATACCTATACGCAGTCTGTTGATAAACACACCTGCAATCAGATCACGCTCGGTATCTGAAGCGGCTTCCCTCTCTACAATAGATGCCAGTATCACAGCCTCGAAAGGTGTGAGGCCCACTGCACGGCATCTGGCTTCCCAGTCTGCATCCATTACCTCAAAACCCGCCCTCACAATTCTGTCTATCACTCTGAAGGCCGGCATTGAATCAGCGAATTCGTAGGTCTCCGGGAACAGGTACCCTTCAAAACAGGGAATACCCATGGCATCCAGAAGCTCTATTTCCCTTGAAAGAGCCTGCAGTTCCTCCAGTGAGATTCCCAGGGAATCGGAAATCACAACCAGGCTCTGTTCCGTCCTCAGCCCCGGGGGAAGAGTTACCCAGCTGGTGGGCACCGGAATAACCGCGCCTGAAACAAACATGGTAAGAATACTGTCTATTTCCATGGTATCGCTCAAACTGTATGTACCGGCCATAAGGGCGGAACCGGAAAAACAGCGCCTGTAGTGCAGAAGAACCATCCATTTGCTTCGAACCAGATTTTCATTCTTCAAAGCCTGGGCAACATCGCGAACACCCCATCCGCGGTGAAGGGAAAACTCAACAGCAACCCTCTTGCCGGGAGGGGTTCCAAGTATCCTGAAATAGATAAGCCCTGCAAAACTCGCCGCGAGAATAAGTATCAGCCCGTATACGAAAACTTTCCTTTTACTCATATATGTTTAAAAACCTTTTCAGTATTTCGCAGGCTGCCATTGAGTCTACACGGCCTTTCCTGTCTTTTTTACCCAGAAGCCGAACCGCTGCAGCGGAAGATCCAACCTCGTTAATAAGATGAACGGTGTAACCTGTTTCCCGAAGCTTTACTGCAAACTTTTCCACTTCCATACTAAGTGCTGTGGGCTTACCCAAAGCAGACAGAGGAAGCCCCATAACAACCTCTATACCGTCATAGTCACAGGCAAGTTCCCCCAGCCTTTCAAGTATTTTCTTCCACTGGCCAAAAACCGCTTCCACCGGCAGCACAAGCCCCTGTCTGTAAACTGCAACACCGGTTTTCTTTGTTCCGTAATCCAGACCCACTGTTACCATCAGAACACCCTGCTTTTAAGGTTTTTCATTCCGGCTCTGTACGCAAGAGCTGAAACAATCACACCCACAGGTACCATGAGGTATAAAATAGAGTTTCTCACAGGCACAGCCAGCATCATTTCCGTAAAGTTGTCAGACATATACCGTCTAGTCACCCAGGAAAGAACGGTTACAACAAACAGAACAAAGGCAACTGAAGCAAATGCCGCGATTATTCCCCCCTGGCCGCTGGAAATGCTTACAGCACTCTCTGTATCTCTTTTCAGAAAAATACACCCCAGGGAAATGTTTATTGTTGAGAGAACCACAGCAGTGATAAAAATACACACAACCGACTCTATCTGAAGATACACCCCGGCACCTATGCTGCGTGTTGAAACCCATGCCAGAACACTTGCGGGAATTGCCGAAAACAGCAGAGTCTGTATCCACTTCGACCTGTAGAACAGCTTCCTCCCCTGTGGCAGCTGAATCAGAGCATGAAGACCCGGCGACTCCATACTGGGTGCCGGAAAGGCAAACCTAACCATCATGGTAGCTACAACAAATGCGCTGAATGATATGTTGATGAAAATACCCACTGCCAGCCAGTACGGGTTGCTGAAATCAACGGCAAACCTGTTGAGGTTGATCACATAAATAGAGAACATCCCGGTAAGAAGCCCCAGCTGACTCCATTGAACCGGATCTCTGAAAAACAGCAGCAGATCCTTCTGGAACACCGTGGAATTTCTTCCTCCGTCACGGAAAAACTGTGAAGACTGGTACTTTGCAGAAACAGCCCTGCTTGTGTTCCATGCCTTCAGATATCCGGCAGTGGCTGACCACAGGGCAAGAAAAGCAAACACAAGGGCTTCACCTATAAGAGCAACTGCCGGCATCAGTTCCCCCTGTGTCATTGCTTTCAGAAACAATACATGGGGCCAGTAACCTGAATTCTGCCCGGGCAGTCCGGCAACGAAAGACTGCAGCTTGCCAAGACTCATTCCGGGAACTTCCTGTATAACAAGGTCGGTGCTGCTTCCGCTGGCAAAGAAGAATACAGCTCCGCAACCGGCAATAACAGCAATTCCCCCGAACAGTTTCCAGCCGTTCAATCCACCGAATCTGCCGAGGATAACAGTAACAACTGTTCCCGCAGCACTCCACACAACCAGCAGGAAGGGGTAAAGCAGAAAACCCAGAACAAGGTTGATCTTCGTAAACTCAAGCCCCCGGGCAAAAGCCAGCAGCATGGGAACGCCCATAAGAAGCATGGTCCACCCGGCATTAAACCAGCTTTCCAGAACGGCAGACACCGCCAGAGCAGGCTGGTTCACCGCAGAGGTAAGCAGCAGCGGAATCCTTGAAGCCC
>CAZRXU010000130.1:0-5770 GCA_964604135.1 uncultured bacterium | reverse complement strand
CAGCTTCATCAACGAGCAGTGAACACCTTGCTGCAGTTTCATCACTGTCAAAAAACCTTTTCAGCCGTATTCCCGGATCAAAAACATAGTTGTAGTCACAGGCGATCAGGTCGCATCTCTGGGAAACGAACAGTGTTAGTTCAAAGGGGCAGACCTCTGCAGCAACACTCTCGCGCATTATATCATTCGGGGTTATCAGTACCTTTTGCGTTAATTTCTGAATGATGCCGGAGTTCCTGATTCTGTTGCCAAAATCTTCAGAATAGGGGCAAAGCTCCGGGTTGCACTTTTCCATGTCTGCAGGGCACGAGTTCTCCCGAGATGAGATAACAATTGTTCGAAGGGGGAAACCCCGGCTGATGAACCTGCTTACAGTTTCAGCAAGAATATTTTTCTGTGTATTCTTCGCAGTAAGGAAAAACAGTATTCTCCAGTTTTCAACAACAGGGGGTATTGCACCTGCAAGAACTGCAGCAGTTTTTCCCGTTCCTGTGGGAGCCTGCAGCAGCAGTTCTTCCCTGCTGCTTCCAGCTCTTCTCACCGAGTCAACAATTTCCTGCTGTCCGGGTCTTATTTCATCAAAGGGGAATTTAAAAGTTTCCAGTGCGGCGTTCAGTTCAAGATGACGCTTCCACTCACTCTTAACAAACAGCGATACATCTTCAACAAAGCCGTTCCAGAGAGTTTTCATCTGCTCATCTTCAGTATCTATCGGAAGCTCAAGAGACTCTTTTGAATCGGGATCAGTGTAAACAAGAGCGGCATCCTTCGCTCCAAGTGCCTTTGCATAAAACAGAACCTGCAGCAGGTGGTGCGACCTGGGAGACCTCGGCATGGGCTGGGCCGTTTTTACCTCGATAACCGTCTTACCGTCTGCGCTGAGCAGATCCGCTCTTCCGGTGATGCGGAAGTTTATTCCGTTCCTCTGTGCAACAAGCATTGCCGGTATTTCAATTTCACAGTCCCGTTGCTCAGCAAGCTCTCTCTGCTTCCTGGTGTGTTCTTTCTGCCTGGTGCGAATATCAATGGAGGCACCGCTGCTTCTAAGCGTATCCGGCGGTCGGCACAGACCAATCAGCACCTTTATTGCCGACTGTACAGTGGCTGTATCCCTGTCAAACGGAACGAGCATCAATAATCTTTCAGCAAGAGTGAACATCTGATACAATATACCAGCATACTCCCAGGTAGACTCCGGATCGGAAATTCCTTTGGAAAGCAACAACCGTGCTAATTGAGAATTGAATTGACAATCAGCACGGTTGCCGCTAGTTTACACCTATGATTAAGAGAGAAGCGGAAGTTACAGTGAAGAAACTGGCCGAAGGGTACCCGGTGGTGATTATCACTGGACCCCGCCAGTCGGGGAAAACCACCCTGGCAAAAAGTGCGTTCTCGCACAAACAGTATGTTTCACTGGAAAACCTTGATATCAGAAACTATGCGGCACAGGATCCCAGACTGTTTCTAGACAGATATACGGATGGAGCTGTTTTTGATGAGGTTCAGCTGTGTCCTGATCTGTTGTCTTACATGCAGGAAAGGGTAGACTCCTCCAGCAGAACCGGAACCTACATTCTCACTGGTAGTCAGCAGTTCGGAGTGCTGTCCGGTGTGTCTCAGAGTTTGGCGGGAAGAGCTGCATACCTGGAACTGCTTCCATTCAGTCTGTCAGAACTTTCTTTAGAATGCAGTCTTGATGAAATTCTGATTACCGGTCTGTACCCACCGGTACATGACAGAAAACTCGATCACAGATCGTGGGCTGGAAACTATATCAGATCCTATGTGGAACGGGATGTACGCAGGTTGATCAATGTGAGAAATCTCAGCGTATTTCAGCGGTTCATAGGTTTGTGTGCTGCGAGAATTGGTCAGCTTGTTAACTTTTCGAACCTGGCTTCCGATGCAGGTATTACCCACAACACAGCAAGAGACTGGATCTCATTGCTCGAAGCATGCTACATAGTGTTTCTTATACAGCCGCATCACAGGAATTTTCGCAAGCGAATTATTAAATCTCCCAAACTTTACTTCCATGATACCGGCCTGGCTGCATGGTTTCTGTCCATAGAAACTGAAAAAGGTATGAATCTGTCTTCAATGAGAGGGGCTCTGTTTGAAAACCTGATTGTTTCTGAATTGTTGAAGAAAAGGTTTAATCAGGGAAGAAGGAATGATCTTTATTTCTGGAGAGATAAGGCCGGTCATGAAGTAGATCTGGTCATTGAAAGAGAAGACAGGCTTACTCCTGTAGAGATCAAATCCGGAAGTACATTAACACAGGATTCTTTTAAAGGTCTTAACTGGTGGAGGAAGCTGTCAGGCGAAGACAAGTCTTTCCTTGTTTACGGAGGTAACGATTCCCACGAAAGAACCGGTGTATCGGTTGTTTCCTGGCATGACCATGCTGCACTGAAGGCCATAGAATAGCAGAGCTGAAGTGAGCTTATCCTTGTTTGGATTTTTTAATTTTACAGACAATCTGTTATCTTAGGAAAAGTGTGGCTGAACACGGATTTTGCAGCAGGTCTGCAGGCAGTAACGGCAAGGTGAGCAATGAACAAGTACACAGTATCCGGGAAGTGCATAGGCTGCAGAGCCTGTGTTGAGGTGGCAGGAAACAATTTCAGTATCGGCAGCGAAAAAAAGGCATTCCTGAGCCGGCAGCCGGCGAGTTCCGGGGAAGAGGCGGCTTGCAGCAGGGCTGTGGAAATATGCCCTGTAGACGCTATTTCCGTTCTCAGCGCTCTGGAAATGCCTGATGTCGTTGTTGCGTCGTCCAATATTAAAGCAACTCTCGACAGACACCCGGAGCTTAAACAGGTGCTTGCAGGACTGTCTCCAAAGTTTAAGAGGATGCAGAATCCGGCACTCTACAATACTCTTGCACGGTTCGCCAATTTCAGAGACGCGGCAAAGGTAACAGGGCTTTCCGTGTGCGAGATACTGCACACAATAAATGAATACCTTGGTACGGCAGAAAAGCTTCAGCAGATAATGCCCGACTGTATAAAGAAACAGGACGATGAACAGCAACACACAGGCACAGAGATTTACTGGCAGGAAAGCCCTGAGCGTTTTATTTACAACGAAAACACCCTTGAAGATATTGTTAAGAAGGTATCAGAGCTTCCGCCGCAGGGAAGTATTGTGGTTATTTCTGTGGAGAGGCCTGATGAGCTTCTTAAAGTAGCACACGGGCTGAACTATCAATTCAACATCGAAAAGAGCAGAGAGTACAGAATCTCAGTATTCAATCCGGAAACGGAACAGCTTCCATGGCAGCAGAGGAAAGACGAGTTTGAAGTTCTGGACGTAAGAATGATGACCACTGACCCGTTCGACATCATTATGAAGAAAGCTTATGCAACACAAGACAACGGCGGGTTTGTTTTGGTTCAGAGTTTTGAACCTCTTCCCATGATAAACATGCTCTCAGAGATGGGGTTTGAACATCTGACAGAACAGGAGAACACAGGTGAATTCCGGATCTACTTCCACAAGAAGACTGCGGCTGTTTCTCATACTGAAGCCTCAACAGACAAGGTAGCCGCTGTTATTCAGTCGGCAACACCTGTTGCGTATCCGGTGATGATGCGCCTTCTTCAATCGGAGAGAATAAGGAAAAGCATTAATATCAAAGAGCTTAAAGTGTGGGAGGAAACAGAGAAGCATCTGGCCTGGATAACAAACGGAAGGGCAGACATCAGTTTTTCAGCATTGATAACTTCCGCAAAACTCAGAAACAGCGATATAAAGATCCCGGCACTTTTCGTGTGGGACAACTTTGTTTTGCTCAGCCGTTCAAAGGTGGAAAATTTTGGCGACATCAAAGGTAGGGAAATTCATGTTCCTCTGTTTGAAGAGGCCCCACCTGCAAAAATCACGAAGTATCTTATTAAAGCAAGCGGTTTTGATCCTGATGAGTTTGTGTTCATGTACGGAAAACCGTTCGGTCGCCCTGAAGAGATTTACAGAGATTTTGTTACAGGCAAAGCGAACACTGTTGTGCTTCGCGAGCCGGAGGCCAGCTATGCGATCAAGATCATGGAGGACAGGAATACTGAAATCTCAGTGATACCCTTCAATACAATCTGGAACGATGTAAACGAAGGATTTGGAAGTTTTCCCAACGCCGGTCTTGTTCTGAAAGGCGAGTTCGCCCGAAAACATCCAGAGGAATGCAGAGTGTTCCTTGAGGAGCTGAAATCTGCCATAGAATGGGTAAACAGCAACAGAAAAGCCGCAGCAGAGCTTTCCTTCGACATGATGCGTCAGCCTGTAGACCGTGTGGAGCTGTTCCTGAACCGTGTAACATTTGAATATGTGGAAGGTGAACAGCTTGCCTTCAAAGTAAAGCAGTACTTCGACATTCTCAACAAAAACGGTGTTGTGAATATGGAAATAGATGATGACTTTCTCTCCATCTTCAGAATGGATGATGGAAAGAAGAAATGATTATTCCCGGATTGAGGAGTAAAGGAAAAAAGCGCAGACTTGTACTGATATTTACTGGAATTGCCTTTCTTGCAGGTGCTGCAGACTCTTTTGAAAACGGCGCTTTGGTGCCGGGGGCGGCCGGCGTGGCAGTTGCCCTATTCAACATCGCCGGAGCCTTCGTTGTTTACAAACACCCTTTCAGAACAAGAACAATACTGAATTCGGCAAATGCGCTGTTTGCAGCTGTATCTGCCATCTACTACTTCCACGCAGGTAGGGCCATCTGGTTGGGATGGGTACTGGTTTCTGCAGTGTACGCGGCAGCAACAGCTGTTTCCATTGGAAAGGTGCGGCAGGCAAACGCCACCGATATCCATTAGATCAGAGGTCAGTAGCCTGTTTACATCAATTGAAGATGTGTTTTATATACAACTGGTGGCAGTTGAACCGGTGTTTACTCGAGCAGAGAGTAGACAGGAAAACAAGCTGTACTGTATAGAAAAAGTTCAGCATTAATACCACCGGATAAAGGCTCCAGATATTACAAACAATTCGGTTCATTGAATGGGAGATTCCAGAGCAGGTTTATTAGAGGAATTACGGTTTTTACAGGGGGGAGATGATCACTAATGAACAAAGCAGTGAAAAGAAGCAACCCGGGTAGTGTAACTGATGATCTTGTTGGTATACTTAAAGAGCACGGATTTACCGCTCAGATTGGTAGTGTGAACAAGGCTGACATTTTCACCTTTGTTGATTTGAACGGATTTCCGAACTGCTTTGACAACAATGCGACAGCACTGTACATGAAGCTCAATGTTCCCCCTCCGCCAAACCGGGAAACTCCGTATCCGCCTATTTTGACTGAGGTAAAGCTACCCGGCGATAAGAATCATCTCCCAGCGGATCAGGAATCTGACTACCTTAAGATAAAGGATCCGCGTTTTCGCCTTGCCGCTGATGAGGCAATAATTATGTTCGGTACCACTCCCGGAAAATCAAAGTACTACAGTTTCTGCCCGTATATCTATGAAAGGTACTATGAAGGGGATTTGAAGTTTAAAGAAGTATTTAACAGCCTTAACGATCCGATAAACAATATGACAATCAAAATTATTGAGCCTGAGGTTGGAGGCGGTACAGAACAGCAGGATCCATTTGATAAGTCTGTTGTGGTTGTGTTCGTTTCAGACTGCAACACGAAAAATGCTGTTTTGCAGTGTCTGGCAGAATACGGCTGGCCCGAAGAGTGTGTTAATATTTCAGTAATATCGTCTGAAATCCTCAGGATGGGTATTGATTTTGAGGATGATATTCTGATGATACT
>CAZRXU010000129.1:0-5833 GCA_964604135.1 uncultured bacterium | reverse complement strand
CCCATGTTCAACTGGGAAGCGGTGTCTTATGTAAATGAAATTGGTGCTGTTGTTGCCGGATTTTCTCCCATGCCCTTCACCTATGGCGGGTGGCACTTCATGATTCTAGACAACTCTGCAATCAACGCACTGTCATGCCCAGGCGGTATCGTTCTTCTTAACAAGGGGCTTTGTGATCTTGCTCAGAATGAAGATGAACTTGCCGCAATACTGGCCCATGAAGTTGCTCACATTGCACTTCGTCACGGCATTCAATCTGTTGAAAAGGCAAAACTGACTTCAGCGTGGACCACTCTGGGACATGAGGGTGCACAGCAACTGGGAAGCAGCGAGGTACGGGAGCTTTCCGAGAACTACGGCGATGTTGTTAACGACATAACCATGAACCTTGTAACACGGGGTTACAGCCGGGAGTCTGAACAACAGGCAGACAGCCTTGCAGTACACATACTTGCAAGAGCGGGCTACGACCCTGCAGCTCTGTCTTCCATTCTTACCAAAATGAGCCAGCTCACACACACAAGCGGCCCCGGCTTCTGGCAGACTCATCCTGCACCTCTCGACAGGGTAGCATGGGTTAATGCCGAAATACAGGCTTCTTCTCTTGCCTCACCTTCTGCTGATGCAGTTGCTGCAAGAACTGCCAGGTTCACAGAGAGGTACACAAACGCCGGAACAACTCAGACTGAATCCCAAGAGCGTGGAACAGGCAGATCAGACTCGAGGGGAACATCTACCGGTTCCACTGAAACAGGTTCTACAAACACTACTTCCGAAAGCAGACGATAATTCTTTCACTGGCATTACTTGTATGCGCAGCGCCTGGTGTCACAGGGATAATTCCCCATGACCCAGGCGCGTTCACACAGGGATTTGAGATCCACAGCGGGTATCTCTGGGAAAGCGCCGGCAGATACGGTCAGTCTTCATTCAGAAAAACAGACATACAGACCGGTGAAGTCCTGAACATGCTCAGATTTCCAGATTCCATATTTACAGAGGGCTTCACATTTGTAGACGACTCCACTGTCTGCGTACTCACATGGAAAGAGCACACAGCATATCTGATTAATCCCTGGACCATGGAAATACTGAATGAGCTGTATCTGAACACAGAGGGCTGGGGTATATGCAATACTGGCGATTACCTTGCACAGAGCGACGGCTCATCAATACTGCGTTTCAGAGATATTTCAACTTTCGCAGTAATCGACTCTGTTTCTGTTACATTGAACGGTCAGCCCCAGAGTTTCCTTAACGAACTGGAATATGCTGATGGTTTGATCCTTGCAAATCAGTGGGGAACTGATAGAATTCTGCTCATAAATCCTGCTTCAGGCATAGTGGAAAGATTCATCACACTGGGAAGTGTATGCCCTTCCTCCGGAGGTGTGCTCAACGGAATTGCTCTGAATAATGACGGCACTCTCTACTGTACAGGAAAGAACTGGCCGATAACTCTGCTGCTCGATCTGTAAAAGGAGCCGTCTCGAAGACGACTCCTCTTCACAGTAAAACCAATTCTAGTAAGTCATTACCATTCTGATTACAGAGCTTTGGGAACCCGCTGTAAAACGGCAGAGGTATACACCGGGGGCAACATGCTCTCCGCTGAAACCTGTTCCATTCCACTGCACTGTGTGCTCTCCTCCACCGAGTATCTCACTGTCGACCAGGGTTTTTACCAGTCTTCCGGATATGCTGTAAACAGATATGCTTACAGGCTCGATACCGGCAACGGAAAAGCTGATAGCTGCCGATTCAGAGAACGGATTGGGAGAAACAGCAGCCTCAGATGTAGTGTTCACTACTGCACTGGTCTCCTCTTCATTTGCAGTGTTGCCGAACCAGTCAAAATAGGCATTGTAGCCCTGTGCAAAACTTGTGTAAAGCACAGCGGATGAATATCCGGCCCATCCGGCAGCCGGTGGCCAGTACCCTGTTGCGTCATACTGGTTTACCTGAGTCAGGCTCATGAATGTGTTGGGAATCTCCGCAAATGAAAACGCAAACATCACGGCATCTTCCGGCTCATCCACGAATGCCAGGGTCACTGCAGAATCTTCATTTGTAGCTTTATTTGCCCGAACATCCGGAAGATGCTGATCATCTGTACCGGCCAGAATACCCCCGTAAGTCCATGTGCTGCCGGCATCACTTGTGTAGTAGAACCCCACATTGCTACCTGTAGCTGTTCCCCCGAAGGTGGAAAGAACCCAGCCTGCCGGGCTTTCAGCATTATGACCAAGGGCAATACTTGTTTCAGAAATAGAATAGCCTGCAGTGTTGTTGCTGATCTGAACTGATTGAGTCCAGTCTACAGCGTAGTTCGTACTGCGCTTTATGCGTAGTTCCGTGTTTGCAGAAGTTCTGTTTTCACAGAATGACACAATCACAGTACTGTCTGCTCCTGCAGCAATTGACGGACTGGGATTGACACCCGGATAAGTAAAAAGCAAACGGTGATCCACCCAGTTGAAATCATCGAGGGAAAGTCTCGTTACATACATGTGGTGATTCGAGCTATTATCCGCGTAAACTGCATATACCCAGCCGTTGCTCCCAATTTCTCCATCAACATCGTAAGTAATTGGGTGATAAGGAGTAACTGCGGTCCACCCTGATGTGGTTTGATCAGGTGTCATGTATCTCATTTTCAGTGTATTGCTTATCATGAAAAACATGCACACATAACTCTGGCCAGATGAATCTTTGACAACACGAATTTGGGGGTCATCTATGGAAAAGCTGGAAGTACTTCTACACCAGAATGACCATGTAGCCCCGCCGTCCTGCGATCTGTAAACATACGCGGTGTCCTGAGCTGAATGATCCGTATCGAACATTGCGTAGATATCTCCTGTTGTTTCGTCTACATCAAAGCACTGTCCGCTTCCCGTTCGTCCGGAAAACACCAGGACATCATTGTTCCAGTCCTGTTCCGGGTTGTCTGAAGCTATCTCCGGAATCCGAACAACGGGAGAAGTATAAGCAGTTTCATAGGGACATACATCGCTGTCTGTAAAAATGGGAGCAGGAACCGGCGCTGCATCCGTTACCCCGCCAGGACAATCAAAAGAACTCTCATCTGCTGCAATCCCGGCAACTGCACAGAACGCAATGAGCAAAACGGTCAGTAGCATACGAAGCATGTAAATTTCCTTTCATCTGCTGGCTCTGGAAGCCACTGTCATTGTTGCAAATACACCATACAATAGTAACCTCCGGAGCGACACTGGAACATAGTACCACCGCACAACAGGTCAATACCGGAAAAATGTCTGCATTGCATATTGTTTCGTTTCGGGAAACAGTGTATAGTAGCTATGGGTGTATCCACAATCTATTCTTAGGAGGTACGCTGTGCGCAAGATACTGTTTTTACTTTTCACCATAGCAGCTGCAGCATCAGCCAAATCAATCGTAGCTACCCTTGACGCTCCTGATACCAACATATCAGGTCTTGCATGGGGAGACGGTTCGCTCTGGGCTCTGGATGCTTTAACAGACAGTGTTTACAAGCTAAACCCTGAAACCGGTGCAATAATCAGCAGTTTCTATTTTACCCACCCGGTTACAACTATTCCCACGGGCCTTGCCTACTTCGAGAGCCAGAACATGGTTCTGTGCGGAGGCTGGCACGACACAAACGGCTATGTTTACAAATACACACATGAGGGCTCATATATCGGCATGGTCGATATGTGCGGTGGTTGAGGGAACCCTGTCTCGTCGGTGACGGGACTCAGCGCCAGTGGCAACCACCTTTTCCTCGGATCCAGAAATCAGAATAGAGTTTATTACTACGTTCTTCCAGGAATTGGTGGAAGAAAAAGCTTTACCTTATTGCAGGGATTCAGTACAACTTGTGATATTGCAATGAATGCAACAGACAGCCTTGTGTGGGTAGCTTCCGAGAACACCAGTATCTGTATCAAGTGCTACGATACCAACAATACAATGGTTGACTACATTCCCAACACCATGATTGCCAACGCCAGGGGAATGGCTCTTGACCCGGCAGGCTACCTCTGGGTAAGCGACATCGATGCAGACAAGATATACAAAGTTGATCTCACAGAAGGCATTGAAGAACAGACTCAGAATTTCACCGTTACCCCGTCCTCAAATCCATTCTGCGGAGCAGTTACCATTCAGGCACCGGGAATCACTGCATCGGTGGCTGTCTTCGACATGCACGGTCGTCAGATAGTCAGCGACAATTTCCAGGAATCCTGGACGTGGAATTCTTCATCTCCAGCCGGTCACTATGTGTTTGTTATCACAGACAGTCAGGGTGCCTCAACAACCCTTGATCTTGTGAAGATATAGACGACTGAAGTACCATTGGGAACCCGGAGCTAACCCTCCGGGTTTTCTATTGACAAAACACAGTTCGATTCCGATATTACCGCTCGGCGCAATGCCTCGATAGCTCAGTTGGCAGAGCGGGTGGCTGTTAACCACTAGGTCGGAGGTTCAAGTCCTCCTCGAGGCGCCAATCAAGTCGCTCAGCGCACTTTTTCTCCCCGGTTAACACCGAAGGGTCATAAAGTGCGCTGTTTGCGTACATGGATATCCTCAATCCCCTGTCCCCGTCCCAGTACACTTTGTTAACCACTTTTCCAATAAGTTTCTTACGATCATGGGAATTCAGTGTGTGTATTGAAGAGTTGAATCGATCCAGTGCAAACATCACAGCTTCAGTAATAATCCTATTACTACTGCATCCCTTAATCTGCTTTTCAAGCTTTGCAATCGACCTCTCCCTTTCCTCTTTCCTCTTACTCAGCTTCTCAAGCTCAATGCCAATTTCTTTCTTAGCATTCCCCTCAAACTCTCCAAGACTGTGCATAAGGGTTGCTAGACCATTTCCGAAAAGGGTATCGTAGCTCTCGCACTATCTCTTCAGTAATTTCACGAAGGACTTAAGCTACAACTCTTTAAAAATTCCGCTGGGTTTCAGTAACATTACCACACTGACAAACTACATTCACTACCTGGGGGAATCGTATCTTTTGTTTGAGCTGTTCTCTTTTAAGTACAGTGTAAAAAGGCAGAGAGTGCGTCCTAAAAAGATCTACGCCATAGACAACAAACTAAGAAATGTGGTTTCATTCTCGTTCTCCAAAGACAACGGAAACAATCTTGAAAATCTGATTTTCCTGGAGTTGAAAAGAAGAGGACAGGATATCTATTTTTACAGGGAAAAGGGGGAATGTGATTTTGTCATTCTGGATCGCGGTGCCATTACCCACCTTATTCAGGTAGCATTCTTTCTTGATGAACACAACAGGAGACGGGAGGTCGCCGGGATCACCGAAGCCATGGAAAGCCTGAATTGTAGCAGTGGAACAATAATCACAGTTAACCAGGATGAGCTGATTCATCACGAAGGAAAAGAGATCAAGGTTGTTCCAGCCTGGCGCTGGCTGCTTGAGAACAATAAACCGGATATGTACAGTTTATAATTCCCGCAGAAAGCGGAATTGGGGGATACTATGCATCTACCTGTTCTGAACACACATACGGGACTATAGTAGTATGAGGTTTTAAAAATATTGTCCGTTATTGTGGGAGAAGGTTTACTATGAGGTTTTTACCAGTTGTGTTGCTTTTGTGTGTCGCGTTTGCCTTTTCTGATACAGCAGCCCAGAACGACTGGTCCGGTAACTAACTGGGGAGACTGTTACGATATTCAATATCAGATTGACGACGGTGGAAGCTCCATGCAGCTGAAGCCCGTTATCCTTTCGAACAACCCTCTACAGAGCATCACATACCCCTTTGCCAGTGCCAGTTCAGTTTATGCTGCTGATGTAGACGGAGATGG
>CAZRXU010000128.1:0-5933 GCA_964604135.1 uncultured bacterium | reverse complement strand
CAAAAAAGCACGGAGCCGACGCAATTGGTCTCTCGGCTCTCATGAGTACAACGGCAACGAGAATGGAGGAAGTCATTCAGCTTCTGGAACGAAATAACCTTGATATTCCTGTGCTGATTGGTGGAGCCGTTGTTACAAAAGAGTTTGCAATTCAGGTTGGTGCTTTCTATGCCAGAGATGCCTACGCAGCGGTGGAATCTGCAGCCGAAATGTTGAAGTAGTAAACTACCATAGTTTTGCACACGCGCAGTACTTTTCTTTACCGATATGGCGTTCAATAAATTGACTATACCCCTTCGCTAATTGCATGTCAAAAACATGCCGATTCCTTATCATGGTGCATCACAAGCCATTACGGTGATATGAATACAAAATAAAATTTCTGTAAAAATGTGCTGTAAACAGCCGACTTTTACTGTGGATTACTTTGTTGAAAACTTCTATTGTCATGTCTTACATCAAAAAGCATTTGACACAGAGTCATGGTGTTTAGCAGAATTCATCTGTACGACCTTCACTCTTTTTGAAAGGAAAACCCATGATTTTTCTGGCAGCAGCTGTCTTGCTGAGTACCATTGACCCCATGGATATTCACTCGGGGGATTTTCTTGATTTGAGCCCCCGTGATGCTCTGGTCTCTGCGGACGAAGCGTACGCACAGCAAAACTGGCTGGCTGCCGCATCCGCATATCTAAATGCTCTTGAAATCGATCCGTGTAACTCAACTGTTATTTACAATCTGGCCTGCTGCTACGGCCTTATGGGTGAAGAAGAACTGGCCACCCTTTACATCAGGAGATCGTTTACCGCAGGATTCAACAATCTTACCCTTGCAAATGCAGATACAGATTTTGATCTTGTTCGGGAATCAGCGCTGTTTTCGTCAGTTCTTGACAGCATAAACACCTCATTCGGAGAGCGAAGCGAAAGACTGGGCGAGAAGCTCTGGTTTGATACAGAACAGTCTTTCTTCTACCGGATCAATTTTCCTGAAGGGTTCAATCCTCCAGAAGAAGTACCTTTGGTAGTAGGCCTCCACGGACTTGGCAGTTCACCGGACAACTTCATGAAAATCTGGGAACTTATCGATGATCCGGGATTTATCTTCGTCGTTCCACAGGCTCCATACTCCATCGGTAACGATTCTTACTCCTGGTACAGAGGGGAACACGGAACGGAAGACTGGGGGCACAGCCTTGTTCTTGATAGAGAATATGTACTTGCTCTTGTGGAGCATCTTAAACTCGAATACCCGGTTTCAGATGTTTACCTTTTTGGATTCTCACAGGGAGGTTGCCTAGCTCTTTACACAGGGCTTTCAGAACCGGAGCTGTTCAAGGCGATTATTCCTTTTTCCGGATGGCTGGAAGAAGACCTTATAGGACCTGGCCTTCTTTCCGAACCAACTTTAATGCAGATAGAACTTATGCATTCACCGGATGACGGAGTTCTTCCCTTTGATGAAGCTGAAAGAACCCTGTCTGTTCTGTCTGAAAACGGATGGGACATTGAACTCCATCAGGCATCCGGACGGCATACGGTTGACGTGGACACGCTTAACGAAGTTCTCTTTCATCTTGGTCTGGCTGGAAACTGACAATTCTGAAGTTAGTAAGCCCCGGAGAAACGCTTTTCTCCGGGGCTTTTACCATCTATTTTACGACCTGATACTGATCACTCAAATTCTGGATCCATGCACTTATTCCTCCTGCTGCCACAGCTCCCAGAACACCAACTATCAAAGCAATTCCCACCCCTATTAGCATCCATATAAGAACAGCCTTGCTGTAATTCTGAAGGTTAATATTCATTGAGCCTGAAAAAGCAAACACAAGAAGCAGAATCAGGTTGACAAAAGGTATCATCAAAGCAAGCTGAACAAGGAAAAACCCACCGGTTGAAAAAGGAGCGGTTCTGTCATCGGCCATTTTGTTTCCTCCGTCTGTTTGTAAGCCACTCCACAGAAGTTTCTCATGAAAACAGAGTGACAGGTTACGTATGGTAAACTTCATAAATAAGATAACAGTATTCTCGCAAATTTCCAGTCTTTTCTTTGTTGCCTGTTCTTTAGATAGTTGGAGGCAAAGTGCAGTGTACGGTGAGAGGATGACTGTTTTGCAGCACATTCAGGTTGTTAAGGAATTCATATGAAAATTCTGTGGCATGTTTCTTCCCATGGCTGGGGACACGCCGCCAGACAGAAAGAGCTGATAAGAGTATACAGACAGAGCCATCCAGGTACTGTTGTTACTGTTGCCTCTGATGTTCCCCGGTGGTTCTGGGACGGATCTGAAATAAATTCAGTTGTTTCCGGCTCTCCATCTCCTGTGGTTATTGAAAGGGATGGGAACATCCACGCAGGAGCAACCCTTGTTCACTACCGTAAATTCCTGAAGAACACTACCGGCTACCTGAAAGCCGAAGTACTTAAGCAACAGAAGATAAAACCAGATATCATTGTAACAGACATCGACCCCATTCCGGTAAAAGCTGCTGAAATTACCGGTGTCCCTGCGCTGGGCGTTGGCAATTTTACATGGGACTGGATAATGAAACAGATGTTTCCGCGCATGGCCGGTGAAGCAGCGCAGATTACTGCCATGTACAAACACGGCACTTACCTGAAACTGCCCATGGGACCCGACCACTCTCCATTCCACTCAACTGTAGATGCTCCCCTTCTTCGCGGCGGGCCTCCGGGGTATCCCGAAAGAGCTGCTCCGCTGCTTCCCCCGGGAAAGTGCTGCCTGATAGCTCTGAGAGATGCACCAACGGGAATTTCTCTTGCCCTTCCAGAGGGAGTCTGTGCCGTTTCTTCTCTTCCGGAACCTGTACACCGGAACTGCTTCAACATAGCTCCCTCTGCTCTCGCCGCTGCCGGAGCAACTTTTTCCGACCTTGCCCAAGCCTGTGATGTATTGATCTCCAAACCGGGTTATGGCATTATCTCTCAGATACTGGCAATGGGTAAGAAAGCAGTCCTGCTCACAGGAAGGCAGTTCCCGGAAGAATCGTATCTGCTCTCGGCCCTGACTGGAAGACCGGGAATAGTGCTTGTTGGAAAGCAAAGCTCTGTTTCGGTACAGGAAGCAGTAGCGATCCTCCTGAAACAGAACAGCCCTTCCTCTGCGGATTCGAATGGAGCTGACTGCATTGCTAGTTTGATAGCGACAGTTTACTAAGGCTTTTTGCCACACCGGCTTTCGTGTATGATAGAACTTGGGAGCCCGCACTCAACCAATATGGAGGAAAGATGCTTAAACTGCTTGTTCTTACTTTTTTTACAGCCTTTGCTTTCGGTGCCGTTGTAAACAGCCCGACAGAAGCCGCTGGTCTCGTTATGGAGACAATGGTTACAGATTTTTCCAACAAGGAAGTCAGAAGCTTTGACGGACTTGTTGCCGAAGGAGATTTGCTTGGTGCATGGTCTTACCCTGCTGTCATTGCTCCTTTTGACGGATTTCTTGTGCTTGTTGATGATTTTGCCTTTGCAAACTGGACCCACCCCTGCAGATGGGTATTTGTTTCTCCCGATGGAAAGATGAACACAGTAAGAATGGTAAGCCCGCCGGATGTTCTTCCCAGAATGACCGTAGAGTACACCAGCCTTCCCCAGGTTGACAGCAAAGGTCAGTACGAAGATTTCCTGGCATGGTTCACGCCCAATGTGCAGTCAACTGCCGGCAACGCCGACCACATGTACGCATGGATCATTTCCGGCGGAGCCAATTCCAGCAGCAACCACATCAGGTACTACGGCGATGTTCAGTTTATCTACAATGTGCTCGCACACGATTACCTTCTTCCAGACGATCATATCATCGTTTGTTTTGCAGACGGCCTTAACCTCACTCCCGACCAGTCCGGTGGTCTCAATTCCAACCCCGACTTTGACAACGACGGAGACAGCGACATTATATATCCCGCAACTACAGCAGGTGTAACAAGCGGGTACACCGATATAAACGGCATGGTAGGCCCTGATGATCACCTCTTCATCTACACCACAGACCACGGTGGACCGGGCACGGTTGGCTTCGACAGCCCTCCCGAGGTCATCCTGAACCTTTGGGGCGGTACTCTTGATGATGACACTTTCAAAGGTTATATAGACGCATTCTCTGCCATGTCTATTCATGTTGTAATGGAACAGTGCTACTCCGGCGGTTTCCTTGAAGAAGTCATTAACACTGGGGCAACACAGCCCAGAACCTTTGCCAGCGCGGCCAATGCAACAGAGTCAAGCTATGCAGGTGCCACATTTCCCCAATACGATGAATATGCATACTACTGGACAGGTTCCATGCATGGAACAGTTCCAGCAGCAGGAAGCCTGCCAGCCGGAGCTCTTCCAGGTAACCCCGACATGAACAGCGATGGGCATATTTCCATGTACGAGGCCGCTTTCAAAGCGGAAGAGTGGGATGCCCAAGCACAGAGCGGCCAAGAACATCCCATGTGGGATGACACCCCTGACAGTTGCGGCGACAACTACTACCTGGGCGGGCCTATTGGAACAGCAATTGAAGACTACAGTGCATCTGTACCTTCTCTGGGGCTTTCAATCTCCCGGAACCCTGTTGTTTCCACAGCAATGGTCAACTTCACTCTTCCTTCTGCAGCACAGGTAACCGTTGAGATTATCGATGTTGTAGGAAGAATTGTAAGCACACCTATCAACGGTTCAATTGCCTCTGGCAGTTACGCTGTTGCTTCAGGTCTTGAGAATGCACCAGTCGGTATCTATGTGGTAAGACTCACCACAGGCGGCCACACTGAAACTCTCAGAGCCGTAAGGTTATAGACTACACAGTAAAGCTAAAAGGGGAGGCTTCGACCTCCCCTTTTGTGATCTACTGTACAAGTGTTTTGTCTGGATGCAGTTCTTCGAGAAAACGGCTCACAGGCATGCACAGAACACCGTCAATAAGTACCGGGGAGGTTCCTCTGTAAAGCATGAGGGGGGTGCATTCCGGATAATCATCAATAAATGACTTTAGAGGTTTCAGGTCTCTGCTTCTGATTTCCCTTGCGTTCTTTACTTCAATTGCCTGGAAACACCGTTCTCCATACAGAATAAAATCCACTTCTGTGCCTGATCTGGTTCTCCAGTAATACAGTTGTGCATCCCTTTTTCTGTACTCTGACCATGCCCTGAGATGCTGAAACACCAGCCCCTCAAGAGCAGCGCCGTTGATTTCATCCGGGCTGTCAAGCGGACCCTTCGGCCTGACACTTCTGAATACCCCGGTATCAAAATAATAGAATTTGGGATGGCCTGCTACGGCACGCTTCGCCCTTCTCTGAAAAACCGGAACCCTGCAAGCCAGAAGCAGATCTTCCAGAATTGAAATATAGCCTTCAACAGATTTTCTTTGGACGCCGCAGTCTCTGGCAACATTACTGATATTGAGAACCTGCCCATGAGAAAAACTCACAGCCTCAAGGAATCTTGAAAAGTTACCGAGGTTCCGAACGAGGCTTTCCATCATTACTTCTTCGCGAAGATACACCCCGACATAGCTTTTCAGCACATCCGATGGCGAGGACGAATCCCATACAACAGGAAGCATTCCCTGTTCAAGTGCTGTTTCCAGCGAAAAGTGGCTTCCCAGTTCTCCTGCCATGAAAGGATGCATTGTTCGTAAAGCGGCCCGCCCGGCCAGCATATCGACACCGGTTTGTTTGAGCTTTCGTGAACTGGAACCGGTAAGAACAAACCTGTACCCGCGCTTCAACTCCAGAATGGAATGTACAACTGACAACAATTCAGGCACCTTTTGTACTTCGTCAATTACTATGGTGGTCTCATCCGGCTGACCCAGAGCGTATTCCATGAGTCTTTCCGGCTTTGCCGTATAAGCCCTCAGTATATCAGGAGCGAGTAGATCAAGCCTTGGAGCTCCACTGTATTCCTGAAGACACCAGGTTGA
>CAZRXU010000127.1:0-5934 GCA_964604135.1 uncultured bacterium | reverse complement strand
TTCTTGCAACGCAACAGAATGTTTCAACATTGTTTACCGATGTGGGAAGTGTCAGGTAACCTTTCTGTGCCGGGAATGGAGGCCTGTTCTTGGGGTCACCCCTCAGCCCTTCGCAGGAACTTATAAGAGCGGTTTCCTCTCCGCAGACATAAGCTCCGGCGCCCATCTGTATTCTTATGTCGAAGTCGAAACCGGTTTTCCCAAGAATACTCATTCCCAGCAGGCTCTTGTTTCTGCGCTCTGCAAGAACATTCTCAAGAAACGGTCTGAGGTAGGCGTATTCTCCCCGAAGATACAAAACACCGGTGCGCGCACCGATAGCGTACCCTGCTATTGTCATACCTTCAAAAAGCAGATCGGGTTTCTCGGTAAGAATAGTGCGATCTTTGAATGTTCCCGGTTCACCCTCATCGGCATTGCAGATTACAACCTTATCGGAACCGCTGGCAGCCCTGGTAAACTCCCATTTCATTCCTGTTGGGAAACCTGCCCCGCCCCGCCCGCGAAGACGGGCAGTCTTTACATCTTTTATCACCTCAACCGCTGACATGGACAACGCCTTGTGTATTGCGGTTCCAGGCTCAAGGTCGGCAAATACTACCGGGCCGCGTTCGCGTATGTTGTTGTTTACCATGGAATTGACCAGCGGATCGGCGTTGTTGCCGTCTCCCAGCATGTGCAGAAGACGGTTCTCGTCTTCGTTCTGCTTAAGTGATTCTACAATTTCTCTTGCGGAATCGCTTGAAAGCCGTGTTATCACTTTGTTGTTGACCAGTGCCGCTGGTGCCTGATCACACATTCCAATACATGGAGTCCACTCTAAAGTGAACTTTCCGTCAGGAGTAGATTCTCCGAAATCGATACCAAGTTCTTCACGGAAAGCTTCTGCCACCTTCTCAACGCCCTGCATCTTATCGATAATATCGTTACACACACGGATAACAAACTTGCCTTTAGGTTCTTCCGACAGAAAAGAGTAGAACGACACAACGCTTTCCACCTCAACTCTGTGGGAATTCACCGCCTGGGCGATTGTGCTCATCGCCTGGCTGGAAACCTGCCCGAAACGACCCTGAACCTCCCGAACGATATCCATCATCCGTGTTCTGTCGTTACCGTTTTTGCTGCAAATCTGTTTTACGGCTGCTTCTAGATTCTCTGCCATTGATTACCAAGCCCTTTGTCATGAGTGTACAGAACAACAAATTCCGGAAATGCCTCTGCTCCTGCGGCAACTGACCTTTCCGTACTACTGTTAACTTCTCAACTGCCTCTGCAGTTTTGTTCCCGACTTGCTTCCGCCCCCATTCCGCCGGAAAAAAAGCAATGAACCTGTCACTGTTCCTGCACCTGTTGATTTCTCAGTACCACACCGCCCGGCATTTTCCCATGGGACCCCACCGGAAATGTTTCTTGTCTGTTACTGGATTTAGTGCTAAATGCCAAGCCGACGGTGCCCGGCTGAAGCACATACTTCCTACTTATTATATCGGATTATGTGGAGAAAAATCAACACCTGAAAAACAGCAGTTCACTAGCCACTATCTTACTGTACTGCACTTAGTTAAATGTGCTCATAAAAGTTGTACTTATCTAACAGTTCCCAGCGTGAAACAGCCTGTTGAAAATATCCTATAAATAGTAACGGCAGTGAAACAACACAAAAATACAGGCTGGCTATTCCACAAGATTCCTAAGAAGCTTCACTGTTTCGGTAAGGTCTCTGATCTGCCATGCAGCAGAGTCTTTCACTCCGTTTTCATTGGTAAAAACAACCTTCAAAAGCGGTCTGCCACGGGATTTACCAAGAAATGATTTTGGCGTTTCAATGGAAACAATTGATGCTACCGGGATAGTGAATGACCTTTTGGGGAGCCACATTTCAGAAAAGATCTCATCTTCAGTGATCACAAGTGAGCAGTTACCGCGCACCTGGGAATACCCCAGTGACTGCTGCCCGAAAAAATTCGCACCGGCTTTTACAGAAACAACCTTCTTTTCTCTGAACTTATCAAGCAGTTCCTGAGCTCTTTTTGCCTGAGCTTTTCCGGCAGCCTTTAAAAGAACGTATACCAGAACCAGAGCAGACATCACCAACAGAGTTTTTACTAACACATTCCCTCCTGCTCACAACCACAACGGGATATTACACAGGTGAGCCGTCTGCCTTCTGCTGCAGATAATCAATGGCAGAGAGAGCTGCAATTGTTCCATCAGCCACAGAGGTTGTGATCTGCCGGAACCGTTTCTCGCGCAGGTCGCCTGCAGCAAAAACCCCTGGTACACTGGTGTTCATCTGGCGGTCTGTAACCAGTTCTCCTTTTTCGTTCATATCAAGAATACCCTTGAATACCGAAGTGTTGGGCACATAACCGATAAAAATGAAACAGCCCTCAGCGGGGATTACAGTTCTTTCACCTGTTTCTTTGGAAGCCACAATTACTTTTTCCAGATGATCTGTTCCGGTAAACTCAATGATATCCTGTGCCATGAGGAAGTGTATTTTTCCGTTTTTCCGCGCCTCTTCCACTATCCACGGCTGAGCCTGAAAGTTGTTAAACTCGTGAACAATAGTAACTTTTGAAGCATATTTGGTTAAACCCACAGCTTCTTCAAGTGCAGAGTTTCCACCACCTATTGCTACTATTTCCTTGTCTGTAAAAAAGTCTCCGTCACATGTGGCACAGTATGAAATACCTGTTCCCATGAACCTCTTCTCGCTCTCCATGCCCAGTTCACGGGGAACTCCTCCAGTGGCTGCGATAATCGCGTCTGCATGGAATTTACCTTCGTCTTCAACCTCAACCCACTTGTCTTCCCCCGACAGATTCATGCCTGTGACAGGTGACTGGGTCATTACTTTGCACCCAAATGTTTTTGCCTGGCGAAGCATTGTCTGTGAAATGTTCCATCCGGAGGTTGTTTCCACACCTGGATAGTTGGCCACATTGTAAGACATGACCATCTGCCCACCGGCAGTACCGGAATCTACAATAAGGGTTTTCACCCTTGCCCGAGACAGGTAAATACCAGCAGTAAGACCGGCAGGGCCAGCACCCAGCACGATAATATCGTATTTTTCACCCATGGTTTTCCTCCGGATGGTTACAGATTGCCTTTCAGAAACCGATCAGGAAAACTCTTTATCGAGGATTGAGGTAACCTGTTTCTTGTTCTGAATACTTGTAGTAGCCGCAACAACCTTGCCGTTCTTGTAGTATATGGTGAAAGGCAAACCGTTGAACCTTCTGCACTCCGGAAGTGATCTGATGTTGTACCCGGCGGGGCCGTCAAAATCCATGTCGCGAAAAACAACATTGGGGTACTTCTCTTCAAGATTTTCCATAATGTCGTAAACAGGAAGACACATAGGCCCCATGCGTCCGCAGCAAATCATAACATTTTCGTTGTTTTCAATAACATCTTTGTACTCAGCGTCTGTGTCTGTGTGCTTAAGATTGGTTCTTAACATTACAACAACTCCTTAAAAAACAATTGTGGACCACCCACATAATGGCCAATAATATACCAGAGGAATCGTGTTTTGTCAAGCTTCTTCAGTAAGCTGTTCTCATGCAATAACCAAACATTCTTTATTGTTTATACACCAATTATTAACATTTAGTCACTTTGCTTCTTCAATACAAAGCAAGAGAGAACAGATTGAATTGAAACCCGGGATTGAAGCCAAAAACTTCAGAACGAAAGAAAAGTTGCAGAGGCAAAGATGAAGCAATTGACACAGGGCTCGGCTGGATACATGTTTCGTGAGAGAGTGAGGTAGCTACATGATTCCTTTGCTGGGTTCGTTATTTTGCCATAATACTGATGCCAAAGATGACTCTCCTAAGATTGTATATTCTTGGAGCGGAAAGGTTTCAGTGTCAGCAGATGAAGTAATTCGCTCGCACAAGTTTAAAGAACAAATGAAGAAGACAAACGCTTTTTTTGAAGCGAAGAAAAAAGCTACCGCGTCAAGTCCGAGTAGTTAACAAGTGATTCTTAACCTTCTTGTATTGCCACTGTTGGGTGGCTATTTTTTTGCTTCCAGTTGCAACATGACAAGAGCATCAATTAAGCGAATTGATGGTTACAGATTATTCTTTCAGTCGGCGTTGTGGGGAGTTTTATTTCTGGCTGTTGGTTATGCTATTTCTTATTTTGGTTGCATTCGTTATTCAAACAGCGTTTCACGATTCCATGACTTTTTACCTATCCAGCATATTGGCAAATCTATTATTGCTTTATTGCTTGGACTAATAGTACCATTATTAATCAACATCTTTTATCGAAGAGAAATGTGGGTTAAGAGAGAGATTTTGAAATATGGGGATCATTTTGATGAGCTTTTAATGAGAGCTTTTGAAGAAGAGAAGCTAATTCAAATATCAATGCTCAATGGAAAAGTTTACGTTGGCCGCGCCTTGCAAGCGTTTGAGCCAGTGTCAGAGTATGAATACATTAAAATACTTCCAGTACAAAGTGGTTTTAGGCATCCAGTCGAACACAAAGTAACATTTACAGCAAACTACACCAAAGCATATCAGTTGCATTTGAATTCAGAAAATGCAAAGAACGCGAGAGAAATCAATAACGATAGGGGTATTGTGTTAACTGTATCACAAATTGTAAGCGCTGATCTATTTGATCAAGACTTATACAATGCCTTCAATAAGCTTCCCCCAATGCATTTAGATGCCACATCCTAGAATTAAAAAACCACCTATCTTCAGGGAAAGTGAGAGGAAAAGTTAACCGAAAGGTAACTCTTCAGGCTACTCTTACCACCAGGAGAATCAAGTATTATAGATCCTTATTTTACGTATAAATACCCGTTCGATATCTTCGCACGCCATCCTGCTACTGCTGAAGTTCAGGCATCTCCAGAATGTAAACCTGCTGATAAAGCTCGGGGTTAGCGGAGTACGCAATGATCCCGAACTGATCTATGGTAAATTCCCAGAAGGTACTGTCTTCACCAACACCCGGTACAGAGGCGGTAAAGAGTTTCTCTCCATCGTAGTTGTACACATCAAACACCGGCTCCGTAACGGTTCCTCTGCGAACCCACAATCTGCCTTCTCCGTCTGCTTCCACATCACTTATTGTGTTTCTATAGGGCTCCGGGTTGTACTGCAGTGCCACTCCGTCAAGACCAAGTGCTCTCAGGTAAGAAATTACATAGGTTTCCTCTTCATCCATCTCCTGCTGTGTTTTCTCTACCCTGTCTGCATCCTGCTCGATCTCAAGGAACAGCTCGCCGTCTGCTCTGAAACCCTGCACAAAGTACTGTTCGCTTGTAAGCTCTGCTATGAACACATTTCCGTCTCTGTCTGCGGTGAACACATGCCCCAGCAGACTGTTCTTCAACATGATGGTAAGGTCGTTGGGGTCATATGGAAAAACATACTCCCAGTACTTTCTGACAGGCTCCTCATCTTCTTCATACAGCCCTATAAATGCATCCACTTCCAGATCTCCGCTTTCATTCACATCCACAACAACTCTCATGGCAATGTATGAGTTTCCTTCGGCAGCTACAGCATTCATCAGTGGATTGTTGGAAATCTGTGTAACCAGCCCCAGCCATTCTCCGCTCTGAGTATATGCATGCACTCCACCGCTGAATGGAGACTCTACAAGTATTCTTCCGTCTTCAGTCACCACCATGCAGAACGGACTAAGCAGTTCACCGGGGCCGCTGCCCTCATTGGAAATCTGCCTGATGAATTCGCCGGAAGGCGAATATACCCGCACGCAGCATGCAGAACGGTCAAGAACCAGGATGTTCCCACTAAGGTCGTGTGCTATCTGCTGCACTGCCCCGAGCACATAGTTGCTGTCTCCCAGCTCAATACCGATTGCTCCGGTTATCTCCAGCTCCAGTGTTTGTTCCGCAGCAGAATCAGACTCGGCTTCAATGGTTTCCCCTGC
>CAZRXU010000126.1:0-5940 GCA_964604135.1 uncultured bacterium | reverse complement strand
ACCCCGAAGAGGAATCGAACTGACAGTTTCATACTCTCGCATAAACCTGTTATACCCGGCGGCAGTGTGTTCAATATCTGCCGCCGGGTATTGTGTTTACACTGCTTCAAGCACTTCCGAAGGTGATGTCAGGAGGAACTGTTTCTTTTCTATGCGGTTTTTCAACTCAACTGCTATTTCCTCTCCCATTTTTCTGCTGGAAAGGCTGAAAGTTCTTACCTTTGTGCCGTTAAGAGAGAACTCCCCGGAGTACAGGTCGCGGTAGGAGACATGTCCTAAAACCTTGCTTTTGAGTTCAGGGTAATCACTGGAATAGTCAACCACAGGGGCAAGAATGTCGGCGTCGGAAACCCCGGTGCGAAGTGCCATGTCTTCATCCAGTATGGGAATAGGGATGCCAACCCCAACAGACAGGGAGACTCCGTAGCCCTTTATCCACACTCCCCTTAAGTACCTGGGGTACATTCCGCGGAGGTCTCCCCTTACAGAGATGGTTCCGGCTCCCTCTGTGGGAACACCGTTTGCTCCCCTTTCCGGGTTGCTGCAGTGCTGTGTACCAGGCCCTGTTATCCAGCCGGTTCCCCCGCCCAGAAAGATCCTTGTGCCTGTTCCTATGGTGCGGAAGTACGGGTCGTTGATAAGCGGGCTGAACTCTCCGGAACCGCTGTATCCGGCGTTGGCAAAGCCAGGCTTCAGAACTCCCAGGTAGGTTCTGATTTCTTTGTTTGAACCGTTAACAGCCACATTGTAGTTCTGGTAGGCGTTCCTGAAGTTGGTGAGCTGTGCACTGGCTACTGAGGAAAGGCTGATTGTTGTTTTGATACTCTGCCTGGGGTAGCAGTGGGTGCCGTGTCCTTCCGCTTCCAGATATACTTTCTTCCCGCTTACCAGATCTTCAATCACGTGACCGCCTCCGTAACCCGGTGCTTTCCCCCGGGCAGTAGCCCCGATAAACAGATCAACTGCAGCTATTCCGCAGTAGACGGGTACACCGCCCAGGGTTGCTTCTTTGAAGTTGATTCTTGGAGCAAAGTGGCCGGTGTTTACAAGAAGACCGCTTGAACACATCGGCCCGAAAGTGCCTGTTGTTACAACATCCACCTTTTCTGCAGCTTTGGTGGCTCCATTTTCCTTAACGAAAGAGGTCATTTCCCCTGCTGTAAGAACCACTGCTGTTCCGCTTTGTATCTTCTTGTTTATTGCTTCGATTGATTTATGCATTTTTTTTACCTTCCGTCAGATGTATGTCTCCCCAGATGCCCAGTGACTCTCCGCAAACTGCAATGATTCCCTTCAGTTTTCTTCCGGCTGCCACTTCCTCCACCACAGCTGTTACATCTGACTCTCCGTGTATTCTGTTTGCAAGAGAAGTTGCTGCTGCGTCTGCTGTTGCTGCTGACGAATGAATAACCGTTACAGCGTCTGCCCTGCCCAGAGAAAAAGACGGGCCCACCTTGCCGCTTGAGGTGCACACTGAAATCCCTTCAGAAGCGTCGATGGAAAACCTTATTCCTTCAGCGAAAGGAGAAAGCTCACCGGGGTAAACAAGAAATTCAAGATGCCCAGGGGCAGATGCCCATATATCACCACCGTTTTCCACAATTACCGTGCGGGAGTACTGCAGCAGACTGGTGCCCACTTCCTGTGCAATGGCCCCTGCCACAGAGGCCATGGGCCCTGTGTTCCACTGCCGTCCGGCCTCTTCCATTTGTTTTACAAGAGGGTTTTCTACTGCTGTGGACAGTGGCGTAAGTGACCTTTCGAAAACAGGATTCTGTGCAATGTGCTCGTTCAATATTTTTCTTACCGCTGCAAGGGCGAGAAGCGCCTGTTTTCTGAGGTTTCTTTCTGCACAGATCTGCAGGTCACTTTCTCCCTGTACCACTCTGAAGGATTCGAGGCTGGATGCCGTCCAGCTTCTGTAGAATCGTTCCGTATACATGATGCTCCAGTTTTGTAAGGGTATTCAACACAAACTACTGCTGTTGAAAAAGGCCCTGCTGAAGCTGAGAGACTGTGTTAGATAGCTGAGATTCTCCCGGCCCCGCAGGGCCCGGACATGGTCATGTGTTCGAATGAGCGAAGAGAGGGAGGGTTCAGTGTGAGGCAGATTGATTTGTCGTGTTTCAAAAAAGCTCCCCCTGTTGTAAAAAGCCGCTCTGCGCTACACAGAACGGCACGAAAAACTGTTTTTCGGGCCACCCCGCACATGGGCTTTCGCCTGCCACCGTGGAAATTTCTCGGTTGGCGCCCCCTGTTAAGGGGTATCTCCTCATGCTACACACAATATAGACGGTAAATTAGAATCGTCAATCAACCTTTGCCGGAAAACCTTTTCCTGTTATTTTCCACTGTTGCTCTGTTGTTGGAGGAACTGAAAGGCCGGTTGTTGTGCGCATAGCGGATATATACAGAACGGAAAAACCTGTTTTATCTCTTGAGGTGTTTCCCCCGAAACCGGGGTACAGCCTCAAAACGGTTTTCCGCACACTTGACGGCCTGCGTGATCTCAATCCCTCTTTTGTAAGTGTTACATATGCTTCCGGAGGAGACTCTACAAAAACCACAGTTGAAATTGCTTCCCGCGTGCGTGACGAATACGGGTTTGAATCTCTTGCTCACATGACCTGCATAGGGCACACCCGAAGCGAAGTTGAGACTGTGCTGGACAGTCTTGAAGCACGCGGTGTAAAGAACATTCTTGCTCTCCGAGGGGATATTCCGCCCAACTCTTCTGCAGACAATCGTGACTACCGTTATGCAAGTGAGCTTATAGCAGAGATTTCCGCCAGAGAGAGCTTCTGTGTGGGAGCCGCCGCCTACCCGGAGGGCCACATGGAAGCAAAAAGGATCAGCCACGACCTGGACAACCTCAGGCGAAAGGTGGATGCCGGAGCAGAGTTTCTGATATCACAATTGTTTTTTGACAACCGGGTTTTCTACGATTTTCTTGAAAGAGTACGAAGCAGAAACATCGAGGTTCCCGTTGTTCCCGGAATTATGCCTATTCTTAACTACAAGCAGATCAAGAGAATACTGATGATGTGCGAGGTTTCCATTCCTGCAAAACTTCTTAATCTGTTCGACAAATACTCTCACAATACCGATGACCTTGCAAAAGCAGGGGTTGACTACGCGATCGCACAGATAGCCGACCTCGTTAAAGAAGGTGCAGACGGTATACACCTCTACACCATGAATAGAATACCTCAGATCCGGGAGATTGTGTTCCGCTCCGGCCAGCGTGAACCAAAGTGAGAAGGATAAATCTCGAGCTCGATTTTGTTCCGCCGACCCTGAAGCAAGTGCTCTGGCGGGCAGGGTGCCCTCCCCATGAGGCTGGCAGGGAGATAGAGAGCCGTGCGCAGAAAGCACTTTCGGTACTGAAAGAACTCTATTCGGAGGCAATTTACGGAGCAGTGTTGTTCCCTTCGGGAGAGCATCCTGATTTTCTTCAGAACATGTGGCCCGACAAGCTTGTTTCAGTTTCCATTACTTCCCTAGGCAGAACTGTAGACAAACTTCTGGATGGCCCTGCGGAACTAAACAGGTTTATGCTTGATTCTGCAGCCTCTGTTGCTGTGGAGTCTTTAATGAAAGCGCTTCAGGCTGCTATGTCTGTGTCTTTAGGCATGATTCCAACCAGAAGAGTGGCTCCCGGCTACGGCGACTTCCCTTTGCCTGTTCAAAGGGATATCGTTGATTTGTTCCCTGATTTAAAAATAGAATGCAATGAAAGCTACATGCTAATACCTGTAAAAAGTATGACTGGAGTAACCGGATGGATTCCGCAAAACAGCTGAAAGACTTGCTTTCCAAAAGAATTCTTTTCCTTGACGGTGCCATGGGTACTATGCTGATGAAGCATGGAATGCCTGCAGGAGTATCAACAGAAATATGGGCATCACAGCATCTGCGGGAACTCTCTGAAATACACAGATCATACATGAACGCCGGAAGCGATATTGTTCTGGCCTGCACTTTTGGCGGCTCGCAGATCAAACTAGGTTTCGACACTGCTGCAATCAACCGTGTTCTTGCTGAAACTGTAATCTCTGCCCTTGATGGAAAGGCAATTGCCGCTGCAAGTATCGGGCCGTCAGGCGAGATGATTCGCCCTGTTGGAGACACCGGATGGATGGATGTTTACAACAGTTTTCTTGTGCAGACAAAGGCCCTTGTTGAAGCAGGCATTAGCGTATTCTTTCTTGAAACCTTTACCGACCCCCGAGAACTCAAGGCCGCTGTTCTTGCTGCAAGAGACGCAAGCCCTGATGGGTTTATCAGTGCTCATCTTACTTTCTCCGAAGACGGAAGAAGCGGGGCCGGCACTTCCCCGACAGCGCTGGCGCTGCTGTGTAATCAGCTGGCTGTTGACGCAGCAGGTGCAAACTGCTCTACAGGCCCCGAGGGCCTTCTTCCGGTTATCAGCGAAATGGCCAGATTTTCTAAAAGGTCTGTTACAGTTGAACCCAACGCCGGCCTGCCGGACAGCTCGGGCAACTACCTTATGACGCCGGATATGTTCGCCGCTGCAACGGAAGAAATGGCATGGGCCGGAGCCTCCATCATCGGTGGCTGCTGCGGAACAACACCTGAACACATCACAGCACTGAAGCGGGCAGTTGGCATAAGACCCGTGGAAAAGGTAGCCAAAGAAGCTCTTGCCGCTTTTACTTCTGTTGATTCGGTGGTTCCCATTGGTGGAGCCATGCTGATGGTGGGAGAGTCGGTAAACCCCACAGGAAGGAAAGAGCTGAAAAAGTCGATCAGGCGAGGAGATCCAGATACAGCTGTTTCCATGGCAAAAGCGCAGGAAAAAGCCGATCTTATCGATGTTAATCTGGGCCTTGAAAGACTGATTCCTGAAGGATTTATTGAACAGGTTTTTTCCAGCCTGTCCATAGGTGCTCCGGTTTCTGTAGATCTGTCTTCACCTGAAAACATTGAAGCAGCCTTTATTCAGAACGGCGGTATCGGGCTGCTCAACTCTCTTATGGCCACAGAAGAACACATAGCTGAAAGGGTTGGTATTCTTCTGCGCCACGGGGGATATGCTGTTCTGCTGCCAATAGATGAGAACGGGCTTGCGGAAACTCCGGAAGAACGCCTGAGTGTTGTACAAAAGGGTATTGCCATACTGAAGAAGTTCGGGTTCCCGGCTTCAAGGGTGTTTGCAGACCCCATAGTAAAAGCACTTGCCACAGGAGCAGACCCCCGGGTTACTCTTGAAACCCTTCGATTGTTCAAGAAGAGCAATATTCTAACCATAGCAGGCGTCTCCAATGTGTCACACGGTCTTCCGCAGAGGGGCGGAATCAACGCTGCTTTTCTTGCAACCCTCTCTATGGATGGGCTGGATGCTGGAATAGTAAATGTTCTTGACCATGTAACTCCCGTTATCACCACAGGAGCGGCAGCTCTCTGCGGCAGATTTGACCCGGCAGACATTGAGATTCCCGATGACGATAATGTAGAATCCATTGGCAATGATGCTTTGCTGCGAAAATCTCTGCTTAAAGGAGATACGGCAGGAGCAAAGCATGCTGCAGACCTGCTTCTTAAATCGGGAAAGGGTGCGGTTGCTATAGTTGACGAGTGTCTGGCTCCGGCAATGGACAAGCTTGGAAATCTTTACTCTCGGAAAAAGCTGTTTTTACCCCATCTGATAGCAGGTGCCGAAGCAGCAAAAGCTCTTATGGTAATACTGAAGCCCCACCTGAAATCAAACAAAGAAGCCAATAGGGGAACAATTGTTCTGGCCACTGTAAGGGGAGATATCCACGATATAGGGAAAAATCTTGTTTCCCTGTTCCTGTCAAATGCAGGGTTCAATGTGGTAGACCTCGGCAAGGATATTTCTTCCGAAGCAATAGTTGAAGCGGCAAAAAAGCACGGAGCCGACGCAATTGGTCTCTCGGCTCTCATGAGTACAACGGC
>CAZRXU010000125.1:0-6098 GCA_964604135.1 uncultured bacterium | reverse complement strand
AACATGGGAAGAATGATAATACTGGATCATCTTGATGGTTACTACAGTGTTTATGCTCACCTTGGAAGCCTGGCTGTGGAACGGGGAGAAACGATTGATACCGGAACATTTCTGGGGATGACAGGTGCTCTTCCCGGTGGAAGATCAGGATGTTATCTTGAGATACGCCGTGCAGGCGAGCCGGTGAACCCCATGGAGTATCTGGAGTAGATATGGAACTGTTTTCAACTTTGACTGGTCAGGATCAGCCTAAAAAAATACTTGCTTCCGCTGTTTATAGTAACAGGCTTGCACATGCCTATATTCTTGCTGGACCTGATGGAAGCGGCAGGCTTACTGCAGCTCTTGACCTGGCAAAGGCCAGAATCTGTTCAGAGGTTGAAAGCGGGTTTTGCGGTCAGTGCAGGCAGTGTCGGCAGATTGACGGTCTGACACACCCAGATGTAAGAATAACACTTCCCGGTATGAAAACCACGAAACCCGAGGAATTTGCAGAATTGTTCAAAACCAGGGCAGAAGACGGAATAACGCCTCTCCGCTTTCCAGGTAACACCTATATTTCAATTAGCCAAATGCGTGAATTGACGCACAGACTGTCGCGGAAGTCTTTTGAAGGGCATGGTTATGTCGAGATCATCTACGATGCACACAGGTTAAGAAGAGAGGCGGCCAACGCCATGCTGAAAACTCTGGAGGAACCACCAGAGGGAGCTCTTATCATTCTGATTACTTCAAGGGTTTCAGGTCTTCTTCCCACAGTGAGGTCAAGGGCGCATACTGTAAGGTTTGGAAGACTCAGCAATTCCATGGTGGAGGCTCTGCTTCAGAAGCGTGGTGTCTCGGCAGAGAAAGCAGCTAGGGTAGCACTTGTCTCCGGAGGGTGTCCCGGGGCTGCTCTCGTACTAAGCAGGGAAAAGATAAAAGACAGCAATCAGGCAGAGGAAGTTTTCAACCTTATATTCAACAGGTCTCTGGGGAACATGGAACTTGCAGCAGAAATAGAGAAACTGTCTAGAAAGCTTGGCCGTGACGGAGTTCTTTCTCTGTGCAGTGAGATGATTTCACTTGTTCATGACAAGAGGCGGGTACTGTCTGGAGCTGAACCTCTCAGCCGGAAGGCTGTACCTTCTGCAGGCAATGCGAATGATGCTGTATTTCAACGGATGGAAGCTCTCTTTCGGGGCTGTGAAATACGGTTGAGGGCCAATGTTTCCCCTTCCATGGCTTTTTCCGCAGCTGCAGCAGGATCCAGAAAAACCGGGTATTGAAATGAAAGATGAGGATGTTCATACTATGGAAAAACAGCCGGTGGAAATCCTTCAGCTTGCGTTTAAGTCTAGAAGACTTCTTGTGTTCGATAACCGCAGCGGTAAACCCGTAAATATGGGTGAAATGGTTGTTGTATCTGTTGATCGCGGCGAAGACATGGGCAGGGTAGTTGCAAAACTACCACCTTCCGACGGTAACATGGACAGAATAGAGGGTACTTTCCTGAGGGTTTCAACACAAGCAGATAAAGAGAATTTCGAAGCAAACCGTGAGTTTGAAAAAGAAGTATTGAAACACTGTGCGGCAAGGGTTAAGGTACGCAATCTTGATATGCGGCTTACCGACTGCGAATCCCAGCTTGACAGAAACAGAATCAGAATATTTTTTACAGCCGACCAGAGAACCGACTTCAGGGGGCTTGTCCGCGACATGGCCTCTGCGTTTAGAGCAAGAATTGAAATGCGCCAGATAGGTGTTAGAGACGACGCAAAATACAAAGACGGGGTTGGAATCTGCGGTAGACAACTTTGCTGTGCAGGTTTTCTTAACGAATTCAAGTCTGTAACACTTAAGTCTGTAAGAGATCAGCATTTGTCCCCGAACCCCAGCAAGGTTTCCGGTGCATGCAGCCGCTTAATGTGCTGTCTCGAGTACGAAACAGAGTTTTATCACAAAGCTTCAAGAACGTATCCCAGAGTTGGGCTTAAGCTCAAGGTGAACGGTTTGCAGGCACTTGTTAAAAGCGTTGATATTTTCAAAGAGAATGTTACCCTCTTGTGGGAAGGTTCAGGTGAAGAGGAGCTTTTGCCTATTGAGGATTTTCACAGGAGGCGAACAATGACCACGCCGCCGCCGGTGCCTGTAAAAAAGGCTGTGGAACGTCGGGTTACCGGCGAAAAAACCACACCGAAGACAGCTGTTCAAACAAGCAGAACGGATGGCGGTAAAGCTAAACCGGAGAAGAAAAATAGAAACAGAGGGTACGGGCGGCACAGAAGGAAGAGCAACAAAGAGAGGAAACCCTGATGTCACGATACATGGTAACCAGTGCGCTTCCCTATGCAAATGGTCCGCTGCATCTGGGACATCTTGCAGGAGCGTATCTTCCAGCGGATATATATGTACGGTTCATGCGAATGAGGGGGCACGATATTCTGTTCTGCTCCGGTACAGATGAACACGGTGTTCCAATAACTATAACCGCCGAGAAAATGGGCATAACGCCCATGGAAGTGGTAGATCTGTACCATTCAGTTATTGCAGATGATTTCAGCAGGTTCGGAATCAGCTTCGACAATTTTTCAAGAACAACCCGCCCTGAGCATGCCGAGTTTGCACAGAGTGTCTTTCTGGAACTTCTTGAGAAGGGCTACATAGTGCCAAGGAACATGAAGCAGTTCTACTGTCCCAGCTGCAAAAGATATCTGCCGGACAGGTACATAAACGGAACCTGCCCAAAATGCGGGTCCGAAGAAGCCAGGGGAGATCAGTGTGAAAGCTGCGGCACCTGGACCGAGCCTTTCGAGCTGATCGATCCCCGCTGTGGAATCTGCGGTTCAACACCTGAACCCAGAGAGACAAAACACTGGTTTTTGCTTCTTGATCGTTTTCAGCAGTGGTTGGAGGGATGGCTGGGAGAACAGACCGACTGGAAACCCAATGTGCTGAAGTACTGCAACAGCTGGCTTGGTGATGGTCTTCGAGAGAGAGCGATCACCCGCGATATTTCATGGGGAGTTCCCGTTCCCCTTAAGGAGGCCGAGGGCAAGGTTCTCTACGTGTGGTTTGAGGCGGTTCTTGGCTACATCAGCAGCACCAGAGAGTACTTCAGAAAAGCGGGAAAAGAACCTGACGAGTGGAAAAAGTACTGGCAGGATCCAGACACAAGGCTTGTTCAGTTCATCGGCAAAGATAACATAGTCTTCCACTGTATTATTGAGCCGTCTCTTCTGCACGGGCTGGGTAACTACACTCTTCCCTGGAACGTACCGGCCAACGAATTCCTTAATATTTCAGGGCAGAAGTTTTCCACCAGTCGGGGTACGGGAATAGGCATGGGCGAGTATCTCAAGCACTTCTCGCCTGATCCCATGCGTTACGCCCTGGCAGTGAATTCACCGGAGACAAGAGATTCCGACTTCTCGTGGACTGAGTACAGGTCAAGAAACAACGAACTGGCGGATGTTCTGGGCAACTTTGTTAACAGAACGCTGAAGTTTACAGCAAGCAAGTTTAGCGGGAAAGTTCCCGATGCCAGCCCGGATGAGAGATTGCTTGCAGAAGCCGCAGGAACTGCCGAAGAAATTGCCTTTCTGCTGGAGTCGTTCAAGTTTAAGAAAGCGGTAGCTCTGGCAATGGATCTCGCCAGGGAAGGGAACAGGTATTTCGATACACAGAAGCCCTGGAAGTCACTGAATACAGATCCCGATCAGTGTGCTGTT
Organism: uncultured bacterium; assembly: GCA_964604135.1. Taxonomy (GTDB): domain Bacteria; phylum Fermentibacterota; class Fermentibacteria; order Fermentibacterales; family JCC-6; genus Sabulitectum. The sequence goes on along the minus strand of CAZRXU010000125.1, from coordinate 2,388 downwards.
ACAGTTGCTTCCTGTCTGAATCTATGTGCCTCTCTTGCGGTGGTTTTCGAACCCTTCATACCGTTTTCCGCAGGGAGAATTCGGAAAATGTTCGGGCTTAAAAACCTGAAATGGTCTGATGCCGGCAGGGTTCTGCTCGAGTCGGGTCACAGTTTAAACAGTGCCGAAATACTTTTCAGTAAGCTGGAAGAAGGGTTTGAAGGGGTAATGAACGAACAGGAGAAACCTGCTGAAGAGCAGCCCACGCCACTGGTCGATTTTGAGGATTTTTTGAAAATTGAGTTCAAAGTGGGTAGAATCCTCAGCGTTGAGGATATAAAAAAGGCAAAGAAACTCTACAAAATTGAGGTGGATACAGGGGATATGGTGAGAACCGTTGTGGCGGGGATGAAACCGTACTACACAAAGGAACAGCTTCAAGACCGCCTTGTCGCCGTGGTCTGCAATCTTAAACCGGCGAAACTCTGTGGTGTTGTAAGCCACGGGATGCTTATGGCAAGTGATGGAGAATCCGGTGTGTTCCTGCTGGAACCCGGGTCTGACGCTAAACCCGGGGATACAATCCGTTAGTGAAGAAAGTTCTTGTTTCTCTGCACGATGTTACACCGGTGATGTTTGAGCGATCAAAAGCTCTGGTCGGTTTGATAATGCAGAGAACCGGTGCGAACTTTACCATGCTGGTGGTTCCAGATTATCACAACACCGGGCGGATCGACAGATTTCCTGATTTTTGCTCATGGCTTCGCGAACTGAGCAGCGCTGGTGTTGAAATTGCTCAGCACGGGCTGTATCACCTTGGTGACTCCGGCAGGTTTTCTATAGAGGGTAGTTTTTTAACAAAAGGAGAAGGAGAGTTTCTTCAGCTGGAAGCTGCCGAGGCAGAAAATAGAATCGATGAGGGATACAGAATTATGTCGGATGTTCTGGGCAGACCTCCTTCGGGGTTTACAGCACCTGCATGGATCTATAGCAGAGGAACCAGGGAGGCTTTGAAACAGTATCCTTTCAAGTGGATAGAGAACAGGTGGTCCATCGAATTCTCGGGCACGGAGAGGCTCACAGTACCAGCGGTGGTATTTGCAAGCCGAACCTCGTGGAAGAGGCTGTGCAGCAAGTTCTGGGCATCTGCTGGCCCTGCAGTTTTTTCAAGAGAGAACGTTTTCAGGTTGGCTCTTCATGTAAAGGATCTGCCTGCACTCAGAAAACCGGTTGAAAGAGCTCTGAAAAGCTCAACGCGGCACAGAACCTGTGTTCGGTGTGCCGACTTTGTGCAGAATTGACGCAGTTTTGGCTTACGATTGCTTATGTTTGTAGTATGCTTTCAGATACGTATGGAAAATGAATTGCATACAGTATCAGAAAGTGAAAGGTGAACGAACATGCTGTTCCAGATGATGTACGATATGAACGCAGGCATGATTATTATCGTTGCTGCTTTCATTCTTGGTATGGTTGCCAGGTCAAAAGTTAACTCAACGTTCAACCGCTACAGTCGGGTGCGCAATGGAATGGGCCTTACTGGTGCTTCCATGGCTCGCAGTATTCTAGACAACTACGGGCTTGCCAACATTGATATACAACAGATTCAGGGTAGGCTAACCGACCACTACGATCCCAGGTCCGGAGTTCTGCGCTTATCAAGCGGTGTTTACGGAAGTGATTCTGTGGCTGCAATTGGCATAGCTGCCCACGAGGCAGGTCATGCTGTTCAGCATGCCATGGGCTACGCTCCATTGAAATTCCGAACTGCCCTTATTCCAGTGGCAAATTTCGGAAGCAGAATGCTGTTTCCTCTGCTTATCGGTGGGTTTTTCTTTCACATGACCAACCTGATATATGTCGGTATTGTTCTGTACGGCGCGGCTCTTGCTTTTCAGCTGGTAACGCTGCCTGTTGAATTCAATGCCAGTGCCAGAGCTGTTAACTGGCTTGAAAAAGAGCGTGGCTTTTCCCATTCTGATGTTGCCGGCGTGAAGAAGGTTCTAACTGCAGCAGCATTAACCTATGTAGCCAGCGCACTTGCCGCCGTCGGACAGATGGTCTGGTTGCTTCTGGCTGGAAGAAGGAGGTAGGGTTTTGCTGGAAATGCCCCTGGTTCTCGTGATGGTTTTTTTCAGTGTCGTCTGCCACGAGATTGCTCACGGCTTTGTTGCTTACAGGCTTGGGGATCCTACGGCTTCCCGAATGGGAAGGCTTTCGTTCAATCCGATTGTACATGTGGATCTTTTCGGAACGATAATCCTCCCGGCAATACTGATCATGACAAAATCTCCGTTTCTTTTTGCCTGGGCGAAGCCTGTTCCAGTTAATCCAGCTTTTTTCAGAAACCCCAGGAAGGGAATGATGCTTGTGGCTATGGCCGGTCCGGCAACAAATCTTGCAATAGCC
>CAZRXU010000124.1:0-6323 GCA_964604135.1 uncultured bacterium | reverse complement strand
CTGCTGTTACTCAGGCTGCTCTCCGTGCTAACGCTCGGGACGCCCACAGTTTCTGAATTAGCTGCTCTCCGTGCTAACGCTCGGGACGCTCCTGTTACTGCTCAGGTTGCTCTCCGTGCTAACGCCCGGGACGCTCTCGCCATTACCTTCGTTGCTCTCCGTGCTGACGCTCGGGACGCTCTCGCCATTACCTTCGTTGCTCTCCGTGCTGTCGCTCGGGACGCCCCTGCTATTACTCAGGTTGCTCTCCGTGCTGTCGCTCGGGACGCTCCCGCCATTACCTTCGTTGCGTTCAACGGAGAACAAAGTAGGGAAAGTGTTAGTTTTCATGTGCGTCGTTCTTTCGGTTAAGAATTATTGCTGTAGTGGGTAACTGCTCTATGTATAACGAATTACGGCGTTTTTCAAGCTTTACGCGTTGTATTATTGGCCATTATAGCCGTGTATTCAGTTTTCAGGCAGGGTCTGGGTTGTGTGTTCCAAGATGGCAAAGGTATTCAAGCGCAGTTTCTTCCCGTAATATCCGGTACTGAACCCCGAACTCGTTGTTCAGCAGTTCTATCTTCTCATCGTATCGGAATACTATTTTGCACTTCTCAAAACGCTGTCTGAGACTATCACCAACCTGATTATTCATTTCTCTTCATCTTGCTCAATGTCTTGCTCATCTTGCTCAACGATTTGCTCACTCAGCTATCGAAGATACTATTCTTCACCAACCAATCTCTTCCCTTATCAGTAAGCCTGTATTTCTGAAACCTGCTAGTTGGTTTTTCCGGAATCGTCAATTCCAGTAAACCATTATTCAGCAATGGGATAATATGATTCCTATAGTTCAAATATGCGTTTGAATAACCCGCTGACTCCAGCAATTCCTGCCTTGTTTTCTCGCCCTTCAAACACTCTTTCAGCATGTTACCGACTTGCTCAATATCTTGCTCAATGTCTTGCTCAATAGAATCAATCATTAACCCGTTTGCTGCTAACCATTCTTTCCCCTTGTCTGCAAGTCTGTATTTCTGATACCTGCTTGTTGGTTTATCGGGAATTGTACGTTCAAGCAAACCTTCGTCTATCAACGGTACAACATGATTCTTGAAATTGAGGAAAGCATTGGTAAGACCTATAGATTCTAATAGTTTTTGTTTCGTCTTGTTTCCATCAATACAGGCAACAAGCATCTTTTTGACTTGCTTATCTTGCTCACCATTTATCCACTGGGCCCCGACCGGGCCCTGACTGGGCCCTTCATCATCTACCACGACTGAACCTCTGAGATAAACAATGAATCGCAAGCGCATTCCAAGCTCAACAACCTCCGGTTCCCGAAGACCGGATTTCCTGGCTTCAGTAAATATCCGCTTAACTCCACTGCCCCATTGCTCAATAAGCAGCAGCTCTCTGAATACTCTGGCAATCACAGGATTGCGTATCTTGGAAACCCCGTTCTTCATGTCATCTATTGTCATTCCCGGCAAAAGAATGCCCGGGTTTTCCACTTCAATCCTGTCATCGTAAAAGGCAATCCGAACAGGAGCCCCGCGCTGTGAATAATCAGCATGAACGAGAGCGTTAATAACAACTTCCCGTAAAACATCCAAAGGGATACTCCAGACATCCTTTCGACGAATATCCGAGAAGTCGGCACCCCTCATTGCATGCTTTTTCAAGAAAAGCATAATACTGTCTACAACAACAGGTAAATGATCATAAAGCTCTATATGGTCAAATATCCGGGTCTTGTCTTTACCCACAAATCGACCGCACTGCACCCAGGCATCCGGGAAATAAAAGCTGCGCTTCTTCCCGAACAGCAAAACCCCACCCCGCGTGGGAACAGTCTTTCCCTGAGCATGTGCGGCAAGCCGCAGGGTAAGCAAAACTTCATTATCAATTGAATGCCCGAGAATGTCTTCAGCAGCCGATAAATCAATATCCGAAAGGGACAGATGAGGCATGGGCGTTTCATCAAACGACACGCCTTCAACGCCTCTCTTCAATTCGGCAATCAGTTCCTTGTCCGCCTTGCGGTTGGTAGAGCCAAGCCGAACATACACGCCACCTGTTTCACCCTCTGTTTCAATGTAATGAGGGCGTGTTCCACTCAGAAATACTTCAACAATCAGCAGAGTTTTGCCATCAACGGTAAACATTTCGATATTGGGTACCAGGGTGGGTTCAATTGAATCGTAAATAATATTTGCAAGCCGCTCTTCTTCAAGCAGCGGTGACTCAACCCCGACAATTTCATGATCATCGCCAACACCGACAATCAACCGGCCACCGGCTGTATTGGCAAATGCAACCAGAGTTTTCACAAAGGAAGCAGGGTTCGTTACCTCTTTCTTGAACTCAAGGGTTTTGCCTTCGGGTTTCTGTAAGATGGATTCTATCATCAAGTCTCCAGATTTAACTTTCCAGATTGAAGTTGCAGCAGTTTACCTTTTTCTGCCTTGTTCTGTTTCGTTTCCATTCCCGACATAACTCCAGCTGATCTGAGCGATTTAGCGAAGTTCCCACCACTTGATATTTGGATAAGTTGTTAGTGTATTAAAGCTTAGTAAGGTTCCGACAAACAAACTACTGCCACCCAGCAAGAGAAAGACACCTCATGTTTAATATTACAGATTCTCAGCGTTCCGCAAGTCTCAGAATTGACAGAGCTGAAATCACCAATGACAGCATTCCTGTTGCTTGAAGCATTTATACACAATGTCTGCTATGACATTCACAGGTGTTTGTTTAGAAAAGTGAGAGCTGTGTTCATAGAGTCAATCTGATTGTTTGTTTTCCGGAAACCATGCCCTTCGTCCTTGTATACTTTCAACTGGCAAACTTTGTTATGACTCTTCAATACACTCACAAACCGCTTCGACTGGCTTAATGGAACACGGTTGTCACGCGCTCCCTGAAACACTAGAAGTGGTGCTGCTATGTCTGCGCAATGGGTAACTGGTGACCGTTCACGATAAAAACCGGCGTTTTCATCAGGAGTTCCTATCTGTGCTTCAATCCACTCTCGGAACCAGCCCCTGGCCTCTTCATGGAGTGTTTTCAGGTCGGTGAATCCGAAGAAGTCCACACCTGCTGCCCATCGTTCAGGAACGCTGGACAGTGCGAGAAGAGTAAGATAGCCTCCGTAGCTGCCGCCCCAAAGACCGATCCTGCTGCCATCTGCCAGCCTGGACTCTTCAAGGTAGTCGGCTGCGGCAATGATGTCTTTAAGATCACCTCCTCCCCAGTCGTTAATGCTTGCCTGTGTGAATTCTTTCCCGTATCCGATGCTTCCGCGATAGTTGGGGGCAAGAACAGTATAGCCTTGGTTTACAAGCAGTTGTATTGTGGGGTTCCAGTTGTTCATAAACTGATAGTTCGGCCCTCCGTGAACCCACACAATTGCCGGTGGCAAAGCATTCGGATCTACGATATCAGGCTTGAACAGAAAGGCATGTATTTCCAAGTTGTCGAACGAAGGGTAGCTGATGATCTCTGGGGCTGCCAGTTTCCGGCGATCAACTGTGCCCGGCAGGCTGTCTGTTACCAGGCGCAGTTCACCGCTGGAAAGATTGAGGTGCCAGATGTCAGATGGATTCCCGGAACCTTCGCGGATAAACACAATACCACTGCTGTCCGGCGTGAACTCATGACAGGAGCAAAGCCCATTTACCGGGCCAACAGTTCTGAAGCTGCCGGAATCAACAGAGACAACTGCAGTCTGATGGTTGCCGCCTCTGTCAACCATACATGCCAGAAGTTTACCGTTCGGTGACCAGGCTTTAAGATAAGCCGCTTCTTCACGGGTTTTCCAACTGACATCACCTGTTTCCACATCTACTATTCCAATACTGGAAACACCGACTACATTTGACGAAACAGCGATCCGGGTTCCATCGGGAGACCAGCAGGCACCACCATTCCAGGCTCCCTTCGGGCCGAGGCGGGATAATTCCACACCATCTTTGCTGATTACTCTGATTCTGGACCGGGGTGCGGTACCCCGGGCAGAACTTGTGCAGAGTAAACAGTTTCCATCCGGTGCCCAGGATGGAGCTGTATTACTCTCCGGGCTTGATGTTAGGCGATACAGATTCATTCCGTCAGCCTGAACTGTATAAATGTCAAAGCTGCCCTCGCAGTTAGAAGAGAACGCAATGCAATGCCCGTCCGGCGACCACGCCAAACCTCTGAAACTACCCTCTTTAAAACTTGTTAACCGCCTGATGACTCCATCTGTCACAGACACAGCATACAGATCATATGAATCTCTTCCATCTGTATTCCGCAGGCAGGCAATGGTTTTACCATCCGGAGACCAGCACGGTGAATTACTGTTCACATTGCCGCTTATTAATTTCACAGGTTCAAATTTGTTGAGCGGTGTCAGGTATACTTGAGTTACATCCCTGCTTGCCCATGTGAATGCCACTGTTGTTCCATCGGGGGATAAAGAAAACCCTTCCACTGAACTCACGGCATTTACAAGTATTTCAGGAGTAAAAACAGATTCTTCCGCTTTCTGATATGATTCTTTCATGCTGCCTTCTGTGTTCCTTGTGTTGAATACTGCGATATCGAATAATACATACGAAGTATAACACCACCTCTGTTGACAACCAGCACCACTTAATTCCATGATAGAGATATATCTTTTGGAAAGGTTGGTTATTTCAGATACTTAAAATTGAGTTGTGAAGGATTTGCCCTGCTGTTTGCTACTGAGAGAGGAAAATCTGTATGAAAATGTACAAGTTAATCTTAGCTCTCCTTGCTGTTACTTCTGCTGGCGCGTACGCAGTCACACAAACTGACTGGTCAGGCGGAAACGGGGTGCCTGGCCCGGTAACAGACTGGGGCAACAGTTTCAATGTATCATCCGGGGTAGACTGGTCATATTACCCGGACTCTCTGTTGCTAACCGCTGATGTCATCCAGGAAAACACAGTCGATGATAATTACACTGGTTCCTGCTGCGTACACTCGGATGATGTAGACGGTGACGGTGACATGGATATTCTTGGTACAGCCCGCATGGGAAATGCCATCACATGGTGGGAGAACCTGGACGGCTCCGGTACATCCTGGCTCGAGCATACCATAAACGGGAACTACGGCCAGGCAAGCTCGGTCTACACTGCAGACATGGATAGCGACGGCGACATTGATGTTCTTGGCGCGGCTTCCTCCGGGGATGAAATCACCTGGTGGGAAAACATTAACGGAACCGGCACCACATGGACAGAACACACAGTAGGCGGGAACTTCGATGGGGCAATTTCTGTCCAAGCTGCCGACATAGACGGTGACAGCGACATGGATGTTCTGGGAGCAGGCTTCGATGCAAACGACATCACATGGTGGGAAAACACCGATGGATCGGGTGTGTTCTGGAACGAGCATACGATCAATTCGAACTACAATCATGCCTCAAGCGTGTGCGCCTGTGACATTGACGACGACGGTTTCATGGATGTGGTGGGGACATCCTACGGTAACAACGTGATCACCTGGTGGAGGAACGCAGACAGCCTTGGTACATCCTGGACAGAATACACGGTTGACAGCACTTTTGTTGGCGTCTGGGATGTGTACTCTCAGGACATCAACAATGACGGCAAAATGGACATCATTGGAATTGCCTGGCTGGCGAATGATATAGCATGGTGGGAAAACATGGATGGTTCAGGTACTTCCTGGGCCAAACATGCAATTAAGGATAATTTCAATGGGGCCATTTCTGTCTACGCCCAGGATATGGACAATGACGGCGACTGGGATATTCTGGGAGCTGCTGTGACCGACGAAGATATAACATGGTGGGAAAACATGGGCGGTACAGGTACTTCCTGGACTGAGCACACAGTAGACGGAAACTACTATTGGGCAGCGTCTGTCTACGCGTCGGATATAAACAACGACGGGTTCATGGACGTCCTGGGAGCCTCATACGAAGGGGACAAAGTCACATGGTGGGACATACATCGCTTCAATGCATCAGGAAGCCTTGAGTCCAGTATTATGGAGATCGACTGGTCCTCAGGCGATTCGATCTCGTGGGGGGCTGTTACCTGGCTGTGCGATGAGCCGGACAGTACAGGGCTGGCCTTCCTCGTAAGATCATCAGATAATGCAGCAGATATGGGCGACTGGTCCGATACAATCACCGTTTCGGGCACCAGCCTGAACGGAATCCTGGAACCACGCGATAATTACCTGCAATACATGGCTGTTCTGAAAACAGACAACAACGAAGTCTCCCCTGCCCTCTTCGAGATAACCATCGATTGGAACATCGTGGGCGTAGCCGGGGAAACACAGTCGGAAGT
>CAZRXU010000123.1:0-6547 GCA_964604135.1 uncultured bacterium | reverse complement strand
AGAGCCGCACAGAGACAACACCGTTGTAAGGTTCAGAATTGATGGTGTTCTGCATATGGTTTACAGACTTCCCAAGAAGCTTCATTTCGCTATTGCCAGCAGAATAAAGATGATAGCAGGTTTGAACATAGCCGAGAAGAGGCGGCCGCAGGATGGAAGAATAAGAACCCACTACGAGGGAAAACCTGTGGAAATAAGGTGTTCTACAGTACCTATTGCTTTTGGTGAGAAAATAGTTTTAAGAATTCTTGACCCTGCAATACTTATGCAGGATCTTTCCGTGCTGGGTTTCGACGAGCGCGATATGGAACTGTACACGAAGATGATCAGTTTTCCCACAGGTCTTGTTCTTGTAACAGGTCCCACTGGCAGCGGTAAAACCACCACACTGTACTCCAGCCTTATTACTGTTTCTTCAGAGCAGAACAACATAGTTACCATTGAAGATCCGGTTGAGTTCGTAACAGATGAGTTCAATCAGATATCGGTGCAGAAATCAGTAGATCTTACTTTCATCACAGCTCTCAGGCATGTTCTGCGGCAAGACCCCGACATCATAATGGTGGGTGAGATCAGAGATCGGGAAACGGCTGTAAGCGCAATGAGAAGTGCCCTTACCGGCCATCTGGTTCTTAGTACTCTTCACACCAACGATACAGCGTCAACAGTTGTGAGGCTGATGGATATGGGTGTAGAGCCTTATCTTCTTGTAAGCACTTTAAGAGGAATAGTTGCACAGAGACTGGTGCGTTCTATCTGTCCCCACTGCCGGGAGGAGTACACTCCGAACAGTACTGAATGCGAACTTGCCGGTGTAGAACCGGGAACAAAGCTGACGCGCGGAGCAGGATGCAGAGAATGCCGAAACACAGGTTACAAGGGGCGGGTTGCTATTTTTGAGGTTATGGCTATTAACGAGGAAGTCAGACAGGCTCTTGTTAACCGTGCTTCTCTGGACGATATACGAAGGATTGCTTCGTCCATGGGTATGGTAACTCTGAGGGAAGCTGGAATAAAGAAAGTTATTGAGGGTGTTACAACAGTTAGTGAAATTGTCAGAGTTACTGCAGGGGGATTATGAAAAGATTTGTTTTTGGCGCAGTGTTTCTTGTCGTGCTGGCTGCATGTAACAGAACCCCGGAAACAGCGTCATCCGGGGCCTCAGCAGACACAACAATTGTTAGAACAATACCTGATACACCGCTTGATGTGGGGCTTAGGTTTTCCAACGGTCTTGGAATGAATGATCCCGACTGCTTTGCCTGTCTGGAACCTTCTTTGAGGGATTCTGTTCAGAGTCTTCAGCTTTCTCCGTGGGAAATATTTGGAAGATGGCGCGGCTTTGATTCCGGCGGGCGGCTTACGGAAACAGTTACAGGGGAAGATGGTTGGAACAGAACCAGCTACTATTGCTCAATCGCTAGGCTTGAGGAATTGCCTCCTGTTATTCGTCTTGATTTTGTGCTTATAGACGGGCAGTGGTACATAGAACAGGTTGAAAGCGAGCTTCCCAGGGATGTTCTCGATTCCCTGAGTGTTCAAACACAGGCATCACTGGTGTTGCAGAACCCAGTGATCAGGCGTGAAATGCGAATTGCCAGAATGCTTCTGGATGACTGCAGGATGGATCACGCAACAAACTGGGCTTCCTGGGTATCCGCCGAGCAAAACGGTGCTGATTTTGCCGAGTACATAATGGAGCTTTCCAACGAGAGTTATGCCACACTTGCTCTAAGCAATATGAGAACAGCCGCAAAACTTCAGATAATCCAGGATAGAGCCACATTCCAGATAGATAATGTTCCAGTAGAATTGAGAGAACTGATCGCCGCATGGCGGGAGCTGGCGTATCTGAAAAAAGCAGTTCTAAGGGCAAACCACGAAGCCATGCAGAATCTTCGCCAGACTGGAACATGGATGATTCCTGACACCGAAGAAGAAACTGCAAGAATTGCTTTTCTGGAAAGTGTGTTCTATTCTGTAGACGACCTTGTAGAGCAAAACGATACCCTTTCCACAGTTTACCCTGTATTGCTTACCTGCGGAAACAGTGAACCTCTGGAGCATCTGATGGTTCAACTGGACCCTCATCAGCTGGAACAAAAAACAGAGAATGACATAGGAGTTCCTATCTGGAGGGCACTTGGAGTTGATATGAACGGAGATGTTGACCCTGAACGGGTGCTGTACTGGGCGGGAGATATCTACCTTTTTCTTGGAACACCAACCGGGTACAGCCTGATATGGAGAAGCTGGAAAGACTACAACAGTGATTACCACGGGCAGTTCGGAACACAGACATCACCTTCAGGAAATCGAAGCATCGTTCTGGTCGGTAACACCGGAGAGTACGAGTACCAGCTGTTTCTGGATCAGAACAACCATCCGATTTTTCAGAGAACTTCCATTTCTTCCAATACAACAGACAGCAGAGATGATGAGCTGATAGAAAGCCCGCTGCTGAGCGGAGAAAACAGATAATGAAGAAGAAGTTGGCTGCAGTAGTTTACTGGCTGGTTATTGCAGGTGTTACAGGGTTGTCGTTCGGAGCAGGTTTTCTTTACAGGGTCTGGAATGACAGTGCCGTAGCTTTCAGGCAGTCAAGGGGAAACCTTCTTGTGGCAGGGCTTCGGGGCAGCGAGCCGGTGAGTGCCACCAGAATATACGACTGCTATGGAAATCAGCTCGCCACAGCTTTTGTTGAAAACAGGTATCCGGTTACCCTTGATAAGGTCAGCCCCTGGGTTGTGAGGGGGTTTATAGCCACGGAAGACAGAAACTTCTACTTTCACAGTGGTGTTGACCTTCAGGGTATAAGCAGATCCATGGTTCACAACCTTAGAACAGGCGACAGACATGGCGGCAGTACCATTACACAGCAGTTGTCCAGGGGGCTTTTTCTTGTTCAGGACCAGACCTTTCAGCGGAAACTCCAGGAGGCATTCATTGCCATGGAGATCGAAAGACAGTTCAGTAAAGATGAGATAATGGAAATGTACCTGAATCAGATCTACTTTGGTTCAGGTGCATACGGAATAGAAGCGGCTGCAAGAACCTACTTCGGTGGAATATCTGCCGCTGAACTAACACTGTCACAGTCAGCAATGCTGGTACGAATGGTAAAGAATCCCAGCGGTTTCAACCCTCTACATAACCCTGACAGATGCCTTACCCAGAGGAATCTTGCCCTGTACATGATGGCTGACTTCGGTGTGATTACAGAACAGCAGAAACAGGAAACTTCAGAGCTTCCACTGGGGGTTGATGTACACCGATACGAGCTGGAACAGAACTGGGATTACTTTACAGAATATGTAAGGCAGTATCTGGTAGGGCGGTACGGATGGTCTGCTGTTTACGAACAGGGTCTGGAGGTTTACACAACACTTGATCCTTTCTTGCAGGAAAGTGCCAGACTTGCTATAGACAGCATACTGACACTAAAAGAACCTATGTGGGATTCTCTGACAGGAACATGGCTGGAAGACTCGGAAAAGCTCAGATATCAGAGTTCATGGGCTCACTGGCAGGCGGTGGAAGACACAACATCAGGAGCTCCCGATTATATCCAGAGTGCATTGGTAGCCATTGATCCTAACACAGGTTACATCAAGGCTATGGTGGGCGGACGTGATTTTCAAGACAGCGAATTCAACAGGGCAGTTCAGTCAAGAAGGCAGCCTGGAAGTTCCTTCAAACCCTTCTTTTACGCGGAAGCAATTGAACAGGGCTGGTCACCGGGCAGCGTTATTCTTGACCAGCCGGTTGTTGTTGATCTGGATCCCGGTTCCTGGCGTCCCCGTAACTACGACCACGAGTTTCATGGAATGGTTACACTCAGAGAAGCCCTTGCCAGATCCTTCAATGTGAGTGCTGTCCGCGTTGGCAATGCCGTCGGCATTGAAACCGGTGCGGCAAGAGCCACTGCAATGGGAATAACCTCAAGACTTCCCATCGTTCATTCTCTTCCACTTGGAAGCTGTATGGCAAATCCTCTTGAAATGGCCCGGGCGTACATACCGTTCGCTACAGGTGGTCTTGCCAGAAACTCCACTGCAATTCTGAAAGTGGAAGACAGGTACGGTAACCTTCTGGAAAGCAATGAACAGCCTGATCCCGGTAGAAGAGTTCTTAGCGTCACCGGAGCATATCTCATGAACAGCATGCTTCAGTCTATCCTCCGGGAAGGTACTGCTACTGGTGCTCACTGGTACTGGGGAGGTCCATTTGCAGGCCGTGAGGCCGGAGGTAAAACAGGTACTACCAGTGATTACGCCGATGCGTGGTTTGTGGGATTTACGCCCGATCTTGTTGCCTCTGTCTGGGTTGGATACGACAACCATGTTATCAGAATGAGGCTGCAGAACGGCCGTGGACAGTCGGGAAGCAGTATTGCCCTTCCAATATGGAACGGTTTCATGAGAAGGGTTTTTGCCGATGCCAACCCCTCTTCTGCACCTCAGTTCCCGGATCCTGTTCCAGGCGAGGTGGAAGAAGTTGTTATATGCAGGGTAACCGGGCAGCTGGCTAATGCGGCATGTGCGGAACACTCAAGGAGTGAGTTGTTCTGGACTGGAACAGCTCCCGCAGTTACGTGTGAACTTCACACAGACAGCACAGGGTTCGAAGCGGATACAACTCTTGGTGAATTTACAGATTTTGACAGAAACTTTGGTCAGGGTGGAGTTTAGGTATTTCTGTGTTTCCAGATTACACAACCACTCAATACATGACGGGATAGTTTAGAATGGGAACAGAGAGCCTTCTTTTTGCAGTTGCTGCGGTGTTTCTGGCGGCAGCAGTTTTTATGGGGTACAGGTTTATCAAGTCTCCTGTCTGGAAGCAGAGACAGCTTCAGAAGGCAGCCAGAATGGCAGCTGCCGGGAGAGTGCAGGAGATGATAGACTACCTTGAAACCAACAGGAATACAAAGAGCGTCACATGCCCTCTGACCAATGCCCTCGTGTTCTATTTTATTCGCAGCGGAGAAACGGATAAAGCAGAAAAAATAGTAACACAGGCCATGCAGGCAGGTGACACCAGTGGAACTGCTCTTGCCCAGATGGCATACATTGCCCAGCAGCAGGGGCAAAATGAAACAGCTGAGGATTACTACAGGCAGGCTATGCAGCGGGATTCCCAGCTCGAGGGAACCATGAAAGTCAATCTTGCCGGGCTCTATATCAATATGAATAAAAAACTGGACGGGGCAGAAAGGCTTCTGGAAGAAGCTCTTGAATTGCGCGAAGGTGCCGGGAAAAGCGGGGTTTACCTTAACCTTGCCATGCTGCACATGAAGCGTAAACAGTATTCCAGGGCCAGGGCCAGCGCCGTTACATCAGCTGAACTGCTTCCAGACACCCCTGTCACCCGTATGGGCAGGGCACAGGCTTTTGGCCTTGCCGCCAGGTGTTCTGTAAAACTCAACGACAATGCAGAGGCAAAAAGACTTGCTTCAAAGGCTTTGAAAGTGCTGGATGACCAGCCAGGAACAGACAAGCTGAAGCAGGAGCTATCGGCCATTGTTGAGGAGAAGCCAGACCGGTGAAAAAGGCAGTGTGGGGTATTGTTATTGCAATTGCTGCTTACACGGTTCTTGTGCTCAGATCAGACATTCAGAAGGTGGTTTCCGCAGCGGACTCTGTTAATCCGGTCTGGATACCGCTGTTTCTGATTCTTCCCCTGTTTAATTACGCAGTAAGATTTTTGAAGTGGCAGTACTTCCTTCGTAGGGTCAATGTCAGTGTTCCGGTGAAAGAGAGTTTTCTGGTGTTTATTGCCGGTTTTTCCATGACTGTTTCCCCGGGTAAAATGGGTGAACTTCTGAAGTGCAGTCTCCTTAAGAAGCGAAGGGGCATTCCCATGGAGAATACTAGCCCGGTTGTGGTTGCAGAGAGGCTCACCGATCTTATCAGTATGGTTCTTCTGGCACTTATTGGAGCGCTGCTTGTAAGAAGCAGAATCGCCCTTCCTGCAGCAGGGGCCGGGGCGGTGTTTGTTGCTGCAGCAATGTTTGTTCTGATGAACAGAAGAGCATGGGATTTGTTTTCGAAGATCGCTCACAAAATTCCGTTTCTGGGAAAAAGAAAGCACCTGTTTGAAGATTTCAGAGATGCCTCTGTTAAACTTCTCGACATGAGAAGTCTTGCAGTTTCAGTTCCAATAGGTATGGTTTCATGGGGGATAGAGGCGCTGGTTCTGTGTGTTGTGGCGGCTTCGATGGGCTACCATCTTCCACCGGGGGTTGCCCTTCTTTCCCACGCCGCAGGCAGTGTGGCAGGAGCAGTATCAATGATACCGGGCGGCCTTGGGCTTACTGAACTGACAATTGACGGCATACTGTGTGACTACCTGCCGGCAGCCACCGCAACTGTTACCACTCTGCTTATGAGATTTGCAACCCTGTGGTTCAGCGTAGTACTGGGCCTTGCAGCCCTGGTTGTTCTGAAAAAGAAACAGTAATATTTACAGCCCGCTGTTTACTTCATCGGGATCAAGCAGCCTGGAGGAGTTGTCGGGGTTGGTGTAAAGCCGCCCGTCAAAACCG
>CAZRXU010000122.1:0-6596 GCA_964604135.1 uncultured bacterium | reverse complement strand
ACAATGCTTAGATACGCAATAGAAAAGTTTGAAGAGTCCCGCCGACAGGCTTACCTGAAGGGACTAATTTAGCGGGAATCCCGAAGCTTTTTTTCAAACCTTATCAGAACAACTTTCTGCTCATCGGTTTCAACAGCGTGGGGATTGATCTCCCGGAGTTTCTCTATTGCTGATGTTGCGGAAGTATCTCCATCGCGCATGAGCCATGCTGCACCAAATGTGCCTGTTCGGCCACTGCCTCCCTCGCAGTGAACAAGAACAGTTCCCGGGGAACCCTCAACAAGTCTTACAAATCGCAGCAGTTTCTCGAGAGAGGGTGCATTGTAGTCTCTCACTGGAATTTCAACCCACTTCACTCCTGGAATGGCGGGGTTGTACCTTAAACGCTGCTCGGACGGGTCTATTAGCGACACTATGGTAGAGAGGTTCTTTATTCCAAGTTCCCACTGCTCGGGATTGTGCGACCCCATCAGTTTGGGTTTATCTATCCACCACTGCATTTTTCACCTTTCGCAAAGGGTTCAAAGTGGTTCTAACATACAAAACACCAGGCAGAAACGCCTGCTATATTCCTGCTTCTATACGAGAGGAACTGAATGCTCTACTCTGTAATGGCAATTACTTTTCTGGCCGGTGCCCTGCAGGGGTTCAGCGGGTTCGGGTATTCACTACTTGCCCTTCCGCTGCTGTGTGTTTTTGTTCCTGCACGCTGGGCAGTTCCCGTAATTGCTGTTTCCAGCTTGTCTCTGAATGCTATGGTTTTCATTACTTTCCGCAGAAATCTTAATCTGAAAGGCTTCCTTCCAATGGCTGCTGCGTACATTCCTGGAGCAGCAGCAGGAGGAATTGCCGGAATAATTGTGTCTGGAAGAATTGACAGCTCGGTTTTCGGAAAGGCGGTACTTGTTATTCTATCGCTGCTGGGAGTGTTCGGAGCGCTGCAGGCCCTTGTGTAAACCAGATATACATTCAGATCAATCCATATCAACTGCTGAAGCCAGCGATTCTACGTTCTCTGCTCGTAGCACAAGCCGCTTTGACGCTGTTTTCCAGGTACCTTTCCTGAACCAGATCCACCCTGCAATTGTTACTGCGGTGTTAGACACAAACATAGCCCACCAGATACCGCCGGGTCCCATTCCTGCTGTATACGCCAGCAGGTAAGCGCCCGGAATTCTAAGAAGCCACAACCGTGACATGTTCAGAACCATAACAGGCACAGTGTAACCCGACCCCTGAAAGCTTCCCAGAAGAACCATAAGGAAGCCGAACACAAACACTGACGGAGTGGTTATTCGGAACATAGTGCGACCGAGCTGAATTACTTCAGGATCCTCTACAAAAGCTCTTGAAATATCCGCTCCAAAGAAAAACATTCCCAGAACAACAGGCAGCAGAATCAATCCTATCAGCATAAGTGCCGTGTTGGAAGACTTCTCCGCCCGTTTTACATTGCCGGCACCAAGATTCTGGCCGACAGCGGCGGCATTTGCCTGACTAAGACCCATGGCCGGTACCATAGCCATATGTATTATTCTGTTACCCACTCCGAAGGCAGCAGTAACAGCGCTGCCGAAGGAATTCACAATGCCTATCATGAAGGTAAAGCCCAAGCTGGTGCCAAGCTGTCCCAGAGACACTGGAAGACCAATCTTCATTATCTTACCGATCATTTTACCATCAGGTCTCATATCTCCGGCAGTTATCTGAATACTGTTTCTGCCTTTGAACAGCCGGTGCATCCCTATGAAAGATGCGAGTGCCCTGCTGAACACAGTTGCAACTGCTGCGCCCACCACACCCATTTCCGGAAACGGGCCAAATCCGAAAATCAGAACAGGATCAAGAACCACATTGACCACAACGGCAATCAGGTTCACCTGCATGGGGCCCACAGTGTCTCCGAGACCGGTGCTGATACCCTGGTAAACAAAGAAAACAAACAGCAGGGGAAAACCAGTGAATATCCAGCGCATGTACTCATAGGTAAGCTGCCATGAATCTGAAGGTGTGTGAAGCAGATTCAGTATCTGAGGTGTAAACAGAAACCCGGCCACACCAAAAACAAGGCCAATTCCTGTGAGCATGATCATCAGCTGACCGCCAACCAGCCCGGCCTTTCTGTGGTCACCTGCTCCTTTGAACTGGCTTACAAGGGTAGTTCCGGCGGCACCAAGCCCCATTGCCAGGGCAAAGGCAATAAAGAACACGTGCATGGTAATAGTTGGTGCCGTAAGAGCCTGCCTGCCCAGTTTTCCAAGCCAGAAAGCATCGGCAAGATTGTAGAATGTCTGCAACAGATGTGAAAGCATAACCGGCCAGGCCAGCAGCATAAGTCTGCCCCGCACCGAACCTGTGGTCATATCCACCATTGCAGATGCTCTTGTGTTCACCCAGTTCTCTCAATCTAAAAGAAGGTTTAAGCGCAAAACATAACAATTTACAGAAGTAGCACACCAAACGGTGATCCTGTTATATATGCAGCGATATGAACAGCAGACATAACCAGAAACGGGAGAACTATGAACACAGGTGAAATACACACAAGGGTTTTCAACGACCTTGGGCTTCAGGCAATTAATTCAGGTGTTTACCACGGCGAGTGGATGCAGACGGATGGAAAATCTCTGGTGGAATCAGTATCTCCAATAAACGGGCAGGTGCTTGGATCTGTGGCCCTCGGCAACGAAAAAGACTATGAAAAAGTACTGACAGCAGCATCAGAGGCCTTCATGTACTGGTCGACGGTTCCAGCCCCGCGCAGAGGTGAAATTGTTGCGGAAATCGGTGCCGAACTGCTGAAATACAAAGAACCCCTCGGAAAACTTATTACCCTTGAAGTCGGCAAGTCTGTTTCTGAAGGTGCTGGTGAGATCCAGGAAGCCATTGACATTGCCACTTTTGCCGCCGGTCTGTCCCGGCAGCTTTACGGGCTTACCATCTCAAGTGAGCGGCCGGAACACAGGCTGATGGAACAGTGGCACCCGCTTGGAACAGTGGGAGTTATAACATCTTTTAACTTCCCGGCAGCCGTGTGGGCGTGGAACGCGTTGATCGCCGCAGTTGTAGGCAATATTACAGTGTGGAAACCTTCCAGCAGTGCACTGCTTACAGCTGTCGCCGTTTCCAGAATTGCAAACACTGTAGTCGAAAGAAATGGCTTGCCTCCTGTGTTCCTCCTTGCCTGTGGAACAGGTAAAACCATAGGCAATCTCCTGGTAAATGACAGAAGAGTTGCTCTTGTTTCGTTCACCGGCTCAACAGTAACGGGAAGGTCTGTAGGCGAAAAAACCGCTGCCAGATTCGGCAAATCCATTCTTGAATTGGGAGGAAACAACTGCGCTGTTGTCACACAGCACGCAGACATTGACCTTGCCGTTAAAGGGGTTGCTTTCGGCGCACTGGCTACAGCCGGGCAGAGGTGCACTTCAACCAGAAGAGTTCTGATACACAGCAGTGTATACCAGAGTTTTATTGAAAAACTCACCGATGTGTATACAAAGGTAAGCACAGGCAACCCCGCTGATCCAGATGTGGTGGTCGGCCCTCTTGTGAACAGATCTGCAGTTGAAAAGTACAATTCCACCATAGCACAGGCAAAGAAGCAGGGCGGCATAGTTATTGCAGGTGGTGATGAGCTGCATGTTCCAGGATGTGAAAACGGCTGCTTTGTTTCCCCTGCCATAATAGAGATGCCAAAGCAGGAAGGCATTGTTCTTGAGGAGACCTTTGCCCCGATACTTTATATTATGAAATACGATACCTTCAAGGAAGCTGTTGAAATACACAACGCCGTTCCCCAGGGTCTTTCTTCGGCAATCTTCTCAAACGATATCCGTGAAGTGGAATATTTCATCGGGCATGCCGGTTCAGACTGCGGGATAGTCAATGTGAACACATCTACTGCAGGTGCCGAGATAGGCGGAGCCTTTGGCGGAGAAAAGGAAACAGGCGGAGGCCGTGAAAGCGGAAGCGATGCCTGGAAAAACTACGCCAGAAGGCAGACGGTTACAGTTAACTACGGAAGAGACATCCCCCTGTCTCAGGGGGTTGTTTTCCCTGTGTAGAACCAAACTACCTTACAAAAACCAGCTTTGATTCAACGCTTCCTTCATCACTCAACGCTCTTACCAGGTAAAGCCCGGAAGAAATATCTTCATCGGGAGCCCATAAGTAACTGGCTCCAGAAGACAGACGGTGTTTGTGTACCAGCCTGCCTGCTGCTGAATAAACACTAACAAACACAGAGCCTTCACTGAATCCGTTAACTGAAAACTCCACAGACGCCGCTGCCGGATTTGGTGTAACACTAAGAACAACAGACGATTCCTGTATATTCTCCTCTGTGTGTATTCCAAGCTGTACACTGGTTAATTCTACAACACCAAACCCTCTCAAGCCTGCGAACAACTGTGTAGGCTCTTCTCCATAACGATGTCCCATACCACGCGGTTGTTAATACCCCCGCTGAGAGGCTGCCAGCCATCCCCGGCATTCGGGCTCCATTTCACGCCGTATCCATTTGTACCAGCAAAAACACTGCTGTTGTACAACCCCATTACAGACCACGACAGCCCGGACGAACCAGGACATTTTCTCCATGTTACCCCTCTGTCAAATGACCTGAATACACCGTTGTCTGTGGAAAGGTATACCATGGGGTCAGTTCCACTTCCTGCAGCAATACAGGGATGATTTGAACCAGGCACTGCTGCAACTGTATAGGAAACACCTCCGTCATCAGAGTAGTATACGCCTGTTCCGTATTGCTGGAAGGATACCAGTACACGCAGATCT
This sequence comes from uncultured bacterium, assembly GCA_964604135.1. Classification (GTDB taxonomy): domain Bacteria; phylum Fermentibacterota; class Fermentibacteria; order Fermentibacterales; family JCC-6; genus Sabulitectum. The sequence goes on along the minus strand of CAZRXU010000122.1, from coordinate 1,799 downwards.
CCAGACGGAAGCTCTACAAGATCCACTGACGGGTAAAAAGCAGAAGTAGGAAGATCAGTGCCGGTGCTCCATGAGGCCCCGCCATCGGTTGTATAATACACGCCGGAAGTGGCAGTTCCTGCCCATGCCCGGTCGGGATCCGATGGATCGAAAGCAATACTGGATACACTTTTTTCGTTTAATCCAGCATATAGCCAGCTGTATCCCGAATCATCAGACCGGAACACACCACCTGCTGTGGCAGCATACCGAACAGAACCTGTATAAAAAGCATCTGTTTTCGGCTGAATATCATACACAGTCCAGTTGAGGGGACCTGGCAGAACGATATCCCACGTTGCTCCACTGTCGGTGCTCTTCCATATGCCGTGACCATCACCACCGGCAAGAAGCGTTCCTGTTGCTGAGCAGTACGATACAGCATAAACAAATGAGTTTCCGATTCCCTGTTGAGATACCGTGTACTCTGCACCAGGAGCTTCAGTTCTGTAAACTCCTCCCCAGTGCCCGACCAGACAACCGGCAGAAGAAGCGCACCCGGCCAGCCAGAAAGAAGCATATATACCTTGAGTATTCAGTAACCATGTTGCACCATGATCGGTACTTTCATACACACCGCTACTGTTGTTCTCTGGAGCATATAGGTTTGTTCCATCGCTGATCGCAGGACTGTATGCCACACCTGAAACAACAAGATTCCAGTTGTTCCCAAAATCAGTTGACATGTAGTAACCGTTGCTGGTACTGAGAATAATTGTTTCCCCGGATCCGAATGGAGCCACCAGAACACCCCATCCGGATGTTGATGGACCTATGGGACTCCATGAAACACCGGCATCAACCGACCGGTAGAGGGAATTCCCCCCTCCGGAAATTGCCACATACATCGTATCAGGATGGTCCGGGTCGCTGCCGAAACCCTTCATATAACCGTTATTCAATCCTACTGTCTGCCATGTAGTTCCTCCATCTACAGATCTTCGGATACCCCTGTTTGATGAAAGACCGGCAATGATAACATCCGGATTATCTTCGCTGACTCCGGCAGCCAGATAGTACTCACTGGATACAATATTCCACTGTGCTCCATTATCAGTTGATCTGTACAACCCAGTGGCTGTTGACGCATAGAACACACCAGGCGCCGCAGATCCTCCCGTACAGACACCGTTTACCTGATCACCTGCTAAATCTGTTGCACTCCATGTAATTCCACCATCCGAACTTCTCCACACGCCGCCTGCATCCGGCGCCATGGGAAAACCACATCCGACAATAACTACAGAATTGTCAATAGGAGATACCGCAAACCCGCGTATAATCCCCCCCCATGGCCCTGTTCCTGTCCACTGTTCCTGACCACAGATGCTCGAACTGGTATCCCCTGCATAACCCGGAAGACTTCCGGAGTCCATAGGAATAGCGGAACCTGTCTCCAGCTGGGTATAAAATGAATTGAGAGATAAAACAAGCAGTACAGGTAGCATCTGACCCTCCCCGGATACAGTAATTCCGTCATCATGAATAACGCGGAATATACAAGAAACCGCTGTTCTATGGTGGAGAATTCGTAAGACCTGCGGCCTTTTACCCAGGACAAACTATGCTTTGCTGTATCAAGGTCCGTTGACCACAGATTGTATAGCAATATATTCCTGAACAGTCGAATATTTACATCGATGAGTGTCGCTTAAATTCTATAAGGAAGTACAATGCTGCGCGTATTACTGCTTGCCGGTGCCGTTGGCTCTGCATTTTCACTTAATCTGGATGGTTTTGAATTTCCGGCTGCTGACAGC
>CAZRXU010000121.1:0-6635 GCA_964604135.1 uncultured bacterium | reverse complement strand
AGATAGAATTGCGAGGCTGGTTCGCTGATATGACTGTATCATTGCCCTACAGCAGTCGTTTTTTCGAGAAGGTTCCTCTGGTGTTTCTGAACCTGGACGAACTTGTGAGGGGCGGCTCCGAGTTTCGCGATTTCAAGAAAGATTGTTACTGGGCAATTTCCGACGGCGAATCAGTGGTTACCCGGTTAATCTTCCGCCAGGGAAGACCCTACTTTATACACGGTCTTGACTGCCTGGATGCCGCATCTTTTATTAACACAATAAAAAGAGATAAACGGGAGCTTTTTCTCTCTCTTCACTTTCTTGAGCCGGGGGCTCTGGGTCCGGTTATTAAGTACCTGTGTGAAGAGCCCGTACTTACAGAACTGGATAACTCAAGCGGTGAGTTGATTCAGTTGCTGAAGTCTCTCAGGAGATCCGGTGAGTCCGGTATGATATGCCTTCAAACTGAGTCCGGAGTCGCGTTGATTCCCATCAGGGAGGGAAAAATTTCCAAGGGGTTTCTACCAGGCAGAACCATCAAAGGCAAAGCACTTGTTGACTTCCTGAAATCTCCCGAGGGCTCAGGAATGGCGGAATTTGTGGATGGAGAGGTTGCAGAACCTTCCACTCTGGGCATAGGAGAGATAAACCTTATACTCATGGCTATCAATGTATGGCTTGAGTCTCTGGGTCCGGTGTGGCCTCAGAGCAGGGCGCTTGTACCAGCCTATGTCGAGAAAATCCGAACCAGATACCCTATGTTGGAGTCGCTCAGCTACAGCACTGAAGACTTTCTTGTGCTGGGCAGTTTTATTGCGGATTCGTCTGATTTCCCCAAGGCCATGGCTCTTCTAATCAAATCACTATGCAAGAAGCATCCTTCTCCGGCCACTGCTCTTAAACTCTTTACCCGCATAAATAAAGACAGAACTCAGGCACTTAAGTCTACCGGCCTGATTGATCTTCTTTAGCTTTTCTATCGGCCCAGGAAATCGTGGATGTGTTCTGTTGAACCGATGAGCCACATCAGATCGCCCTCGTTCAGAATGTAGTCTGGATTGGGAATTACATAGTCGTATTCTTTGTTCTCGCGCAGTACCCCCAGAAATGCAATGTTGATTCCGTGAGATCTGCGGATACCAAGTTCCTTGATTTTCTTTCCAATGAGAAGCTTGCCGGGTTCCATTACGATCAGTTCCATGTTCCCTCTAAGAGCAACAACTTCTTTAACCTTGGAGTATGTGATTTCTCTGGCCCGGGTGATTCCCTGTTCGTGTTCCGGCCTGTAGACCTTATCGGCTCCAACAGCCTCAAGAATTTTCTCTTCCCTGTCATTGCTGGCCCGGCTGTAAACCGAAACCCCCAGATCCTTCAGTATTTTTGTAATGATTACCGTATTACCGAAATTCTCGCCAATTGCAACAATGGCAAGGTCAAGGGCTCCTATTCCATAGCCTTTCAGCAACTTCTCATTGGTGCAGTCAAAACAGATTGCAGTGTCTACCCGGCTTGAAATGTTGTTTACAAGTTCCTGTTTGAGGTCGATTGCCACAACTTCAGCATTCTGTTTAACAAGCTCATCGGCAAGACTGCTGCCAAATGTACCCAGGCCGATAACCGCGATTTTTTTTGGTGTTTTTTTCATTTTTCCTACCCTATGGTTATTCTGGCTTCCGGGTAACTGTACAGCGCAGTTTTGACTCTTGAAGTGGCAGCTGCCAGGGTTGCCGGTGCGATTCTTCCTATAAACATTGTGATTATTATGATCCATTTCCCCGCAGTAGACAGGTATCCGGTTACCCCTGTGGAAAGCCCCACAGTTCCAAATGCACTCATTGACTCGAAAATATAGTCCATCTCCGAGAATTGATTTCCGCTATGTGTTTCGGTAACAAGCAGAAGAAAGCTGCTAATTCCAAATGTCGCCATTCCGATAAGCAGTACAGCTCCTGCTCTTTGAAGATCAAAATTCGGTATCTGTCTTTTCCATACCTCAGGCGACTTCCGCCGGAAAATCAAAGATCGAAGAGACAGAAACAGAAGCCCGATGGTTGTTGTTTTTACTCCTCCGCCAGTGCCCCCAGGGGATGCTCCTATGAACATGAGAACAAGAAAGAGCCATTTTACAGGTGAAAGCAGACTGGAAGTTGGTACTGTATTGAACCCTGCGGTTCTGGCGGTAACGCCCTGAAGGTAGCTGTTAGCCAGTTTCTGCCAGATAGTCATTCCCTGCAGGCTGTTGTTCCACTCCAGGGCAAGAAACAGCCCTGTTCCAAGAACTATCAGTATGGATGTAATCAGCAGAACCAATCTGGTCTGAACTGGAAGAGCCCTGTGTCTGCCTTCTCTTATTCTAAACAGCCAGTGTCTTCCCACAGTTGTAAGAAGCATAAAACCAAGACCTCCCAGAACTATAAGTGAACCTATAACAAGAGATGTAGCCGGTGAGTCAGCGAAGTATTCCAGATTGTTGCTGTTCAGGCTGAATCCAGCATTACAAAATGCACTTATGCTGTGGAAAATTGACTGCCACACAGTATTTGTTGTTGACCAGTCGGTAACTCCCCTGGCGGACCAGGTGTTGTATAGCAGAAGTGCGCCAAGCGTTTCTATTATCAAAGTCCATGTAAGTATAGACAACAGTATGTGTTTCAAATCGTTGGTAAACTCGCTGTCCATGAGTCTTGACAGGTTCTGCGTTCCGGCGAGCCCTATCTGTTGCCCGAACGACATGGCAAAAAACGCGGCAAAGGTCATCAGCCCCAGCCCGCCGATCTGAATAAGAAGAAGAATAATAACTTGCCCGGTAAATGTGAAATCGGTGCCAGTGTCTAGAACGATGAGACCGGTTACACATGTTGCACTGGCTGAGGTAAACAATGCGTCAAGAGGAGATATACCACCAGGGGTTGAGTTGGGCAAAAGAAGAAGACCGGTGCCCATGATAATTACCATGAAGAAACTGGAGCCAAGAACAAGCGCAGGAGACACACTGCCAGCCAATTTTATCAGCCTGCCGGATATGGTTATGGAAACCATGGCGGCCAGGTATCCGTTAACCACCATGGAAAAAGTCCAGCCATGAATAGTCCCGCCTGTTTCTCCCTTTACAAGTGCCAGCGTTCCCACTGCAATCAGAAACACACTGAGGATTATCTGCCACGGATGGCTTTTGATATCGTTCCATTTTCTGGTGGAAAAGGCGACTGCAGTGAACAGGGAAGCGGTTTCCAGAAAGAGAAGTGCCTGGAGAAGATCCAGCACAAGCAGATTGCTGAAACCGAACATATATCTAAGAAGAATCAGCACCACCACAACCGAAATGTTGTAGGGGCTCAGCGACCATTCAAGTGCTGCATTTTTCCAGTCGAGAGATTTCTCCAGAGTGTTTCCTCCCTTCCTGCATTTCAAACATATTCAAACTATACAGTATCCATGCGGTAAGCGAAATAATAACAAAAAGGAGACACACAATGGATTCGCTGGTTTACAGACGTTTTCTTGACCTCAGGCCGCTTAATGTAATCAATGCCATGCCAGGCAGCAGATGTGCTCTGGTCAGTGGACGGGATATTGCCAGAGTTGCTGAAGAGAACCATGCCATTGTCATGGCATGCAACATAAGGAATCCCCTGAGTGCGCTTGGTATTCTTACTGCAGCAAAAAAAGCAGACAGTTTTGTTCTGCTGGAGCTTGCAAAGTCAGAGGCGGGATACACCGGTGTTAATTTTGCCAACCTTCCCTCTCTTGCAATGCACTACTCCAGCGGTCTTGGTGACGAAGTTGTTTACGCCCTTCACATGGATCATTTCGCAATTAAATCACAGAAGGACCTTATGGACGCCATAAGAGTTGTTCCCAACGCTATTTCCATGGGTTGGACTTCTGTAGCAATTGATGCCTCTCACAATCACGACTGGGAAAACCTGATGTTCACCAGAGATCTTGCCATGCACATTCCGCCCTACATCGGTCTTGAAACAGAGGTTGGAGAGATAAAAGGTGCAGGGGTTCTTACTACTGTGGAAGAGGCGGAGTACTACATAGGAGGGTTGAACTCCTGGGGCGTATTCCCTGACTATCTGGCAATAAGCAACGGTTCAAAACACGGAACATACGATACCTCGCACGGCGAAGACGAAGGCATTGATCTGAATCGTACCGGGGAAATAGCAGCGGCAATTTCAAAGTACGGAGTGGCTATTGCCCAGCACGGAATAAGCGGAACGCCCCTTCACAAGGTGGGGCACTTCCGTGAGTACGGCATCAACAAGGGAAATGTGGGAACTCTGTGGCAGAACATTCTGTTCGGCCTTGAAATGGACCCGGAGAGCGGGAACGCTGTTACAGACGGCGGAAGCTATGTTAAGAGATCGGATATGGGTATTCCTGTGGAGCTGTGGAACAGAATGGTTGAAGCTGCAGATGCCCTGGGATGGTCCAGAAATTCAGGAAACTACAAAAAACTCAACCTGCCTTTCCACGCCGAGATAATGGCTCTTCCCGGTGAATACCGCAGCCGGATACTTGATGAAACAGAGAAGTGGGCTCTCAGGTTCTTCGAAGCATTTGGTTCCGTGGGGCTTGGTTCGAAGGTTATTGAATCCATTGTTGAGAGAGAAGACTGGAACCCCACGCCTGCCAGAGAGATAATTGCCAGGAGAGGTGATTCCTCGGCGGCAAATGCTCCCGATGGCGGTTCAGCAACAAACGATGGGAAGGATTATTCTGACTGATAAAACAGATACCGCAGTGGAAATACTGCATGGTGTAAGACTGATTAACCCGCTTGATGGGTTTGATGGCGTGGTTGATATCGCTGTTAGCAAACAGTCGGTTGTGTGGATACGAAAGGCTTCAGAAGAACCATCCGGGTTGTGGCTGCTCCCTGGTCTGACAGATATGCATGTACACCTGAGAACCCCGGGCTACGAGGATGCCGAGACCCTGGAAACCGGCCTTCGAGCGGCAGTTGCCGGAGGTGTTACCGCTGTGGGTATGATGCCAAACACCATTCCGGTGATGGATTCAGTTCACATGGTGCTTGGCGTGAGAGATCGCGGTAATTCCCTTGGTCTTTCAGAGATCAAGCCTGTGCCATGCGTAACAGTTAACAGGGAAGGCAACACATGCACCGATTTGGAGAGCTTTGCCCGCGAAGGAATTACCAGTTTCAGCGACGACGGAAGTCCTGTAGAGAGCCGGGAAGCTCTTCTTGATGCATTCCGCCGCATTTCAGTGTTTAACGGTGTTGTGATAGAACACCCCGAGGTTACCCGGATAGCTGCAGGAGGTAGTGTTAATCAGGGTATTGCCTCTACTGAAACAGGAGAAAAGGGAATACCCGAACAGGCGGAGTTTCAGGATGTAAAGAGATGTATTGATGTACTTCGGACATCGGGTACAGATGCTAGGCTTCATCTGACACATCTGTCTTCTCCACATAGTATACAACTTGTTCAAAATGCGGTGGAACAGGGGCTCAGGGTTACATGTGATGTTACACCTCATCATCTGGCACTGAACCAGCAGACTGTGATAACCATGGGGGCTGTTGCCAAGATGAATCCCCCTCTGCGTTCGGAGGAGAGCAGGAAAAAGGTTGTTGATATGGCAGGGAAAGGAATGGTTACTGCAATAGCCAGCGATCACGCTCCACATACTGCTGATCGCAAGGAACAGCCGCTGTCTTCTGCAGCGTTCGGGATAACAGGTTTGGAAACATTGCTGCCAGTTACACTGGATGTGCTGGGAAAACAGACCACACTTAGCACTGTTGACATCATAAAAATGCTCACAACGGCACCTGCCAGTGTACTTGACATTCCGCCGCCTGAGGTTGCTGCAGGTAAGCCGTTGAACATGGTTCTTTTCGATCCGCAGTTAAAGTGGAACTATTCTTATACATTTTCCCGATCAAAGAATTCACCCTTTTGGGGCACACAGCTCACAGGGAAAGTTCTTCGGGTGTGGTTCAGGCGGGAGATATTCAGGGAGGGCGAATTTGTTAAGAATTAGCATTCTGGTTCTTGTTCTTCTGCTGGGTGGATGCGCGTACTACAACACATTCTACAATGCCAGGTCGAGCTATGAGGAAGCTCTTGATTACGCCAGGGAGCATCCCGACGATCCGTCTCAGTACGAAGAAGATCTTCTTGAAAAGGCTGTTGCCGGAGCCGGTAAAGTGCTTGCAAGATATCCTGGAAGCAGGTGGGCCGATGATGCACAGCTTCTGCTTGGAAACGCACTGCTTCTGCGGGGGCAGAGATCGCTTACAGGAAGCGGAACAAGCTACTTTCAGGAGGCAATGCTCTCTTTCGCCTCTGCTGCGGTCATAACGGATGATCCGTCTTTTGTGGATATGGCGAAACTGGGGCTGGGCCGGGCTGCCATGGAACTGGGCAGGTACAACGATGCTGTAGCAGCTCTTGAAGATGTTTCATCTCACGACAACGGCAGATTCATGCTCAGCAGGCTTCTTTTGTGCGAAGCCTACATTGAGTCGGGTAATTCTGAACTTGCCTCAGCGGTTTTTGACACCCTTATGCCTGTGGGAGGTGACAGCCTCAGGGCTGAATACTACATAACCGGCGGAGAAATCTTTTCAGCTCTTGGAATGCCGGACAGCGGTGCTGTTATGTGTCTGCAGGCTA
>CAZRXU010000120.1:0-6933 GCA_964604135.1 uncultured bacterium | reverse complement strand
TAAGAGAAGCAATACTGAACAGGTATGAGGCCGAGGGCTGGAAGGCTACTGAATACACAACCGATCAGTGGCTTGAGGAGGGTATTCAGGCCCTTCAGGCAAACAGAAATATGTATGGTGAATGCCGCGACACGGCTTATATGTCTACTGGGTCATTTACCATGTATGACAATGAATTTATCGTTATGTACGGTGTGGATCACACTAATACCGGGAAAGCCGCGTACTACAGCGCTGCAGTGTACGGTGAAGATTATCAGAATGGTGTAACCGGCTCAAACAGTTTGGAATGGATGGGCAGCGCAGACGAATATCTGAATGAGTTGGGAGATTCCTTTTTTGTGCTGACTGCCTCAAGAACAAAGGGTATTCCTGCCTCAGGTCCCGATTGTGTAGTACCCACAGCAATTCTAACAAGAGGGGTACAGAAATTTAAGCCCATATTTGTCGGGTTCCGGAACTACCTGGAAACAATCACGAAGAGCGGCCCACTTCCAGAAGAGATGATTTCTCCCAGGGTTATCAAGTTCTCAAAACCCGCTTATCCATCAGTATTGTAGTGCATTTCTGAGCTGATGTTATTAAGCGCAGGGATGTTTCTTTGTTACATGGTGTTATCCCGTCTGTAACTGTTGGGGAGAGATCGTAAGGGGCAAGTGGCTGTCTTCTTCTGATGACGCTGGTGGATACTGGGTGGCGTGGAAAGATGACACAGAGCTGATGCCGGAGTACAGGTTTATATCCAGAGAAACCATCACCGGAATACAGGAATCTGAATTCTCTTTAGTCGGAGGAATTGCAGTTACTGTGGGAGAGAACCCGATTGCAGGTACAACTTCCAACAATATTTCACTGCCTGCAGCTAAGAGCTACGGTCTGTATCTCTACGATCTCAGCGGGCGGAATACCCAGGAGATAACACACGGTTTCAGTATGCTGGATGAGGGAGTTCTTGATCTGTCCGGTTTTCCGCCTGGCGTATACAACCTGGTTCTGAAGACCGGGTGCGGTACTGTTTCAGTACGTATAATGAGAGTTGGGAACTAGTACCTTGTCATGGGATTTATGTCGGTATAATGCGAGCAGAATGCGACAGTTATTCCCTGACAGGGTACTAAGTAAATCAGTACAGGAGGAGCCCCCTTCGGTATTGTAGAAGGGGGCGTCTGTAGAACACACGGCAGGGGTTGATGATCAATTTTCTGTACCGGGTGCCGGTAAGCTCCGGTGGGTGTCTGACGGGGTCCGGATAATGTTTCAGCGTTTCAATGAAAGAAAATACTTTCCCGGTCAGGTGCAGGAAGCATTTGGGTTATCAAGAGCAATGCACTCAGCACTTTTTCATGTATTGTCTTGCGCCTTTTTCTGAAAGGGTTTTCTTATCAGAAACTGCCGGTTCCCCGGCGGGAATCCCTTCCAGTATCCGCTGTGTCACATTCTGACAGTCAACTTCATGCACCCTTCGTGTTCCGCTTCTCTCCTGTGTTTGCAAATATTCCGGTTACTGTTCCGGAGTTACTGTGAAGTCATCGAAATACACCTGGCTGTCGGCTTTTGACCACACGCCAACCCTGCCTTCAACAGGCTCTTCAAGGGTGTATTCAAGGTAGAGTTGCCCATCGAGGTAACCCCTTATCTCTCTGCCGCTGACTGTGAGTTTGAGGTCGTGCCACTGGTTCGATGATGTGGGAGTGTTGCGGATCCATTCAACAGAGCTGCGGTTGCCGTGCACAACGCGCCACAGAACAAGGTTGTTCTCTAGAGAGCTGCCCCTGAGGGTGTAGTAGTCTCCGTTGGGTTTAAGGTCAAAAAGTATTCCGGCGTTCTGATCGATTCTTCCTGCGATGTTCTTGAAGCGGAGGGTGATCTCGCCGTCTGTGAAGTTATCAACTTCTGCAGCGATTGCGAAAGGGTAGTAGGCATAAGCTTGAACATTGTCCAGAAATTCAGAGTAACGGTCGCCGTAAAGCTCGCGGGCCTGCTCTGCTATGTTTGCCGAAGTCTGACCCTGTTCCCATCTGCTGCCGTCCAGGAACAGAACCGTGTTGCTGTCATCTATGCCCACAGTCCAGAAACCCACTACCGGTATGAATGAAACTGGCCCGGCACCCACCTGTTCGTCTTCGAGATCCGCGGAATAAACTGCTGTCTCCAGTGTTTCTACCGAGGGTGTTTCTTCAGTTTCAGTATCTGTTGACTGTGTGTTCTGCTGTACAGCCTGCTGCGGCTCACTTTCAGCTCCGCAGGCTGCCATATGGAGAATGGCGAGCAGTACGATTGTTTTAAGAATGTGTTTTCCGTTCATTGCGTTTCCTTCTTCCTGTTTCTGGGAAGTCTGTTTGTGAACCACCATAGCCATAGGTATACCATTGGTAGAATTATGTAAAACCAGGTGTTGAAAGGTGTTGCATCAGTAACAATCGGGTAGCCCGGGTACTTCTGTATTTCACTGAATGTTACCGTCTCACCGGCAAGCTGATGGAGTATTGGCAGAACCTCACCGGGGCTGCTTGACCAGCTTTCGTCGTGTCTGCCGTTGTAGTCGTATTCGATAATACCGTATCTGTCATCGTTTTGTGTGCCCGGCAGGCTTCCAGTTGAATCGCAGGGGAAAACTGTTGAAATATCGGGGACTGTTCGCTGAAGCTTGCTGAGGATGTTTGTTTCATAATCGTGCCTGCGGCTGTCTTCCCTTGAGAGGTATACAGTTACTGTAAGCGGCTTATCCATTTGTTTCAGTGCGGTTTCATCTGCCGAACTGAAGGAATTGCTGCGGTTTTCTGTTGTATCGTGGAAGATCCTGATACTGGAAACAGGAAATGAAAGCAGAATACACGACAGAACGACAAGTATACTGATGAAGAGTCTGCGCTGGAGTTTGATGCCGGAATTAAGCCACACTGATGAAAGAACAAGAAATCCCGAAGCTGCAATCAGAGCCTGGCCTGTTGCGGAGAGAGAGAACAGACCGTGTTCATAGGTGCGCAGCAGGGCTGTAAGGGAAACTGCAGATATGCTGTGGAGCCAGCTCTGTCTGCCTGCTGCGAAGTCAAGCACCCATGAGCCCAGAGTGAAAGCAAGTGTGAGTATTGCTGCTGTTGCAGTAGAGCTTGTAACAGAGGCTGCGAAGAAAGCAATACCTGTTATAACAAGAGCGTACAGAGTGTAACCCAGTACAAGGTTAAGGATTTCCTGCAGATAGATGTGCCCGCCAAGCATTCCCCATGCTGCAATTGTCGAGAGAGCGGGAACCAGTGCAAGCAGCCATCCGATTGCAAGGGTTGCTGTCTTTACGGCAATGATATACCGGAGATTTAGTGGTAACTGCACCAGCAGCTTCAGGCTGCCGCTGTGTATTTCAGAACTGATGAGTTTTATGGCTGTGAAGGGAAAAAGAAGTGTAGTAACAAGGTACAGGGCACCGAAACAGGGAACGAACACACCTCTGAACGGATCCATTCCCCTTGCCATTTCCGGGTACTGCAGTGCGGTTCTGCTGGCCTGTGAGAAAAGGTTGACCGCCTGTACGAAGCTGTAGCCTGTGAGCAGTGAAAGGATGATAAGCATTATCCACATGGCTTTCACCGTAAAAAGACTGTGTATTTCCTTCTGAAACAGTGGTTTGAGAACGCTATGTGAGAGCAAGAAAAACCTCCTCAAGACCGCCTTCGGTAATCCCGGCCTGCGTACGGAGGTCTTTCAGTGTTCCTGCCCCAAGCAGTCGGCCGCCATCAAGCAGAATGAACCGGTCGCATATGCGCTGGGCATCTGCAAGTTGATGGATGGAAAGCAGAAGGGTTCTTCCGGCAGAGCAGGTCTGTTTGAGAATATCCATCACCCCCAGCATCTGTCGAAGATCCAGGCCGTCGAATGGCTCATCTAGAACAAGCAGCGGCTGAGTTGAAAGCAGTGCCACAGCCAGAAGGTACCTTCTGTTGAAGCCTTTGGAGAGGGCTTTTACCTTTTTTGCCAGAGCAGGTTCAAGCCCGAGCTGTGCGATGAATGTGTTCATGCGGTCTGTCTGTACACCGAAAAGTCTGCTGAAGAATTTCAGTACTCTTGAAACGGAGAACTCGGAATAGGGTGTAATCCCGTCGGGAAGGTAGAACATCTGCTGTTTTCTGTTTGGAATCGGAAGAGTTTTCCCCAGGTGAAGAACTGTGCCGCCATTAAGCGGTATCAGCCCTGCGATACCTTCCAGAAGGGTGGTTTTGCCTGATCCGTTGGGTCCTATCAGCCCCAGAATCTCGCTTTGGCGAATACCAAAACTGATATCCTTAAGTGCCTGAACATCTCCGTAGTGTTTTGATATACCTTCAATTTGCAGGAACGGAGAAGAAACTGTTGCCAAAGTATTTCCTACTTTCAGATGGTGCTGGAAGTGATAATACCGCATGACTGCAGCCCGGTCAACAAATTGAGCAGTGCTGCTGTTGTGTTGATATGACCTTTTTGAATTATACTTCCACTGCTGGTTAAATTGCCTGAAAGGAATTCGTAATGACAACTGACAACCGTTTCCTGCAAAACAGAAAGTACATTGCAGCCAACTTTGTTTTGTTTGCAGTACTGTTTCTATCTGTTTCCTTTAACAAGACATACATTCGTCCGGCATACGGGCACACTGCAATTGTCGGAGTATTAACAGGAAGTTTCTCTAACTTCATGGCTGCATGGATTATCAGTTTGTTTCCTTTTGCAGCTATTCGCGCAGGAAGGATGAGTTTGAAGAAAGCAAGGCTGGTTTTCTACGGAATATCAGTTTTGGTGTTCGCAGCACTTGCAGTGGAGGAGATTGCTCCGTACACAGGTGCAAGCAGCACCTTTGATGTTTTTGATCTGATGGCAAGCGGTTTTGGAAGTCTTGCTGCGATTGCTGTTTTTGAAGTCTTTTTGAAAAAGCGATTGCTTCAGTAACGATCAGAACACAGAGAACAATTTGAAATATCCCTGATAATCTCCTGCTGGTTTAGGATTGTCATTTTAGTATTGACAGGTTATTCTCTTCTGAGACCGCTATGTAAATCTTGCTCAATCTGGTATTGAAAGTACAGTTTTGGTGGGGTACTTTACGCGGTTTGTATTGTATAGGTCAGTGTTAATTGCAAGGGGAGTATTATGAGGTTTGTCTGCAGGCCTGTATCGTTGTTCATGTATGTTTATTTTGCTGTTGCAGCAGGCTGCGGTGATTCACCTGAGGATCCTGGCTCACAGTCAGGTGAAGACAGGCAGGATGAAGCAATTCTGGTAAGTATCTCTGAAAACGGAAGTTTGCAGAATCCCGCCTGGTCTCCAGACGGAGGATCACTGCTGTTTACAAGGTTTACAGCCGGATACAATTCTGAGCCGGCAGATCTGTTCGTGATTGATCTGGGCGATAATTCCCAGCGAACGCTGGTGTCAGACGGTACAGGAAATATCAGCCTGCCAGGATCCGTGTGGAACGGAGCATCAGACAAAATTGTATTTGCTTCTACGCGAGCTCCCCATGACGAGATCTACGTAATTGATGAGAACGGTGTACCTGGTGATGAGGTAAAGCTCACTGAAAGAGCAGACAGAGTTGCATACGAGCCTTCATTTTCTCCTGATGGTCAGTGGATTGTTTTCGAGTCTCATGTTCTGGATGTTGAAAATGACGGAATTATAACCAGGTACAAAGCAGACGGATCACAACCTTATACGGCGCTGACAGATGCCTCCTTTGATTGCAGGCAACCTAACTGGTCACCAGCCGGTGATCTTATTCTGTATCAGCGGTATACAGGCGGGCAGTGGAACATCTGGATGATGAACACAGACGGAACGAATCAGACACAGATTACATCTGGTTCTGGCGATAAAACTGATGCATCATTTTCACCGGATGGTCAGTGGATCGTGTACAGCTCTGATGAAGGCGGTCTGGACTCTGCAAATTTGTTCATTGTTTCTGTTGCAGGGGGAAACTCCACCAGACTGAGTTTCTTTTCAGGATACGATGGAGCTCCGTCATGGTCTCCTGATGGAAACAGGATTGCATTTGAATCATGTCCGGGAGATCCTGACGAATCAGCGGGAACATCCATCTGGATTATTGATGTTCCTGATCTTCAGCAGGGATACAATTCTGCTAGTAAACTGTAACAGGTTTGTACTTACAGAGTTGTATCAGTTTAAACCCGCGCATTACAGATACAGTGGATCTGTTCTGATTACCATATATTCGGCACATCAAAACTGAAAAGGAGATCCCATGCAGAAGAAGCCACTGATAAGTGCCTCGGAAAGACTAAGCAAGCTGCCTCCATACTTTTTTGCCGAGCTTGACAGACAGAAGAAAGCAGCGGCAAAGAGGGGGCTCGATCTGATAGATTTTGGTATAGGCGACCCCGATATGCCGACACCTGAAGAGATCGTTGCAGCAGGGCAGAAGGCTTTGGCCGACCCGGCAAATCACAGATACCCTGATGGAGCCGGATCAGAGTCTTACAGAAATGCCTGCGAAGGATGGATGAAGAGCCAGTTCGGTGTTGATTGTGAAACTGCTGCAGTCATCGGTTCAAAAGAGGGTATTGCCCATATACCCATGGTGTTCTGCAACAGGGGAGATCTTGTTCTAATACCCAATCCCGGATACCCTGTTTACAGGGCCTCGGCAATACTTGCCGACGCAATACCTGTTGACCTTCCTTTGCTGGGAGAAAACGGGTTTCTGCCGGATTTTGAGAAAATACCACCTGCTGTTCTCAGAGAAGCAAAAGTCATGTTCCTGAACTACCCCAACAACCCCACAGGGGCTGTTGTTACCCTTGAACAGATGGCTAAGATGGTGGAATTCGCCAGAACGAACAACATCCTTCTCGTAAGTGATAATTCGTACAGTCACATAAGGTTTGACGGAGTAAAGCCCATGAGTTTCCTTCAGGTTCCCGGGGCTTCTGATGTTGTTCT
>CAZRXU010000119.1:0-7109 GCA_964604135.1 uncultured bacterium | reverse complement strand
GAAACACCGCCTCAGTACTGAAAAACATCAAGCGCCTGTACCGGCGCGAGCCCCATTCTAAAGCTCTGCAGAGGGGGTGTCAAGCGTAAATGCTTAAGCTGTTGAACACGACCATTATAGACGCTCTGTGATCTTCGAACAGTGATGTCCGTAGATTGCCAGCCGAAGGGCAAGCGGAAGAAGTGAGGGTCTTTTGGAACAAGTCCAGAAAAATAGTTTCCAGTATTCCAGTCTTTCTTTTCCAAGAACACCCTGCTCCACAACAGATCTGAAGACAGCCATCAAGTGCCTCATTGATACAATTTGTCGTATTTTGCTCACCGGCCTGTACTCAGTAAGAAACCTTCTGACCCTATCATAGTATTCAACAGGTGAGTACAAAGAATTCACCAGCCATCTGTGCCCTGCTTTCAAAGCCTCCAGGCCCATCGCGGGTATTATGTTCGTATTGCCGTCAGTTCCATCACTCATAAGGCCGGTAATTCTACCGGCAGCTTTCATCTTGTCGAAAAGAATTGTTCCCTCCGGTGCCTGGAGCATAGCTATCATAGCAGTGACAATTCCACTTTTGTGAATAAAATCCCGCTGCTTCCTGAAAATTGAGGGATCGTCGTTGTCGAACCCTACTATAAATCCAGCCTGAACCTGAATACCTGCATTCTGGATTCTGCGGATATCCTCCAGCAGATCTCGTCTTGTATTTTGAGTTTTGCCACACTCATTCAGGCTAGCCTCGTCAGGGCTCTCTATCCCAACAAATACTGTTACGAACCCTGCCGAAGTCATCATTTCGAGTAGCTCAGTATCGTCTGCAATAAGTATTGAAGTCTCCGTTTGAAAAGAAATGGCAGACCTCTCCATTCTCCATTCAGCCAGTTCTGGAAGAAGAGAGGATTTCAGATAAGCCTTGTTCCCGATAAAATTGTCATCAACAAAGAAAACACCGCCACGCCAACCGTGATTATAGAGTTCATTCAACTCCTGGAGAATCTGCGTAGTTGATTTTATCCTGACGCGTTTGCCAAAAAGAGCAGTGATATTGCAGAAATCACAATGGTGAGGGCATCCCCTCGAAAACTGAATACCGACAGTTTCATACTTCTTAAGATTAGCGAGTGACCAATCTGCCGGAGGGGTATTGCTCAACTCGGGGAAGGCATCAGCCTTGTATACAGATTTAGTCTCACCTGAAATGAGATCTCTCACCAGCCTCGGCATCAAACCTTCTGCCTCACCCGAAACAATACAGTCAATTCTATTAGTCCACAATTCAACAGTTCCCGAGAATAATGGACCCCCTGCAACAATTTTAGCACTGCACCCTTTGCTTCTCTTAATAATTTCCTCAACAGATTCAAGTTGAGCATTCATGGCGCTGATCATTATGACATCGGCCCAGTCCAAGCTTTCTCTGTCCAGCTTGTCTACATTCAGATCCAGAAGCTTCTTCTCCCAGGCTGCCGGAAGCATGGAGGCTACAGTAAGAAGACCAGTGGGGGGCATTGAGGCCTTTTTACCGACAAATTTCAATGCATGTCTAAAACTCCAGAAGGTATCCGGGAACTCAGGGTACACGAGTAGAATCTTCATTGCTACCTCCTCGATGTTGACAATGCTAACATACTGTATGTTGACATAGTCAACTTGTTCGAGAATGTTCCCGTTCATAAGGAGATTTATGAACAAACACAGTTATCACCACGGTAATCTGCATAACGTCCTTATAGAAAAGGCTATTCAGATTATCGAAAAGGACGGGCCTGAAAAGATTAACCTGAGATATCTCAGCCTTTCGGCTGGAGTTTCGAGAACAGCACCCTACCGACACTTCAAGAGCAAGTCGCACCTTCTTACAGCAGTTGCCTGCAGGGGTTTCGCAATGCTTGAAGTGGCATGTTCGGATGTTCCCCCCGGAGACCCTGAGGAGCGACTGATAAAACTATGCAGAGGTTATCTGGGTTTTGCTTTCGCAAATCCAGGTATATATGGTGTGATGTTTGCCCCTGAAAGGTATCATAACCCTGTACAGGATGAACTCAGGTCTGCCTCAGACAACGCTTTTCTCAAACTTGAAACGATTTTGATGGATTTCTCCGGTGGTATGCCGGCTGAACTGAATGCGGGAGCAGTCTGGGCAATGGTTCACGGACTGGCAATTATTGTTAATCAGAATCTTGCCCGGGTTATCCGGCAGGGAAAACCGGAATCTGCTGCCAATTCATCGGGTATTACAGAGAAAGCAATGAGGTTGCAGATAGATCACGCCCTGAAAGTGCTTGCTGCCGGCCTCTCCTCTCTTTCCAACTGAAAAGCAAGCGGAGGGAGCATCGTCTTCCTCCGCTAACTCCAGGGTGCTGCCTCAAATGCTAAAGACATTCCTGGCGGCACCAGCCCGGAGAAACAATTGCAGAGGTGAATATGATGTTGTGGAACTGCCTCTTTACTGCAACACCAGAATTGTTCTAACTGCAAAGAAGAGCATCCCTGTGTCATACGCAATACCTGAGTACTCACCCATGAAAGTGAGCTGAATACCACTTCCTGCTTAACAGTATTTCCTTTATAAATTACCCAACAATGAATGGAGGATGTCTTGTCTCTGATTATTACTCTTTGTGTGGCTGTAGCATCAACCGGAGTACAGGCTGATACCCCGGAGGAGTTTCTGACAACCCTTGCTTCCTCTCCTGCGGCGATCTGGGTTGAGTGCCAGCTTCCAGGCGATAACACCATTCACCCGGATACGATAACAGGCATAATAAACTCACGAACCAGCCTGTCGGTAGACCCAGGTGACCGAACATTGGAGGATATTGAAAGCGGATACAGAGTTGTGTTCCCTGAAAGCAGATGGACCTGGCGGATGGACGGGGGAAGAATTGGCTCCGTAAGAGGTCAGTCTGTTCTGGAATGGCATCCCGGCGGTTACAGCTGGGTAGTTATACCCGTATTCATCGATGAAGGGGCATCTATAGGGCGCAGGGAATCGTTGTGTATGGGAGTAACAGTAATGCTGGCAATAGGAGTAATTGGCGTACTTGCGATCTGGTATGCGAAGAGAAGATACGGCTCGTAGCTTTACTCGAAGCGTTCCCATTCATTTGAAAAGTCGAGAACTTCCACAGGACCCTCGCGATCCTGATCGCCGACAGTCATTGCTTTGTCGAGAAATTCGTCGAGATCCCTCTGCAGAAACACAGAAGTGGTGAGCAGAGACTGGAACTGGGAATACTCTTCGCGGTTCTCAACAGGAACACCTTCCACCTCGCCCATGGACTCTTTCATCTTCCTCAACAGCGAGGAAAGCGCCATGGAAAGTTCATTTGCCTGTTTGTATATGCTCATCAACAATCACCTGTTCCATATTCTGTTCAGAGACTGGTTCAGCACAACAAGAAGAGCAGCCTCTGAAGCGTTTCTTCCGGTGGGGTGCCCGCAGCCCTCAATTACGACTACTCTGCAGACATCACTGCGTGTTTCACCAGCCATTAATTTACCCTCTTCCAGAGGAGATATTCTATCCCCATCTCCGTATATATACTCAACTCCACACTGCCTGTCTAAGTACGAAAGCCAGAAAACCGGCTTGAACTTCGTAAGATTTCGTACCGCCCAGCCCGGCATAAGAAGTTTAAGAAGCAACTGTCCTGCCTTCCCCGTTCTGCGAACAGCCGAGGTAAAAAAGGAACTGTATGCACCGTGAACAACAATACCGGCTGGAATAAGTTCCCCTGCAAGAGAACACGATTTGATGGAAGCAGAACCGCCCATAGATGAACCGTAAACAGCGATATTCTGTGTTCTGTAACCTGAATCAACGGCAAACTTCAATGCCCCCAGAATATCATGAACTTCGTTTACACCGCCTGTGGCAAGTTTTACCGGGTGGCCATCGGTTCCACGCAGGGGAACCAGAAGAAACGAAGCACCGTTCATTTCTCTTAGCTTCTCACCAAGTTCTGCCCGGGACAGCATGGCACCTCCAAGCCCGTGTACAAAAACCACAAGTTTTTCAGAACCTTCCAGGAGGTATCCAGTTACACTATATCCGTCCAGAGATGTCCAGCTTTTTTTTACCCAGTTTCTCCCGGGCTCGCCTGTAACCTGATGCTGGTGGAACCGGAACATATTGGCAAATCCGGTGATACCTGTTCTTCCAAGTTTTTTTCGCAGAACAAGCCACACAACAAATCCTGAAAGAGCTCCTATCATCCATCCGGCGATCACATCAGAAGGGTAGTGAACAGCCAGATACACCCTGCTGAACCCCACAACAAATGTGAACACAAGAGCAGGTACGGCAACAGGCGGATAAACAAGCGATGCAAACACTGCCAGACCTGCTGAATTAGCCGCATGGTTTGAGGGAAAACTTCTTCTCCCGCCTGTGTGCAGACGGCAGTCGAGCTGAGCTGCAACAGCTTCATCTCTGTTTGGTCTGGTTCTGTGTACACTGTGCTTAAGCAGGGTTCCCGCCTGATCGGTGAGGGCAATACACAGAATCAAACCGAGAACAAACACTCTTGGATTTACACTGGTAAACCAGTTCCCCCTGTGGGGAAGTTTTCTGCCTGCAAATAAAAGAAGAACAACTGCTACAGCAATAAACGGGTACCAGTTGTGCTTGTCTGTAACAGCCAGCATTATTCTGGAAAGGGTCGGATCGGCCAGCTTCAGGTTAACAATTTTAAGCAATTGAAAATCGTACTGAAAAAGCGCATTCACTGAGATGAGATCTCCACGCTGTGCGTAAACTCCGGTGAATTAACAGGCACTGCATACCACAAACCGTTGTCGCCAAGGTATTCAACACAACAACTGATTCCTGGCAGGCCGTTGAACCAGCTCTTTACACGCGGCGGTTCCATGCTTCCCATGGCTGTAAATCCCCGGGGTACAGGCGACACTATCATCCAGCCGAACGGCTTGATGTAGGCGGCAAGAACATAACCTGAAGAACCGGTACCGTTCCAGTACCCGGGAACAGCAATTGCAGGTATCTGCCACCTGCGGAGGAAAGCGGCCCCTGCTGCAGCCCCTGTAAAAGAGTTAAACATCTTGTTCTGTATTGCAAGTTCAGACGCAGGGTATAAAAGAGTCTGCTCTGTGGCAGGAAAAGAATCTCTGTAGTAATCGGAGATAAAATCAATTACCCTTCCCACCAGTTCCATGGGGTTAGGAACCCCGGCGGCAAGCATGACCGATTCCATGTATACAGCATCTCCCCCTGCCCAGAAAATATCCGTGTTCAGACAACTGTCTAGAAACGGATCTTCACCGGGAAAAGGTACCATTGCCTCTTCAAAGCCGGAAGCATGTACTCCCGGCCAGGGAGGAGGATCAACAACTGCCTGCTGATTGAATACTATCGAAAATGTGCCTTCCGACACACCTTCCACAACAAGCCAGCCATCTGACACTTCAGAAGAACCGGATATTCCGCTGAACGACACGGAAGGAACATTTGAAAGAGTTTGCCATGGCAACAGAGCGGGAACGGGAACAACCACCCTCACCGAGTCTCCCGGGTTAAGCTCTCCGGAAACGGAAATATTCACTGTGGATGTGTACAGGCTGTAACCATCTGCCAGCATCACCGGGCACTCAACGCTCCACCCTGTGCCGCAGAGTTCCCTGATAAGCCCTGCTCTGCTCCACATGGCTCCACCTGCCCAGGAATGAAGATCAATCAGCTCAACACACTGCTGGAAATCACCCTGAAAAAACAACCGCTCGGCAGTGGAAACAACTGTTTGATCGTCACTGCTGGAAACAGACGTACACAGCAGAACACTAATAAGTAAACCTGTCATAGTGTCGGTAAGATATTCACTTTTCTGTTCTATAGCCATACCAGTGGTACACGATTCACCCCGGTGTTATCTTTCCCCCTTATTCCGAAAGAGGCAGAATGAATCGAAAAGCTGTTATCTCCCCACCAATAATCACCCCTTCAGAAGTACCTGCAGGGGCATTTATGCTTTCAGGAGGGCTTGCTGCAAGAGGTATACAGGCACCCATTCATGATCTGTCTCTGGGCTTTTTCAGGTGGCTGTTTCTGGAACATGCTCCTGAAACAGGCTACACGAACTGCCAGCCTTCCATTGAATACCTGATTTCTCCGGGAACAGAATTTTACAATCCGCACAAACACCAAAGTGCGTGCGGAGTACTGCAGTCTGTTCTAAAACTTTATAGCAGGAAGTTTCCCGGCTGGCATCTTTCCCTCATGGACAGTATTCCACCAGGTGTTGCACACTCCCCGTTAACTCTTATCGCCCTTGCAAAAGGCGGTTCAACCCCCTTCAGTGAGTATCTGAACCTCTGGATTAACCGCACAAGAGGAACTTTTAACCATGCCCTGATTTCACTCGCCTACCTGTCACAACTTCCTGCGGCAGTAGAGACAGCCTGGCTTCTTGAGCAGGCCGGAATAAAGGTTACAGTGGGAGGGTCTCTGGTTTCAGCACTGAAAGATACCGGTCGCGGTGTTGAACTTCTAAGCAGGTGTTTCAGGGAAATAGCGTTCGACGACGGTCGCTCGCTGACCGGAGTTGATGAACCGTTTCTCTCGAAGCTTGAATGGCCTGTTTTTGCGGAAAGATGGAACTACTTCAGTTCCAGACCGGTGATTCCCTTTCCGCTCACCACCGGGTGTACATGGAACAGATGCCTTTTCTGCCCTGACCGGAACAAACCCTTCATGAATGTTCCTGTAGGTAACCTTAAAAAGGTTCTTGCCGGGGCTCCGGACAATCCCGTTGTTCATCTTATAGATTCGGCAATTCCCGTGAGCACAATCCACGAACTGCTTCCGCTGTTCAGGGAAAAGACTTCGGGCTTCTATGGATTCGCCAGACCACAGGGAGGCTGGCTAAGGGGAAATCTTCTGCATGACATGGCAGAATCAGGGTGTCTGATGCTTCAGACAGGAGCCGAAAGCGGTAGCAGCGGTATACTGCAGAGGTACATGAAGGGCTTCCTGCCAGACACTGCCCGGAAGGTCATTGCGTCGATATCACAGGCTGGAATACGAAACTATGTGTACCTGCTGTTCGGGCTTCCCGGAGAAACTGAAGATGACAGAATGCAGACACTTGAACTGGTGA
>CAZRXU010000118.1:0-7135 GCA_964604135.1 uncultured bacterium | reverse complement strand
GGGGAAACCAGAGTTCTTGAGTCATCTCTTGAAGGAGGCTTTTCCTGGGCGGATTCAGCAGTGTCAGCGGGAATAGACGGTAGTTTTTCCCTTTCAGCCTCCGACCCGGGTGATAAGCTGAAAACCTACACACTGGCAGGAGCTTTTGACACAACCACTCCAGGCGGTTGGAACGGTTCCATGGCCCCCTGGCTTTCCTGGGAGAACAGTACACTGGCAAGACTTGCAGCAAGGGTGTCCGGTTCTGACCGTGTTGAAGACTACAGCGGTGTGGGCAATACCAGAGAAACCTACAGAAAACTTGAGATCATTCCTCTGCTGAAACCGGAGCAGTGGCTGGAGATAGAGCTGACAGCCTCAACGGCCTACCGCAGAAGAACACTTTACGGCAGCCGGGAAACGGATGAGAACGGCGGAAGCATTGATCCTGTAATTATCACCGGGTTCGGCCTCGACGCAGGTATCAGGCTTTCAGGTGAGAACCGCAGGGAAAGAGATGGAAATCTGAACATAAACAGCTGGGGTATCGAGCCGCACATCTCAATGAACGGTGGGGGGTGGACAGCCTCCGGAAGGTTTACTTCGTGGTATCTGCCTGGAGAAGAACCCGTTCCGGTGTGGTTCTTCGACGGCAGGCAGAAAGGCTGGACACTTGAGCCCCGGCTTTCAGTTGGAAGAAACGTGAACAGGTGGTTCCATGTAACGCTGTTCTACTGGGGTAGAAAGCCTGCAGATGACATCTGGAGTCAGCGCGGCGGCCTTGAAGGGACGGTGAACTTCTGATGACAGCTGTACTGCTATCCATATTCCTCTCTGCCGTAGCTGTAAAGATCACCGGAGCTCCTCCGTTCCCGCTGCTTCCGGATTCAGTTGAAGCTGGAAACAAGCAGATTGCCGAACTGAGGGATGATGCCCTTCAGTGGTACCTGCAGGAGGGTTACCCCTTCGCGGCTGTTGCAATGTACTTTTCTCACCAGGACACTCTGGTGGTGAATACAGTTCCAGGCAGGCACGCTCAGCTTGAGGAGGTAAGATTCCCCGACTCTGTCAGAACAGACCATTCAGTACTGCTGCGCGAGATGGATCTGCATCCTGGTTCCCTCTACAACCCGCAACCGATAACTGAATGGTTGAGTGCAGTTCAGAGGTATCCCTTTATTGAAAAAGCAGGCCCGGCAGCAGTGGCCCTTGGCCCCGGCGGAAACATTGTTCTGCTTGTTCCTGTTCAGGAAGCTCCTCCTGGATGGTTCTCTGGCGACCTCGATTTCTCAAGCGCAGGCGGCTTTACAGGAGGTGGCGAGATAGTGTTTACCAGCATCATGGGAACTGGGCGCAGACTGGAGCTTTCAGCATCGGCGGTAGACTGGGGAGGTGTAGACGCGGCAGGTCTGTACAGAGAGCCGTGGATACTGGGTTCGCCTGTTTCAGCTCAGGCTGAGATCGAACAGCAGGTTCCCGACAGCGGCAGTGTTATCAGGGAATGGTCGGGCTCGGTAATCCTTAGCCTGGGAAACACAGACATATCAGGCGGTGGCGGCACATGGAAAAGCTGGCCTGTAGGTGAGCCGGAACAAAGCTACCGGTACGGCTCTGCCGGTATAGCTGTAGACTACACAACAAGGTGCCTCCAGGGTAGAAGCGGGTTTAGAGGATCAATAACCACAAAGGCTGGAAGTGCCGCCGGAGCAGATTCCACCTACCTGCTTACAAGAGCAGAAACCAGGATGAGCTATCACGCATACACCGGTATGCTTGGAATGGGCGTAACAGTAAATGCAGGGGGTATTGTCAGTGGGGAATGGCTTCCATCCATGGTAACAAGGCTGGGCGGCTACGGCACCCTCAGAGGCTATGTGAAAGATTCATTCCGGGCAGGTGCCTGGGGTATTGTCTCCCCGGAGGTTTCACTTGGCGAAACGCAGACACAGCTCTATATCTTCTCAGACATGGGCGCCCTTAAAACAGCAGAAGAGGGAATGCGTTACCCTGTTTCCACTGGTCTGGGAATAAGAGGAACAACAGGAGGTCTCCGCTTCGATGCCGGTACCGGCTTCCCTCTGAACCAGGGCCTCTCCTCCGCCCGCTTCTACCTCTCTGCATTAATAAGCTTGTAGCACACCCAGTCTAAGTATTCGCTTAGATGAAATATCAAGATATAAACACTTGACCTAAAGCACAATACACAGCATAATTATTTATGAGTTCTGTGACTGGATTTATAATGCAGTTGCACAATCTTTGCTGTGATAGGGAAGACTGGGAATATGACCATGTGGTGAAAGCAGATATTCATTGACATATTTCAGTGTATTATCGGAAAATTCAGAAGATAAAAGAACATAAATAGGGGATAACGCGTGGTAGTATGAGCAGGAACAGTGGGGTCAACCCATGGTTCGAGGAATAAATGGAGAAGGAAGACAGATGAAGGAATTGTCTTACAGGGAGTCAACTGCACTGATTCATGTTTTAAGAACCGGAGTAGTCTCAACCGGGCTTATAAATGCTCTTGAAACGCTTGGTGCTGCCGGCTCTGATTCTGAAAACCAGTGTGCTCTGTCAATCTGCAAGAGCATCTCTGAGGGCAATGATCTGCAAACATCCTTTCAGAATGCCAACCCGCCACTTCCAGGTATTCTAACAAGACTGATCATAGCAGGTTACCGGAACAGTGTTTTGGATTACGCGCTTAAAGATGCCCATGGTGTTTTGGCTGATGCACACCAGTCACACAATGTTGATGAAGAGCTTTGCCTGCTTGCAGAGAGATATGAGCAGATGTCTGCATCGATGATCTGTGGCGGATGCCTTGAAAGAGAGTTTCTCAAACTCATAACCGAGGCAAAGAACGCAAATGCCAGTGTTGTTGAACTGGAACAGGTTGGTGAATCCTTTCTCTGCAAACGCTTTGTGTCTGCTGAAGTTGTCCTGGTAAAACAGATGACTCATTCCCTTGTTTACAAATCAATATTGGATAGTCTTGACTCCGCCTGCAGAGGTAACGGAGTGTTAAAAACGGAATCTCGAATTTACAAGATTGAAAAAGGAAAGTCTGCATCATATTTCGTTATAGAAAATAACAACAATCCCTTGCAGATCGTTTTTAAGGGGCACAGAATGTGCACAGAGTCTCTGAATAAACCTGTAATAAAACTTGAGAATTGGTCTTGCCGGTTGCCCGGCGAATAATGAATGCCAGAACAGACTATACAGGAATCCATGAAAGAGCCTACAAAAGAATAATCGCCGAGGGAAGAACAGGCTGGAGCACGCAAGACTCTGTTCGGAAGTCAATTTCGATAATCAGCAGAGGAATGAGCAAGCAGGCAATTCACTCAGGCAGTGTTCTGGAGCTGGGATGCGGAGATGGCAGTATTTCTTTTGAGCTGGAAGCCAGGGGATATATGGTTTTCGGAATTGATATTGTTCCCACTGCAATTGAGTGGGCGAAAAGAAAAGCTGCAGACAGGAAATCTGACGCAGGGTTCCTGATTGGCAGTGTTGTAAATCTACCGTACCGGGCAAACAGCTTTGATGTTGTAGTTGATGCATCTTGTTCTCACTGCATTATTGGGCAAGACAGAAACAGGTTTTTCTCTGAGGCTTACCGTGTTCTTAAGAGAAACGGGTTGTTTATTCTCAATGCGCTTTGCGGGGATCCATCGAAGAGCCTGATGCAGTACTTTGATTTTGAAAGCAGATGCCTGGTAAGAAATGGGGTATCCGGGCGATTCTATGGTAAACCTTCAGGCATCAGAAGAGAAGCCGATCTGGCCGGTTTCAGCATTACCGATTGGATAACAGAGAGCAACGGGCATCAGGATAATGAAATTGTTCTTTACTGCACGAAGTAGTTCAGATTCCTTGAAGAATGTGCTACAGTAATCTGTAGCGTACCGGAGTACTGTTCGGGAGCAAGACGTGCAAAACACATTTTACATACTTGAAGAAGAAAAAGCCATTGCTGTATGCTTGTTTTCTGCCGGAAGAAATGGCAACTGTGTAAATTTGCTGAAATACACATACTCCCTCCTGAAGGATGATATTAACAGTTTTGAATACATGAATCTGAGGAGGGTCTAATTCTCCCCTCCCCTTGGGCGTACAATCAGTTTTGTATTCCTGGAGGTTTCATCGGGGGAAACACAAACCCAACTCCCGTCATGGGAATAAGAGGAACAACAGGAGCCTGCGCGTCAACGCCGGCATCGGCTTCCCCCTGAACCATGGTCCCGCCTCCGCCCGCTTCCACCTCTCCACATTAATAAGCCTGTAGAACAACAAGTCTGAAGAATGTGTTTAGGTGGAATAACAAGATATAAACACTTGACCCGAAGCATAATGCACCGCATACTTATTTACGATAATCAGGTTCGTGTTTCTGATGGAGTTGTATAATTATTGCTATGTAGTAGGGAAGAGAATATCAATTGCGTGTAACGGTTACAATCGATTTCGTGACCATTTCACTATTGTCTGCCGACTTGAAGCACTTTGTACATTTGAATGAATAGAATGCACTAAGCTTTTTGAGGTATCAGATCGGCTAGATGGAAATCTTTTTGTTATTGATGAAAGCAAACAGAGAAAAGGATGACGCTTGAGTAATAAGAATAGTAACAGTGGAGCCAACCTGGGGTTTGAGAACAAACTATGGGAAATGGCAGACAAAATGCGCGGGCACATGGATCCGGGCGAGTACAAGCATGTCACACTTGGGCTAATCTTTCTTAAATACATTTCAGATGCCTTTCAAGGGAAGTATGATGCCCTGAAGGCTACAGAGAAGAGCGACTACACCGATTCGGAAGACAGAGATGAATACAAAGCTGCAAATGTATTCTGGGTGCCGAAGGAAGCTCGCTGGCTGAATATCCAGGCGCAGGCAAAACAGCCGACTATTGGCAGGATTATTGATGATGCCATGGTGATCATCGAAAAAGAAAACCCTTCTCTCAAAGGCGTACTGCCCAAAAACTACTCGCGTCCGACACTTGATAAGCAACGCCTGGGCGAGTTGGTTGATATTATCAGCAGTGTTGAACTGCAGGCAAGGAAATCCGGTGTGAAAGACCCTCTGGGTCGCGTTTATGAATACTTTCTTGGTCGCTTCGCAGCTGCCGAGGGTAAAGGCGGAGGCGAGTTCTACACACCTCAAAGTGTGGTGCAGTTGCTTGTTAAAATGATAGAACCCTACAAGGGCCGTGTTTTCGACCCCTGTTGCGGTTCCGGCGGAATGTTTGTGCAGTCGGAACGCTTTGTGGAAGAGCATGGAGGCCGTTTCAGTGATATTGCCGTTTATGGTCAGGAGTCAAACCCACCACATGGAAACTGGCAAAGATGAATCTTGCAATCCGGGGAATTGACGCAAATCTCGGTCAGCACCAGGCCGACAGTTTTCAAAACGATCTGCACAAGGATTTGAAAGCCGATTTCATCCTTGCAAATCCCCCGTTTAACATGTCCGACTGGGGCGGTCAGCGGTTGAGAGAGGATGTACGGTGGAAATTCGGTATGCCTCCGGTTAACAATGCCAATTACGCCTGGATACAGCACTTCATTCATCACCTTGCGCCTGCCGGCATTGCAGGTTTTGTTATGGCCAACGGTTCTATGTCTACAAGTACCAACACAGAAGGCAGCATTCGCCAGGCAATTATAGAGGCAGATATGGTTGACTGCATGGTTGCTATGCCCGGTCAGCTTTTTTACACTACGCAGATACCTGTGTGCCTGTGGTTTGTTACCCGCTCGAAAAAGGCAGACAGCAAGCGCGGTTACAGGAGCAGAACAGGTCATACACTCTTTTTTGACGCACGTCGCATGGGAACACTGGTTGACCGTGTGCATCGTGAACTTACCGGGGAAGACCTGAATACCATTGCCGGTGTGTATCATCAGTGGCGAAATGAAGACGGTAACTATGAAGACAAGCCAGGCTGGTGGAAGGCTGCTTCACTTGAAGAGATCAAAGGCCACGGCTATGTGTTAACTCCTGGGCGTTATGTGGGTGCGGAAGAAGTTGAGGATGACGGCATTCCTTTTGAAGAGAAGATGAAAGAATTGTCTACTGAGCTTTTCGCACAGTTCGCCAAAGCCGATGAGCTAGAGTCCACGATTAAAAAGAATCTGGAACTGCTGGGGTTTGGGGAGTAGCTATGGTAAAAATAGATGTGTTAGACAAGGAAATACGGCTTTACAGTGTCAAAGACGATGATTTTATATCTTTGACTGATATTGCAAAACATAAGAATCCTGATGCTCCGGCTGATATTGTAAAAAACTGGCTCAGAAACAAAAACACCATTGCCCTGCTGGGCTTGTGGGAAAGGCTTCACAATCCCGAATTCAAACTGGTCGAATTCGACCAGTTTAGAAATGAGGCAGGGTACAATCACTTTGTACTTTCCCCCAAGAATTGGATTGAAACGACAGGGGCCATTGGGCTAATTTCCAAATCTGGTCGTTACGGTGGAACCTATGCCCACAAGGATATTGCTTTTGAATTCGCATCTTGGGTATCTGTAGAATTCAAACTCTATCTTATCAAGGAGTTTCAGCGGCTTAAAGAGGATGAACGCAAGACGCTCGGTTGGGATATTCGCCGCAACCTTACAAAAATCAATTATCGCATTCATACAGATGCTATCCAGCAACATTTGATTCCCCCCATGCTTGGCAAGCGGCAAACTTCGCTGATTTATGCCAGTGAGGCTGATGTACTCAATCTCGCACTCTTTGGTGTGACTGCAGCTCAGTGGCGGTATGCTAATCCTGGAAAAAAAGGGAATCTACGCGATGAAGCCGATGTCACTCAACTGGTATGTCTTTCCAATCTGGAAAACCTCAATGCTCTGTTTATCGCAGAAGGGTTATCACAACATGAACGGCTGGAACGACTCAACAGGATAGCCATTCATCAGATGACTTTGCTGACTGGAAACAAGCGAATGAGGTTGACGGGAGAGGATGAATGAATGGATTTACCGAGCTCTACGCTCAGCTAGACCCTATCCGAAAACAGATTACCCAGCTATAATGGCCAATAATACAACGCGCAAAGCTTGACAAAAGCGCCGTAATTCGTTATATATTAAGCAGTTACCTACGATAGTAAAAATGCTTAACCGAAAGA
>CAZRXU010000117.1:0-7138 GCA_964604135.1 uncultured bacterium | reverse complement strand
CACAACTTCCGGATGGCTACTCTACTTTGAACTGGAAGATCGTTCCTGTGTAAGACTGCGCTGCATACAGGTAAGGATCTGAGTACGCAAATGCCGAGCAATTCGGCAGCGGTATGCAGTACGAGTCCAGGTATTCACCAGCCAGACTGTACCTGTCGATAACAGTAACCGGGGCCGGGCCGATTGTTGAGTTGCTGTTGATGACCGTACCGTCTTTCTGTATGGCGTCAAGTCTGATATTGATTGCCCCTTCAGGGCCGGTGAACATCTTTCCAAGTACAAAGTAGAAGGTACCTGAGGTATAGCCATCATCGAACTGCGTAACTGAACTTGAAGGCAGGTTTCCCGAAGGATGATTTCTGGCAAATTCGGCAACCATTTTCTGTTCCAGTACATCAAACACAACTATTCTGTATTCAAAGAAGTGGTTTACCACCAGATACCGGTTGTTCAGGCACACAGCGGAAAAGGCGTTTGTACTCCTCCGGATAAATTCCCCACCCTGCCACGGGCATTCACCGAAAGAAGCCAGATGACCATCATTGATATCGAACAGGTGTACGTCACCACCTGGAGCCTGTATTGAGAGAACTGCAAAACTGTTTGAATTAACTGCTTCAACATACAAGGGGTTCAGAATACTGAATACTTCTGTAAGCTCCCCGGATCTTGTAAGCAGTTCCACCCTGTCTCCCTCAATATTGCACACTGCAATCCAGGTGTCTGAAACAGCAATTGGGCCGATTGTTGTGAAATGTCCGGGGCCTTCACCGGGCTCACCATATTCCCAAAGCACTTCCCCATGCGAATTCATGCACACCAGGCACTCTCTTACCCTGTCGGCGATGAACAAAGTATCTCCGGATATCTGCATCCATTTAACTGAAAAGAATTGAGGGTCAGGATTGTCCTCTCCTCCGTATGTCTGCACAAGAGTAAGCCGAACGGCATGGGTCGAATCGCTTTCCCACAGCCCGGTATCACATCCCATTGCCCAGTCTTTCCATTTCTTCAGTGTATCGCTGTCTGTAACCACAGACAGAAACACATCAGTTCCCTCAACATCAGTACCGGAAACTGCGCTGGTATGAGGGTCTGAAAATTTGCACATGCATGAAACAAGGGTAAGGAAGACAAATGCAGTTTTGCCTGAAAGCATCATTACAGTATTGGAATGCATCAAAACACTGTTCTCCTGTCGTATTGGAAGTTAACGTATATTTCCCTGTAAACTGCATTGTACAAAGCGCGTGGCAGAAAAAAGCTTCCCGATACCCGACAGGATGTTTTCACTTGTTAACATCTCTTTTTTTGCTCGTTTGAATAAATACACAAACAGAACAACTGTAAATGGAACCAACAGCAAGAGTCTCAAAGTTTCGCTTATAACTGCTTCCAATATCTAAAACCGGTTCTGCCTGGCTATTGCGTTGTGACACCAACTTATTTCTCTTTATCTGCAGTATGCTCGGAGAATACCTCCTTCAGGCAGAGCAATCAAGTGTGTTTACCCGGCGAAGCAAAGCAGGTGCATGGCATCACATTTTGAAACGAAGGTAGATCGTTGAAATCAGCTTGGTGAGTACCATTACCCCAAGTACACCAAGCAGAAGCGGATCGAACAGAAACGTATCAGTGCGATTATGGAAAATTCTATATCCAATAACAGCAACCACAGAGAGAACAGCAGCGAAAGAACAGTTTCGCTCTATAATAAGCTGATGGAGACGGGTGCGCTCGTCCTGGTGCTTGCCAAGCAGAACCCAGATGGCAGCAGAGTCTGCCACAAGCAGGGCTGCAAGAAAACCTGCCAGAATCTGCCTGACACTCTCTGAAACATGAAAAGTCATCAGGGCAATAAAGACAGCTGCGAATACCGCCAGATAAGTCCATCCCTGCCAGGTATCCGGGGCTATACCCCAACCGGTACTGCGATATTTGAACCATTCAGGTCTACCGAACATTTTCTACCTCCGAAATGTTAAAAAGATCCTCAACATAGCAGTTGAATAACTGACCCAGTTCCAGGGCCAGTTTAAGAGAGGGAACATATCTGCCTGCTTCGATTGAATTGATGGTTTGGCGGGATACATGCACCATTTCTGCAAGCTTCTCCTGGGTTAAACCCTTTTCCATTCTGCTCTCTCTCAGTCGATTAACGGTAAGCTTCATTTACAACCTCCGATCAACACATGACAAGTATACTTTACGTAAAGCCGACTTGTCAAATCAGCATAAAATACTACTATTTACTACGTAAAAGCCAGATTAAAGGCGGGAGATGTTCTTCCGTGAATGAAATTACCGAGAAATCAAAGGAAACAGCTTTGATGTGCAGTCATGTTTCTATATTATTTTCAACAACCTTCTTGTATTTTCGCCTAGGAGCGTGTCTGACAATAAGCTCTGTACAGTTACGCCGCAGGATCGAGGCAGAATGCGTGCGGATTTGAAGATAATGGCAACGCTATTTGATGATAATACGCGCGTATTGTGGCCGATTATGTGGATGTAAATGCCAGTGTACTATTCTCGGACACGCTCCTAGACCTGTCAGGGAATAACTGTCGCATTCTGCTCGCTCTTTCAAGCTCCAGCGGCGTTACTGGTTCAATTACATAGCGGTGCTATGCGCATAAATCAGTGCCTTGTCGTGTTCATAAGGACAGCAGTATTTCTGAGCTTGCCTGCAGTTTGCTACAAGACTGCTTCTTTTCAACAAGATACAGGTATTCCTTAACATGGATGTTCCTGTTCCTTAAGTTTCTACTGCCCCTGAAAGTATTGTATTTTGTTTCCAATACTTCCACTTCCCCAATACTCTGCAATATCTCAACCATTTCATTCGAACTGATAAATCCTTCAGAGTTGAATGATATTAACAAAAATTTTGCATTCAGCTTCTGCACTAATTCTCTGAAAGAATGTTTTGCTTTTGCTCTTTTGTTGTAGTTGGATCTGTTCCAGTCTGCTGGTATCCCTGAAACCTTGCTTATCCGGTCTGGCCTGATGTAATCACTTATCAGGTTTAACATGAAATAGTTGGAGCCATAGGGGTGCTGGTTGTATGGGGGGTCCAGATAAGCAACGTCTACCTCACGAATACACTCCGCAATAGTATTTGAGTCGCCCCTGTGTATTTCCACTGCACACTCGAAATTACTGAAAACAGGAAATGGGATGTGTATATCTCCTAAAATTCTTAGCAGCGCATCTCCGTTGTTCCCGCCGAACTTCCCAACACCTTTGCTGGAATCCTTGTAGAATCCCTTAAAAACACCGGAAGTGTTTGCGTGGATGGAAGCTTCAGACAGTAGAGGAGCAAGGAAAAAATCTTTGTACTCACCTGGTATGCTTTCAATGTATTGTCTTGCAGTATCCATATACATGGCGTTTCTTTTAGTATAGAAAACCCTGTCATCTTTCAGTATTCGTTCCTCATTCTTTGGAGAATAGAGATCAGTAATAAATCCTGCCCGTAATGGTTGATTTTCAAGTTTGAAGGTAATCTCCCGGTACAGATCGTACAGCACATTCATATCTATCTCTGATCTGTTAGCAAGATAGCAGCGATTAATTGCTTCCGAGTATATTTCCAAATCATTAACTATCAACCGATTTGAGTATTTCTTAAAATATCTGGAAACCACTCCGGAACCGGAAAAAACATCAAATATGTCAAGTTGATTTTTCGATAAACGGTTTCTTACTTTGTTCAACCCATTACCTATGAAATTCAACAGATTTCTTTTGTTGCCGATGTAGGTTACTATTTGCTTATTGAGAAAATCTTCATTTTCCGTTGCTGAATACTCATCAGCATCAAGATAAGAAATGCTGCTCAACTGATCCTCCAGATGGAATTAGTTTAAGAGAATTTGTTCTCTGTGGTATCTTACAAATTTCAAAACACTATCATTGTCGAAAACAATTCTTTTTGCCGTGATTTTTCTAATCGCCTCTAATGCCTCTGTTTCCAATACTGGTTCTTTAGAATAGAGGATATTGCCTTTGTTATCAAAAGAAATAAATCCCCTATCGAATAATGCATCGTGCATACTGCACAGTGTAAGCACATTATTCAGATCCAGACGAGACTCTCCAGAGCTCCATGGAAGTATATGGCTGCAAATGAGCAATCTTGAATCATTAACAGAACATAACAAACATTTATTATCATCACGCATCAATGCTAATGTACGCAAAGTACTAGTATTCAAGCGAACATTCGAGAGTATTTTAGTTGTCGTACCTTTATCAGATAAATCATACTTATAATTATTAATGAGTCCTAGTAAATTCATAGAAGAGCAATTATGTATGTCGACCTGTCTAATAACACCGTTTTCCTCGACGAAGTAGTAAAAATCACTGGCACAATTATTTTTCTGTAGATCATAGAATATGGTATCTGTAGGCAATATTACGGCTTTATCTGAATAATCTCGTCTGTTAAAGATGGGAAAAACAATATTTAGTGATAATCTTGATAAAATATCATATGAAACGGTCTGATAGACAATCCTGTTACGATTAGTATCGAAGAGCATTCTGGGGTAATAATAGTATATATTATCCCTTGTAAATAGTTTCTTATTGCCGTATAAAGTACGCGAAAATTGAGAGAATCCATATTTTGCATTAACTTTCTCTCTTATTTTAAAAAGACTAGCTTCATATGTTTTGTTATCTATTAAAGAATCTATTTCATCAAAAACCTCTTCAACACTTGATTCCACAAAGACAGACTCCCCAATAATCTCGAACTTCAATTCCCCTAATAAGCATTGCCTGTTTAAAGAATCACCTCTGAGCAAAAGAATCCTCTGCCCGTCACCATCATTCTGAACATCGTATCCGAAATACGAGAGGTTTCCATCAAATCCCTGTTTCTTTGGAATATCAAATACTTCTGAATTTTGTAAAAATTCAGTTACATCAGAACGTTTGAAGTAAACCTCTTTTTTTCTGTTACAGAAATAAACCAATTTTATTAGAACCGAGTCTTTGGTATACTCTTTTTTCATGTCTTTCTCTTATCAAGATTGCAATGGCTATCAATTACAGTTAAGATACGAAGCGAATACCATAATGAAAATATAATGCAAGGTACAATAAGTCAAGTGATTAAAGCATAGTATGTAGGGTAAACAAATGTAGACATGCAGTGGAGGTGTAGGGGTTAAGATGAATGTGTGATCAGCGGTATGAGCCTGACACTGCAATACTGTTACTGTAAAAACCAGTGATTTACTGGCATTTCGGGTGGAGGGTATAAGTCTCTGTAATTATTCCGCAAGACTACTAAAATTCTGGAAACCATAAGGCGTTTCAAGCCTGGCTTGTGATGCAGAGTTATCCGTTGAGCTGAGATTCAATTGCGGTAATCCATGCCTGACGGTTGGACAGAACAAAGCGGAATTCCTTTTCCTGTTCGGTAAGCACGGCAAGAGAATTGGGAAACAAAGGTATGAGCCCAAATAGTTTTGTCCAGCACGGCTGCAGAGAGTTAATAACTGACAGCTCCAGTTCGGTGATACCGCCCTGAACGTTGAAACTGTGTGCCTCGAAAACGAGGCGCCGGTTTGTAAGAAAAAGCCTGCCTCCAACGGTCTCGATGTTCTTCTGAAAATTGGCGGCGCTTTCCTGTATAATCGCTTCTCCTTCACGCAATTCAGTTATCATGGTCGTCTCCTTACCTGTCATTTTCCAGATTGTGCAATCGTGGTCACTGTGACAACTACTTTCCCGCTGGCGTGCCCCGCATCAATATACCGCATGGCATCAATCGCCCTTTTGAACGGGAAGTATCGATCGATTACAGGTATGATTTTACCTGTTTCAAGAAGCTCTTTCAGAATCAGCAGATCCTTCCGGCTTCTTTTTGCAGATACACCACCTATTCTTCTGCCTCTTCTGTTTGACATAAACGGCCCCAGAAGCATCGCCTGGAATATCTGAGAATTAGTGCCACCCACCATGACATAGCTGCCCTCGGAGGTTAGAGCGTTTCTGTAAGCTGAAAGTGGGCGATACCCGTTCACTGCCAGAATCAAGTCATACTGCTTGCCGTTTTGAGTGAAGTCTTCCTTGCTGTAGTCTATCACATATTCCGCTCCCAGATATCGAACCATCTCCATGTTATCGGTGCTGCATACAGCAGTTACTTCTGCCCCGAAATACCTGGCCAGCTGTACTGCGAATGTTCCAACTCCACCTGATGCCCCGTTGATCAAGACCTTCTGCCCAGGCTGAATCTGTCCTGCATCGCGCAGACCCTGCAAGGCCGTAATTCCGGCCATGGGTACTGCAGCAGCCTGCTCGAAAGACAGGTTGGCCGGTTTAAGCACCAAACCGCGTTCAGAGGCGGCCGCATACTCGGCAAAACCACCACTGTTCCTGGCGACGGCTCCAAACACCTCATCACCAGGCTGGAAATGTTTAACAGCTCTGCCGACTGCTTCAACACGCCCGGCGATGTCTACTCCGGGGATTGTTGGTTTTGGATTAAACAACCCTGTACCCATCAGACGAACCAGAAATGGAGTGGCTCTCATCAGATGCCAGTCGTATGCATTAACTGATACCGCATGAACTCTTATCAGAACTTCATCATCAAGAAGAACGGGCTTTTCTACATCTTTGAGATGCAGAACATCTGGAGGGCCGTATTTTTCGTATATGACTGCCTTCATGGATTCCTCTCCCCGGGCTTTCTGATCCCTTCTCTTCCAATATCTTTTACTTTGGTGCATTCTGCAAGTTACCTGTCCCGCAAACAGCGTAACCAGTGCCGTAATCCCTCACCAATTCGTTGAAGACAGCTGGTTCTCGCTGTGGTAGAAAGCCGATTCTGTTCTTCACAAGATCAGAGCAGTTGATATCTGTGTGTTTTAACGGTACCCTACTGACCACTAACAAACTCAAGGTTTCCCGAATAAGCTGTTTCTCCGGGCATGGTGCATGTTATGAAGAATTTTCGAGCTTGGCCGTCTAACATACCTGCCCGTATAGGTTTTCAGTTTGCTGGCATTTCAGGGCAAAGAGTATATATTTCTGCAATCGTTTCACATCAGACCGCTCAGGCATTTTCTGTAAACCGGAAGATACTTCCCGTCAGGCTTACGCTGGAGTATTG
>CAZRXU010000116.1:0-7302 GCA_964604135.1 uncultured bacterium | reverse complement strand
GGAACAGCTCTCTGGCTTTTTCTGTGTATGCCATTATTCCTCCAATCAGCCCTGATGTTTCCGAACAAGAGTACAGATGCGGTCCACAGTATCGAAAGCTTCCGGGGTGGCCTCACTGTCCGGCAGGCTTATCTTGAACTTCTTCTCAAGAAACACCTTCAGGGACACCATAGAGAAACTGTCTACAATACCGGAGGAGATAAGCGGTGTATCAAACGTTACATCCACGTCATCGTCCTCGTCTACATATTCATCAATCACATACTCTAGAACCATGTCTTTCATTTCGTCTGCCATAATGGATCCTTTCTATTTTAAAGATATTGCCTAATCGTCTTCAAGTGTTGAGAGATCGCCTGCTTCCTCGCCCCACTCCAGAGCCTTGAGGTATCGCCTCAGAATCTTGCCTGAACGGGTTTTGGGAAGCTTATCCGTGTACTCAATTTCCTGGGGCATGGCCAGTGGGGAAAGTCGTTTTCTGATGAAGTTCATGATGTTGAGTTCAAGGTCATCGGAAGGTTCATAACCCGGATTAAGGGTAACAAACACCTTAACAACCTCCATATTTACTTCGTCAGGTTTGCCTATTGCGGCAGCCTCTGCAATGGCCTCATGCTCTACAAGGGCTGACTCTATCTCGAAAGGACCCACCAGGTGGCCTCCTGTATTGATAACATCATCGTCCCTGCCGACAAACCAGTAGTAACCGTCTTTGTCGAAGCTTGCCCTGTCACCGGAAACGTACCACAGCGACTTGTCTGTTCGAAGCTCCGGAGGCATTGCATCTTCAGCGGCACCCACAAACTTGCTTCTGTAGATGTCCGGTTTCTTTACATACTCTCTGAACATTGATGGCCATCCCGGTCTGAAGGCAATCAACCCCACTGTTCCAGGTTCTGTAACGGGCTCATTGGTCTTAAGATCAAGGATTCCAGCCTCAATACCGGGGAACGGTTTGCCCATGGAACCGGGTTTTATCTTCATACCCGGGAAGTTGGTTATCATCATGGCTCCTGTTTCAGTCTGCCAGAATGTGTCCAGGAAAGGAAGACCGTAAACCTTCTCGCTCCAGATAACCGCTTCCGAATTAAGCGGTTCTCCTACAGATGCCAGATGCCTGAGGCTGGAGAGATCATACTGTTTGACCAGTTCCTCGCCATCACGCATGAGTGACCTGATGGCAGTTGGTGCCGAGTACCACACTGTAACTTTGTTATCCTGGATGAACTGGTACCAGGCAGCTGATGTAAACCCGCTGTCAAGCACACACTGGGTTACACCAAGGCTCCACGGTCCGATAATTCCGTAACTTGTTCCGGTAACCCAGCCCGGATCAGCTGTGCACCAGTAGATATCATCATCCTTCAGATCGAGCACCCAGGATGTGGTAAGAGCCTGCCCCCACACTGAACCGTGAACATGCTGGGCACCTTTTGGCTGCCCTGTGGTTCCTGAGGTGTAGTGAAGAACAGAGGGTGTTTCACTTTCAGATTTGTAGACTTCGAAGTCTTCAACAGGAGCATCCTCTACGTTGAAAAAGATTTCCTCATCGCGAAGCTTGTTGGGATTACCCTCTACAACAACTATTTTTTCCAGAGCCGGAAGCCTGTCCTGTATCTTTCTTACCTTCTTCACATGCTTGCGTGTGGTAAGAATAACCTTTGTGTCGGCACTGAAAAGCCTTACCTCAAGCGATTCATCGCCAAACGCCGAGAACAGCGGCTGAGCAACAGCACCCATCTTTAATACGCCAAGGAAAGAGATGTAGAGCTCGGGAATCTTGTCCATGAAAAGACAGACCTTCTCTCCCGGTTTCACTCCCAGATCCTGCAGGAATTTCGCATAGCCGCTGGACAGCACCCTGAGGTCATTGAAGGTGTAGGTCTTCTGCTTTCCGCCAAAACCCTGCCAGACAAGAGCTTTTTTGTTACCCTTACCCTGTGCACATATTCTGTCGGAACACATGGCTCCGATGTTGAGAACTTCGCCTTCCTTCCAGCCCAGAACCTGTTTTGCAATGTCCCAGCTAAAGCTCTCTCTTCTCTTCTCATAGGATCCGATATTGCTCAAAATCGCTCCTCTCAATCTGGCAGGAATTCCTGAACAAATGAAATTCCCCGAGCCTTTTTGTGTTTACATACCAACCGCGTAGTCAAGTACAAATAATTCAAGTGCTCTTCCATGTCTAGACTGATTCACCCTCGGCAACAACAATGGCAACCGCATTGTTTTTTGTATGGGAAATTGAAACATGAAGCCTTTTTACTCCAAGGCTTTGCTGGAAGAAAAGGGCCTTTCCATGGAGTTTAAGAGAAACTGCTCCTGTTTCCCTGTTTCGCACAATTTCTACATCCAGAAATCGAATGCCCGAAGAGAGACCTCTTCCAATTGCCTTGAATACAGCTTCCTTAGCTGCAAATCTTGCCGCAAAATTCTCCCATGGTCTTGCCTGAGAACGACAGTACTCTACTTCTGCGGGAAGAAACAACTCGCTGATAAGCCTGTCAGCAAGACGGTTGCGAAAGGAAACAACATCAACCGTATCAATTCCTATTCCCAGAACCACATGTACCACCTTACTCTGCTGGAACTTCGAGTGTAGCTTCAACAGCGAATATACACAGCCTGTTTTCTCTCTGTTACAGCAGTAGAAGCGCAGGAACATTTTAGATTCCCAAACAAAAGCTCTGATCTCTCCTGGGCGACCACCTGCATACACCTATTGACAAGCGCACAGATACTTGTATTATTATCCGTGTTACCGAGTTACCGTGTGTAAAATTCCAAGGGAGGTATAATTGTGAGTAAGTTGTTTGTTATCGTTCTTTCGTTCGCTGTTATCGCCAGCGCTGCTGATTTTGAGTACAACTCAGGCGGTACCATGGGGATAACTCCAGACAAGAGAGGGTCAAACACAGGATGGGGAGAATGGTTTGTAGTAGCCATCCTGAACGATTCAGGGCACAACATAGTTCTTAGCCAGCTGGGGTTCCCGTGCAGCGGTCCTGAAACCGGCGACTACGGCTGGCTGGTGTGGACAAATGTTGGTGGCTTGAATGCTCCTTCAGGTGATGTAACCACTTCTGATTTTCACGGCTCCTTCACTCCTGTCATTTCAGATCCCGCTGCTGACCCGTACACATACACCTACATCGATGTTTCATCCGAAGGCATCGTAATTGCCAGCGGCAACTATTTCTGCATCGGTTTTGACAACACCGGGCTTGGCGGTCAGGTCGCTTTCAACGGAACAGACACTTGGTCCTGGTACAACAATGCATGGGACAGTGATCAGGCGTGGAGTCGCACCGATGTTATGGAAGTAACAGCAGAATACGAGAATGCTCTCAGCAGAAACAGCTGGGGATCGATCAAAGCCTCGTTCTAGTTCTTTCTTAGCAAGTTCTAATGAACCCCCCGGCCATTCGGTCGGGGGTTTTCTTACAGCCGGAATACCTTGTATCCTTCACTGTTAATCTCAAGGAACTGGGCAGCACCCCCGTAACACTCCGACATCCCTGCGTCTATCATAATTACTCTGCCGCTGAACCGTGCTGTGATCCCTTCAATTGTTACAGTGTGCCCTATTACAATGATATCAGCTGAGTTAACTGCAAGAGTCTCCTCGAGAGCACGTTCAACATCACTGCCCCTGTCCAGCGCCAGCCCCCTGTACCATACCGGGCCGGTTGAAGACAGAACACCAGACGGGTTTGACCAGTGACCGCTGATCTCTCTTCTTACCATGCTGTTTATTGAATCAGCTGTAAAGGAAGCAAAATCCGCCGAGATCCCTCCATGCACAAACAGTGCATTGTTTATTCTGATAACCGTGTTGTGCCCGGCCAGCCAGCTACCATATTCGCCGTCTGGCCGCAGGGCTCTAACCATTTCTTTCAGGCCGCCGTATGATTCAATCTCTCCCGGGTGCACGTACCTGAGATCAGCCTTCATCAGCATTACTTCATGGTTACCCAGAAGAAAATGAACATACCCTCCCTGCAGAGGAGCCTGCTGCTCCAGCGAGATCAGCAGGTCCATTACCGCTCTTGAATCAGGGCCTCTGTCGAGAACATCACCTATCTGAACGAGGTGTGTCTTGCCTCCTGTCCAGTTAAGTTGATCATCAACTAACCCTGCCCCTTCCAGTATCTTCACAAACTGACCGTAGTCACCGTGTACATCCCCCACAGCCACAACACGGCCAACGCCATCCCAGCATGACTGCAGGGCAAACGAACCGGTAACTGCTGCCAATAGAAGAAGTATGTATTTCACTGTGGCTCCATTCTACTTACCCGATATTGTTACTCCACTGAAGGTTATCCACGGGAAAACACTACCGCCGTCATTAACTGTTTCCCTGGAAATATTCTTTACCGAATTCAGAAGGTCCTTGAGGTTGCCTGCTATCATTGTCTCGGAAACAGGGTATTTTATCTCTCCGTCTTCAATGTAGTAACTGTTCTTGGCCACTCCTGAAAACTCTCCACTGCTGCTGGGGTTTCCACCTGAGAACCGGCACAGGAGAATACCTTTCTTAACGGATTTCACCATGTCACTGAGGTCTGT
The DNA here is from genome assembly GCA_964604135.1 of uncultured bacterium. Taxonomy (GTDB): domain Bacteria; phylum Fermentibacterota; class Fermentibacteria; order Fermentibacterales; family JCC-6; genus Sabulitectum. Next base: position 2,730 of record CAZRXU010000116.1, on the reverse strand, counting down.
GTCTCCTGGGTCAATCACATAGTATCCGCCGGAATTCACCGCTCTTGTACCGCCTGTTTTAAGAGATCCGTAAAGGCTGAGGAGGAATGTATTCAACACCCCCCTGTTGATAATCGTAGTGTTTTGGGCTTTGAATCCGTCCGGTGTGAAAAAGTATCCATCAGCAAGTTCCTTCGCCACTGGTTTTGAATGAAGACTTAACCGCTCATCGGCGATGATCTCTCCCAGCATATCTTTGTAAACAGATACCTGTGTTACCAGCGAATGATCACCAAGATAGCCTGTAAGTGTATGAACAAAGCCACCCAGACACTCGGGAGTAATTATTACATCTCCCACAAAACTACCTTCAATCATCTGTGTTTCAGTTTGTTCGGTTGACTGCTGCATCAGTCTGTCCAGCCCGCCTGCTGTGTGCAGCTCACCGGAAAGATCCGGAAGAGACACTGAAGCATAGTTGAAGGAAGATGTGTTTGAACCGTCTTTGCTTGTGAACACCACCATCAGATTGTAGGCACCTCGCATAGATGTGAAATCAACACTGTTGCTGTTGTTGAAAAACCTGTATTTCACGGTGTGGTTCAGAACAACCTGCTCCAGCAGCAGGTTCGGATACCTGGAGCTGCTGCGCTTCAGAAATGCCTTCAATCTTGTGTACATCAGTTCCATGTCCGGCTCTTCTGAACCTTTGCTGAAACTTTCCGACGGCTGAAACTCTGCAATATCGTTTGCCGGATCCGCCTGACCTGCGTCTATCATCTCAACCAGTTCTGCAATGGAATTTTCTATGGAATCTCTGTCGGTTTTGTTTATTGATACCGAACCTTTTCTGCCTTCGGTGATGCCGACAAGAGAAAGGTCGACATCTTCTGTTGTTCTGAGCAAAGATATATCTCCGAATTCAGCGTTCAGCTCGGTCTTTCTTGTGAACAGCAGGTTGCTCTGTGCTTTCTGAATACCTGATTCCAGAACAGCTTCAATATAAAACTTCGATACTTCGAGCATACCCGCCATCATCTGCCTCCAATGTTTACCATACATTTTATGGCAGGGCCGCCCATCCCAACAGGTATCTTCTGTTTCTTTCCACACATCCCGGCGTTGTTCCAGGACATCTCACCTGAAATAGCCGTTACAGTTTTAAGCATATCAAAAGCCACACCTGAAATAGTTGTATCCCTCAGTGCTCTTCCCAGTTTCCCGTTCTTGATCTCGTATCCAAGAGTAACACCGAACATGAACTCGCTGGTGGAATCAGCCTGACCGTTGCTTGACTTCATCAGGTAGTAACCGCTGTCTACAGACTGTATCATCTCTTCAAGACTTGATGTTCCTGGAAGAAATGCGGTGTTCCTCATCCGGATAATTGGTTCGTCGCTGAAGGCATACGCTCTGGCATTACCGGCGGGCGTTACACCAAACTCCAAAGCAGACTCTCTGTTGTGCATGTAGCTCTTCAAAACACCCTCTTTGATTATGGTAACATCCGTTGCCGGGGTTCCCTCATCATCGATGTGAACTGGAACCGGGCAGGTTTTTCCCATGGCGATGTGGGCAAAGTCTACAAGCGTAACAAGGGGGCTGGCCACCACCTGATCCATGTAGTCTGCCGCCACAGATCCTCCTCGAACAAAATCCGCCTCAGTCGTGTGACCAATGGCCTCGTGGGCCAGCATACCTGCGAGATCAGCATCCAGAATACACTGGCTTATCCCCGATTCCGGAAAAACACCTTCAGCCTTTTGAAGAAGGTGCTCGTACAGTGAATCAATCTGCCTGTAGCAGTCAGACGGCCTTACGAAAATATCTTCAAATTGCCCAAGGCCGCCGATTACGTCGTAAAGCTGCACCGGGCCTTCCGGCGTGTCTACTGTAAGAAGAACATACATGATGGATCTTGGAACCATTGAACAGGCATTTGAGCCTGTGGAGGTTATCAGCTGCTTCTCCATGTTCAGATTGGCAATTACCACTGTTCTTGAAGACAGCCTGCTGAACTTCTGTGAAACATACGAGTCTATTTCTCTTGCAAAATCGATCTTGTCTTTCCTGGAAACTGCAGCTTTCCCGGTTGCGTAGCTCCATTCCCCCCCGGCACTGCTGGAAGGCAGCTGGTGCAAACCTCTTCTCTGATGTGTATCGAGAAATACGGCGTTTCTGCTGGCTGTTTCTATAACATGCTGTATTGCCTCATCATCAGTTTCAGGGCTGGAGGCAAAACCCCATGAACCGCCTCTGTAACTTCTGGCACTTACGCCACTGTCTGAACTGCTGCTGTTTCCCATCACTGTTCCGTCAACTACTGAAATTTCGCTTGTGCGATTCTCCTGCAGGCGAAGTTCAGTGTAACCTGTAAACAGTTTTGCGTACTTCAGCAAATTCTCCCGCTTCATTATTCCCTCTGCTCTAGGAGTAAGAGCAGCAGTAGTCGGTTACTGTTTTTACGGCTACTGTGAAAGAGGTGCCTGCAGGCACTTCAAAGGTTTCACCGCCCTTTACCGAAACCGCTAAATCTGCTCCGGGAAGAACAACACCAAGCTCTCCTGCAAGTATCTCCATTGTCTCATGGGAGCTGGTGCTGAATGTGTATTCACCGGGAAGCATTACACCCAGCGTTTTCTTTGAACCGTCTGGAAACACTACAGTTCTGCTTGAAACTTTGCCGTCAAAGTAAAAATTTGCCTCTCTGATCACAGTTACATTGTCAAACTGACTCATCACTTCCGCCTT
>CAZRXU010000115.1:0-7585 GCA_964604135.1 uncultured bacterium | reverse complement strand
TGAAAAACTGGCAGAGCTCAACGCAACCTATCCCTTTGTAAAATTTGAACACGATTTAACAACAGGAGAAATTATATGTACCTACACATTCTCTACGGAAAACGGTGTGGGGCTAGAGACTTTCTCCGCAATGCTTCAGGTTATTTTCGGTACAATTGACGAAACTGCAGCGGAATTGGCAGCTCTGGGGCAGTAGAACAAACCGGGGGGAAGTACGGAATGTATGGAAGCATAGCTATATGCTCGGGAAGGGCCAGCTCCAAACTCGCAAACAACATCTGTAAAATTCTCGGTATCGAGCCGGAACCTGTGGAATTTCACGATTTCTCCAACGGAAACCTTATGGTTAATTTTCCTGGAGGAACTGTAAGAGAGAAGGATCTTTTCATAATTCAATCGGGAGAGCGCTCTGTTTTTCAAGACAAGAACAGTGCGTACAGAACCGTGTCAGGCGATATCCTCGAATTACTGCAGATGATCAGTGCCCTGAAAGACAGTGCCGGCAGAATTACAGCGGTTACTCCGTACTTCCCGTATGCAAGAAGTGATAAGAAAGACAAACCGAGAATAGCTATTACCTCCAAGATGATCTTCGAGCTTCTTGAGGCAGTCAGAACAGACAGAGTTCTTGCCATGACCCTTCATTCCCCCCAGAGCCAGGGGTTCAGCAATATTCCTGTTGATCAGCTGCATGCAAACACAGTGTTCATAAGGAAGATTCTGTCTATGGGTAAGGAAAAACTGGCATTTGTAGCTCCGGATTCAGGAAGCATTCTTGATAATGATTTTCTGGCCCTGCACACAGCAAAGGGTATTCAGGACTCAGGAGGAACTCCTGATGTTACCACAGGCTATGTTAAAAAAATGCGTGTTGATGATTCCGAGAACCCTCTTGTACGAACTGTTGAGGGGCTCGACGATCTGTCTGACAGAACGGTACTCATGGCAGACGACGAGATTCTCAGCGGTAAGAGCCTTATCCTGTGTGCGGAAACTGTGGCTTCAAGAGGTGCGGAAGATATCTTTGCTTTTATTACCCACCCGATTCTAAGTGGTGATGCTGTGAAGCGAATTCAGAACAGCCCTATCTCCAAACTGTTCATCACTGATACTGTAGAGTTCGACAGAGAGGAAGCAGAGAAGGTCAATGGCGGGCCAGTTGACAAGATAGAGGTACTCTCTGTTGCACATGTTTTTGCAGAAGCTATTAAGAGAATCAACGAAGGACGAAGTCTGAGTTCTCTATACCTCTAAAGCTAAATATCCAGCCCGGGTTTTTCTTTGGTTTTTCTCCAGTGGAAGTACTGCTGAAGTATTTCTCTGTGGTCGAAGGCTATTTTTTCAGGCAGCTGGTTTTCGTGGAATACAGCAGCCTTCGCGGCATCGTCTCCTCCAACAGGTATGCCGCTGGCACGACAGATGTAAACAGCACTGACAGTGTCTCCCCTGGGGTCACGCCATGGTTTTGAGTAGATGTGGAACATCTCCAGAACCTCTATTTCAAGGGAAGTTTCTTCAAGAGCCTCCCGTTTGACAGCTTCAAGAAGGCTTTCTCCCGGGTCCACAAATCCCCCGGGTATAGCCCAGCCTGCAGGTGGGTATTTTCTTTCCACAAGAACAATTCCACCGTTGATTTCAATTATTGCGTCCACGGTTAACTGGGGAGTTTCCGGTCTCATTTTTCCTCCATGGAACAAAAGGGACAGAAGTTTGTATATTTCGTAACTATCTAAAATGCAAACCAGCGAAAGGAGAACCTAATGAAATATCTGCTGCCTGTTACACTGGCACTTGCCCTTGTGGCCTGCGGAGAGCCGGAAGAGGCTCAGGCCGCCGAGGTTACAAACGGGGAAGCCACCGCTACTGTAGAGTGGATTCACGATGATTTTGATGCTGCAATGGCTCTTGCTGAAGAAACCGGAAAGCCTGTGTTCATAGATATGTATGCTGACTGGTGCCGTCCGTGTGTTATGCTTTCAGAAGACTACTTCTCCAGAGATGATTACAAGGAGGTTCTGTCGCAGTGCATCCTTTTAAAGATCGATGTGGACAAGAATCCTGCACTTGCTCAGAGATACAGGGCACAGAGCATTCCAACTCTTCTTCTTACAGATGCCAGCGGAACAGAGATCGACCGCATCACTGGTGTAATGGGTTCTCCTGAAGCTTTCCTGCCCATGATCTCAAGTTTTATTTCCCAGGCTCTTTAGGGGCGTTTACCGTTTTAACGGGGGGCGAAAGCCCCCCATCTGTGTGTTATCTGTATCCGATTTCAGTCAAGTGTGCAGTAAGTTTCGCAAACTCGGCTTTCACTACTTTCAGTAGTATGTCGGCATTTGACAGATTTCCGTCAGCGCAGAGCTGCTCCAGTCGCAGGCAGGCCTCGGGCAGACTTACTGCTCCGATATTGAGGGCAGAGCCTTTCAGGGTGTGCGCAATATGTTTAACCTCGCCACTGTTTTTTTCGGAGACAGCGGCCGACAGAGCTTCAAGATTGTTTCCGGCTGTTGTTACAAAAATACCTATGAGTTCGCGGATGGTATCCATGTCTCCTTCAAAGTCTTCCTTCAGCTTTTCTTCCCTGAAGGTTTTATCCGGTTGAATAGCATCTATTCCAAATTCGTTTTCTTCCTGTTTCTCGGGGGACCAATTCTCGAGTACTTGTGAAATTGCTGCCGGGGTTACAGGTTTGGTTATGTAATCATCCATTCCTGCCTTAATGCATATCTCTCTGTCTCCCTTCAGCGCGTTGGCGGTCATTGCTACAACAACAACATTGCGATTAAGTATTTCAGAATTTCCAGAGCGTATTTCTCTTGTTGCTTCATAGCCGTCCATAATCGGCATCTGGCAGTCCATAAAAACGATATCGTAGTTCGTTTTAGTCAAGGCAGCAACCGCTTCAGCACCGTTTGCGGCAAGATCCGACCTGTAGCCAAGCTTTTCCATTATTTTCTTCGCTACAAGTTGGTTTACAGGGTTGTCTTCTGCAACAAGAATTTTTACCGCTCTCTTTCGGGATTCTTTCAGGGAGTGTCTTGTAATCAGAGGTGGTTTGCCTTTTTCTGGTTTGTGCCCGTGAACAGTTGTAAGGCAGTTGTACAGCTGCGACTGTTTTACCGGTTTTGTAAGGTAAGCGGAAAAACCAAGTTTGTAGAGTCTGGCTGCGTCACCGCGGGTTCCCATTGAAGACATAACTATAAGTCTGGGTGTAATAATGCTTTCGTCTTCTATGATCCTTTTACCGAGTTCCTCTCCGTCCATTTCAGGCATCTGCATATCCAGTATCGCTATTTTGAATGGATCGTTGCAGGCAGTTGCATTTTTCATGGCCTCCAGAGCAGTAGTACCTGAAGAGACTACCATATACCGGCACTTCCACGACTCAAGAAGAAGGGAGATCAGCCTTCTGTTGGTTGAGTTGTCGTCAACTGCAAGAATTCTGGTGTTTGCTATGGATTTTGTTTCAGTGGCTGCTATCTGTTCACTGTGTTTTTCCAGGGTAAGGGTAAACCAGAACTCCGAACCGGTTCCCTCTTTACTGAGAACACCTATCCTGCCATTCATAAGAGAAACCAGTCTTTTGCAGATAGAAAGACCAAGACCCGTTCCCCCGAACTTTCTTGTGGTGGAAGAATCCGCCTGGGTAAATGCTTCGAATATGCTGTTAACCTTATCTGCCGGGATACCGATTCCAGTGTCTCTAACCGAGAAACGGAGCCGAACATGCGTATCTGTTTCATTCTCCGGATTCACAGAAATACTAACTTCACCCCTTTTTGTGAATTTAAGAGCGTTGCCTGTGAGGTTAAGCAGTATCTGGCGTATTCTGCCCGGATCTCCCTTCACCATGGCCGGGATATCCGGAGCAATAAGCGAAATGAATTCAAGCCCCTTGTGCTGTGCCCGGCCTCCCATCATATCGGTTATGCCTTCCAGAAGCAGCCTTAGGTCAAAACCGGTAATTTCAATTTCAAGTTTTCCCGCCTCTATCTTACTGAAATCAAGTATGTCATTTATGAGAGACAGAAGCGCATCTCCGCTGGCGTTGATAGTAGCAGCAAATTCCCTTTGTTCTGGAGAGAGACTGGTTTCCAAAAGCAGCCCGGTCATACCTATAACACCGTTAAGAGGTGTGCGGATCTCGTGGCTCATGTTGGCCAGAAATTCGCTCTTGGCTTTGCTAGCAATTTCTGCCCGTTTGGCGGAGAGTTCAGCCATCTTAAGGGCCTCAGACAATTGCCTGTTTGCATTTTCAATTTTTTGGGCTGCCCTTTCCCGCTCGCGTTCGAGATAGATGTTGCGAACCGAATAGGCAACATCATCGGCAACTTCCCTGAACAGGCTTTGCTCATCTGCAGCAAGGCTGAGCTTCATTGGAAGCTCGGCTGAAATAACTCCGTAAACGGCATCGTCAACAACAAGCGTGGTAGTAAACGGACGGCTGTCGGGTTCCAGCCCCAGAAGGGGGCAGTTACCGCAGTGATTCCGCACATTATCTATGGTGACAATAGTATTCTTTTTAATTGACAGTGTAGCACAGTAACATCCCGACCCTGTTTCCAGAGTTTCAACAAGTTCCCTCATGTTTTTCCTGGGTATTCCGGCAGAGACCGTTTTCTCGAAAATACGAGTACCTTTTTTGAAAAGAGAAATCCATGCAGAAGAATACCCTCTGGTTGAAATAAGAGCGTCACAGATGTCTTGAATCATCTGATCTAGATTTCTCTCCTGGGTAATGATGTGGTTTACCCGTCTGATGGCTTTCAGTGATTTTGTAAGATGTGCCGATTCGTCGCGCTTTGCAGCCAGTTCTGAAATGTCAGCAAAGGAACCAAAAAACCCGCAAACATTGCCATTGTCATCAATATCAGGAGTTACGCTTGCAATGGCAGGAAAAGTGGTTCCGTCACATTTTACAAAGCGGAGTTCAAACGATTTATTGCCTGAATGAAGTGCATTACTTAGTTTGTCAGTAAAGTTTTCTCTTTGCTCAGGAACAACGTGGTCTATCAGTTTTTTATCTCTAAGTTCATCTGTTGAGGAACATCCAAACATCTTAACCATAAACATGTTGCTGAAAGTAATATTCCCATCGCTGGCAATTCTTCCAATCCCCATCTGTATGGAATTAAGCAACTGATGAAAATGCTCTTTACTGACTTCCAGCGCATGGTTGGCCTGAACCGATTCAGTTATATCACTTACATAGCCTTCCAGCCCGGTAACAACACCGTCCGGATCAACAAGCCTTCTTGCATTGACTCTGGCGTTTATGAAAGAACCGTCCGCCCTCCGCACCTTACCTGTGCAGCTGCGAATGGTGCCGTCGTTGTTAAGACTTTCAAGGAATGATTTTCGCATATCCGGGTCGGGGAAGAAGTCCCGCGTGAGTCTTTTCCCAATTAATTCACCGGCAGCGCTGTAACCGAATATCTCCACTGCCCGTTGATTAACATCGGTAATGGTTCCTCTGACATCCACCCGAAAGTAGGCTTCGGTCATGCTGTGGAAAATCCGGAGCAGATCTGATTTTTCCATTCAGTTCCTACGCAGTCTCCCCTCGTATACGAAGATATGGCCAAAGCATGTGGTTGTAAAGTACAGGATAGTTGCTACCTCCGCCATTGCTGTTGTGCAGTTTCTTTAAAGAAAATCCCCAATCAGAATCAATCTTTTTGTCTGTGCAGTACCATGGAACTCACATCTGCAGAAGTAGATGCCGCTATGCAATTTCTGCCCCGATTCATCCCGGCCATCCCATATCTCGCTGTGAAATCCGGAAGGGAGACACTGATCAGTCAGGGTGCATACCTCGCGACCGGAAATATCATATACAGTGGTACGCAGGTTTCCGTAAGATGGAAGATTGCAGGAAATGCTAGCCAAAGAATTGAACGGGTTTGGCGAAACGGGATACATTTCGAAGATGGAAAGCGGATCATAAGCACTGCCAATGCCTACCTGATTGAAGTACAGTGCGCCCATATCTGCCCTGGTTCCGTCCGGGTCAGAAGGAGATGACGGATCCCCCGAATCAATGCAGGGTGATCCATACAGAAGATTGTAGTTGTCTGCTGTTGCATTTGAAAACATGGGAGAGTCATTGATATTTCCGACTCCAGGCATGTCCTGTAAAATACAGGAATAAGCAAGATTTGTAGAGCCTCCACTGTACACTGTACCACATTGGGAATTAGTGCCACCACAGGTGTTGAAACAGATTATGTTGTTAACTCCTGAAAATGTAGCGGCCCCGTTGTAACCATGGGTGCAGATGCCTCCGCCCACAGCTCTTTCAGTGCTGTTAAGTACTATGGTATTGCTGTTCAGAGTAACATTGCAGTTTCCCTCGGCCATTACACCACCACCGGCTTCAAGAGATACATTTCTGTATATCAGGCAATTCGAAATCAAAGTATTTGACTGATTGCAGTGGACCCCACCGCCTCCGCATGAAGCTCAACCTCCAACAAGAGCAGATTCGTTGCGGGCTATTATCGAATTCAGAATGCTGGAATCAGAGCATTGCAGTATCTCAACTCCTACGCCTTTTCCCTTACCCAGCTGGTAGTTGTTGCAAATCAAGCAGCTGTCTATATGAATAACCGTGTTGTTCGCTGCCACACCACCGCCTTCAAAATTACCGCTGTTGTTGGAAATTCGGGTATGCGTTAGTGTTAATGAAGAACCGGAATCTATGTTTACAACAGCACGGTATTCTTCAGAATCTTGACAGTTTGCCATGCCACCATCTATCACACAGTAGTCGATAACCGCAGCGGGAGCGCCACTAAGAATCAGGATACCACCCCATCGTTCCCATACACCAACACTGTCCTGGCTGCAGAAATAGATGCTGTCTCCCTCTACTCCTGATGCAGTAAATTTACCGGAGATAAGCCATTTGATGTTTGAACTGCTACCGGGATGGATAAATGTGGTACCTGGGACGATCGTTAAACTGTCACCGGAGGCCACAGTGATATTATCGGTAACAATGTAGTTGCCCGGACCCAGAGTTCCCGACTGGGGGCCGCTTAACGGAGTTTGAGCTACAGCCAGGGGAGTGAATACAAGTACAAACATTGCAGACAGCTGTACTGTAACATGGTGTTTCATAAACACAGACCTCCCGAAACAGGTGAACTGACTGCATTTTCCGGGAAAAGCAGGGCAGTCATGATTTATAGTGCCACTTTGAAGACAATACAGTATTTTTTGTGCACAACGCTTTACTTCATGAAAGGTAACGAACGAACCTGCTCTTTGCTCTGTAAAGTGTCAACCCTGTTTGCAAAGAGGGAATTGGATCTTCTCTTTTCTTCTTCTGTTGCGTAGCCCAGAACCCACAGCTCTGTCAGGCTCGGGGATACAACACTTGTATTCCCCGTGGAAAATGTTTATTGTTGGTTGTAGAATGGCATTACTAATTCTAAAAAGAGGGTAAAAATGGAATTAGCATCTCGATTTCTTAAGCATCCTTGTGGCGAAAGTTTTTTTCTCTTTGGCGCAAGAGGTACCGGGAAGTCAACCTGGTGTCTTCAGGAATACAGTGGAGCTCCAAGGCTTGATCTACTCGCTC
>CAZRXU010000114.1:0-7587 GCA_964604135.1 uncultured bacterium | reverse complement strand
TTGCTGATCTTCTTCGATTCAAGACGCTCGCGCTCAAGCATGTTAAGGAAATCAGTGTTTCCTCCAACATTAAGCTGGTAAGTACGGTCAAGCCTTACACCGCGATCTTCAAAAAGCCTGGTCATAACACGGTGAAGAATGGTTGCCCCAACCTGACTCTTGATATCATCTCCCATGACCGGAAGGTTTTTGTCGCGGAAGCGTTTCTGCCAGTACGGCTCGCGGGCAATGAAAACAGGAATAGCGTTAACGAAAGCGCACCCTGCTTCAAGAATCTGCTCTACATACCACTTGGTTGCCTCTTCGCTGCCTACGGGCAAGTAGCTTACAACCACGTCTGTTTTTGTTTCTTTAAGAATGCTTACGATGTCTGCTGTTGGTCCGGGAGCCTTTTCAATTACAGGCTTGAGGTACTTGCCTATACCATCGTGTGTCATACCCCTGCTTACGGTAACTCCAACTTTCGGAACATCACAGAGCTTTATAGTGCAGTTGGGATCGGCATAGATAGCCTCGCTGAGATCTTTCCCCACCTTTGTAGCGTTGATATCAAATGCCGCCACGAATTCTACGTCTTTCACATGGTAGCCGCCGAGATTCACGTGCATAAGACCTGGAACCTTGTCTTCGTCTTTGGCGTGCTTGTAGTACTCTACACCCTGAACAAGACTGCTGGCACAGTTGCCCACTCCGATAATGGCCACTCTAACTTTTTTCGACATTCAATATCCTCCCTCGAAGGGTATAATGTTTGCAGGGATAAAGATGCCCCTAGTCCAGGGGAATCCCCTTCCCGTCCCGTGTAACTTTCAACAACCTCTGCAATGCGGTAAACCAGGAACCTGCAGCAATAACAGCACAGCTCCAGACAATAACCGCAGTTCCCCAGAAAGCAGAAAATACTATACCGGCAATAACCAGTACCAGCCGTTCCGTTCTGGTGAACAGACCAACACTGCAATCAATACCAAGCCCCTCGGCACGGGCTCGAACGTAGCTTACCAGAAGCGAGCCGCCCATAGCCGCAGGAATAATATACAACAAGCTATCATGTTCACTTCCGGCTTTTCCGGCAAGCACCGCAGTTAAAACTACAATTTCTCCTACCCTGTCCATAATTGAATCAAGGGCGGCACCGGCCTTGGAAGACGAATCAGTTAATCTGGCGATACTGCCGTCAACTGCGTCAAACAGACTGCCGAGAATAAGAATGGCTCCTCCAGTCAGATAGCTTCCTTTCCACACAAAATACGAAGCTACAATTGTGATAAGAAGACCGGAGACAGTGGCAGCGGCAGGAGTAACCCCCAGCTTTACAAGAAAAGGAATAACCGGCCGAAGCAGCCCTTTAAATGCCATTCTCACTTTGTGAAGGTTCAACCTGAAGCTCCTTCCACCACAAGAGTTATTTCCCCACGGGGTACCGAGGATGTGTATACCTCCAGAAGACCTGAAAGAGTTCCTCGCACAGTTTCCTCGTGCAGCTTGGTCAGTTCCCGCGCGACACAGCATCTTCTGTCTCCAAAAATAGAAAGCAGAACCTCAAGAACAGAAGACAGGTGATGCGGTCCCACGTAGTAAACAATGGTTCCTGTATACCCGGCCATCTGTTCAATCCTTCGCCGTCTTCTTCCTTTTTTGAAAGGAAGAAACCCTTCAAAAGCAAACCTGTCCGTGGGCAAACCTGAAACGACAAGAGCCATTATAACGGCTGAAGGACCGGGAATCATAGTTACTTCAGCCCCGATTTCAACGGCAAGGCCCACTGCTCTGTAAGCCGGGTCGGACACTCCGGGGGTTCCGGCATCACTTGCCATGGCCACTGTTGCCCCCTGAAGAAGAAACTGTTCAATCTGTGGAAGCCTGCCCTGTATGTTGTGGTCATGACAGCTGTAAAGACGTTTTTTCTCGGGAACAAACCTGCCTGTACGCCTAGTGTCTTCAGCCATTACCACATCGGCTGAGCTTAACACCTCCAGTGCCCTGGGAGACATATCTTCCAAATTGCCTATTGGAGTTGCTACCAGAATCAGTTTACCAGTGTAATTCTGCTTCACCGGTTCTCCAGATCGCTCCGCAGAGCTCTTATCCGTTCCAGCCTTGCGCTGGTTGCCCGTTCGTTGTTCTTCAGTGTAACTGTTATTGTCATTCCCTCTGAAACACCTGCAGGCAGGTAAGACTGAGGAAGATGCCACTGAAATCTACCCGGGGCAAGAATAACGGCGATACCCTCTTCAATTCTGTCCAGATCAACGGTAAAACTACTCTCCTGGTTCCTGACCATGCCAGACACCTCCTCCAAGAATAGACTGGGCGATGTTCTTCAAATGGTCACCGGCCCGTTCGCAGTAATCAATGAAGTCAAGAATAGCAAGACCTGTAAGATTAGAAACACCGTATGTTGCAAGAGAGTGACCGTAGTTGTCTCTTGCTTCTTTCTCTATCTGATTCATTCTGCCCTCAAGAATCAGAACCTTCTGGGCTGCCTTCAGGTCATGAGTTTCCAGAGCGGCCACCACCTGTTCTGTCATTCCCTTCAGAACCTCAAAAGCTTCTCCTGCAGCGGTTGTAAGGGGGCCTTCAGAGTTAAGAATATTGCCTTCAACCCTGTGCCTTGCTTCAACCATATTTACAGCGTGGTCAGAAACTCTTTCTATATCGTTGATGGTGTGCAGAACCACAGGAAGAGTTAAACTCTGATCGTAAGACAGGTTTTCCTTGAACAGCTGTGATGCATACACGGTAAGATCCCTCTGCATATCATCTACCCGATCTTCCATGTTCATAATTTTCTTTGCGGAATGCTTTCCGCTAAGGAAATGCTCTGCAGCCTGAGTGACACCTTTTCCGGAAATTCTGGCCATTTTTGTCACTTCACGATCAATATTGTCAAGTGCCAGAACGGGAGTTGCAAGCAGATTAGAGTCGAGGATTAGATCAGACTCTGACGGGTCTTCATCGCTACCGGAAGGAACAATAACCCTACACAACTTTGTAAGTGCCGGAACAAGTGGTATGAACAACAGCACATTAACAACGTTGAACATGGTGTGTGCGTTTGCAACCTGCCTCATTGCGTCAGATGAAGTACGCCTTACAAGCCTCATGAAAAAGCCGTTCTCATCAAGGGCTAGAAGGGCGAAATACACAGCACCAATCACATTGATCAGAGTGTGAGCCATTGCAGCCTGTTTTGCCGCCCTGTTGCTTCCAAGCGCAGCAAGCTGAGCTGTAATAGTGGTTCCGATGTTATCGCCCAGAACAAGAAATATCGCACCCTGAAGACCAATCAGCCCAGAGCCGGCAAGGGTCATTGTTAAGCCGACTGTGGCACTGGAACTCTGTACGAATACTGTAACAAGTGTTCCGGCAAGTATGGCCAGAATTGGATTTGAGCTGAATGTTGTAAAGAATTCCCTGACTGGAGCACTTCCGCGAAGCGGTTTCATTATACCGCTCATTGTGGTCATACCCAGGAACAACAACCCGAGCCCCATTATTACCTTGCCCCACATCTGTCTTTTTGTGTTTTTGGAAAACGCGGAAACAGCAAAACCAACCGCGATCATAGGGAAAGCATAAGCGGTAATTTTAAAGGCAATAAGCTGACCTGTAATGGTAGTTCCAATGTTTGCCCCCAGAACCACTCCCACAGCCTGCTGCAGGGTCATCAGGGCACTGTTTACAAAACCCACTGTAATAACAGTGGTTGCGCTGGAACTTTGAACGAGGGCTGTAACCAGAGCACCAGCTGTTATTGCCATAAATCTGTTGGCAGTAAGTGTTCGAAGTATTGACTTCATTCTGTTACCGGCCACCTGCTGCAAGTTTGTAGACATCATCTGCATGCCCAGCAAAAATACAGCGAGACCGCCAATGACCTGAAACACAATCGCTCGAATATCCAGAGATACAAGTCTGAAAGATGCTGAAGCCGGTACTCCCCGGCTGTCTGTAGCAGTGGCACTAACTGTGATTTCCCCCATTTTGCCCAGCTGAATGTTAACTCTGGCTATACCGTTATCATCGGTTTTTACAACAAGACCCTCTGCGGAATCTTCTTCTATGGTATAGTACCCCTCAGAAGGCACTATATCCCCATGACCTCCTGAAACGGCAAAGTGTACCTGAACACCGGGTAAGGGATCTCCCGAAACTGCCGATGTGATCTCGACGGAAAGCGGAGTTTCCAGCTCTTCCCCAGAGTTACCGTAATCAATGTACTCAAGAGATTCTACACTTAACTCACACTGAGCCATCGATATGGAAGACAACAAAGCAAGCAGGAAAAAAACATATCTCAATGGCACACTCCCCTGTTTGATACAAAATTCTCTTCGTTGTGTATGGAAATGGAATCGGTGGGAATATAGTAAAATATCAACTGTTCCGACGATGTTGTTGCAACGGGAGAAATCCTATTATTTTACACTGATGAAACCAGTCGTAACTCTTCTAGAGGCCATGCGAGTGAAGGCGTGGACAAAAAATTTCTTTGTTTTTGCTGCCCTTCTTTTCGGCAGGGTGTGGTCGTTTTCCGCTCTCAGAGAAACAGTACTGGCAGCCCTTGGCTTCAGTTTTGTTGCATCTGCTGTTTATCTTATCAACGATTCGGTAGACCGGGAAAAAGATAAAATGCACCCGGAAAAACGGAACAGACCTATTGCCTCCGGCAGGTTAACTGTTCACCTGGCTGTTGTAGTTGCTGCTGTTCTTATTACAGGAACCATGGCAGCAGCATGGAGCCTGGCCCCATGGCTTGCTCTCGTGTACTCGATCTACCTTGCAGAGCAGATTGCCTATTCATTCGGCCTTAAAAAAGTGGTAATACTTGATTGTATATTGATAGCTCTTGGTTTTGTACTCAGAGCACTGGCAGGTGTTGCAGTTCTGCTCGACTCCGGTGAAACCATTTCTTTGTCTCCGTGGCTTGTTATATGCACTTTTTTCCTGGCAACTCTGCTTGCCTTTGCTAAAAGAAGGCATGAGCTGGTATCCATGGGCGAGAATGCCCATGGTCACCGCAGTAATCTGAAAGACTACTCTGTTTCACTTCTCGATCAGGTAATAGGAATAAGTGCTTCGGCCAGTATTATAGGTTACTCTATCTACACAGTAAGCGATAGAACGGCAGAGGTAGTCTCGCCCCTTCTGTGGATAACAATACCCTTTGTGGTTTACGGTGTTTTCAGGTATCTGTTTATTGTTTACAGCATGGGTCTGGGCGGAAGCCCCGATAAGGTTCTGATCCGAGACATACCACTGAAGGTTGATATTGTTCTCTGGGTGGCAACTGTTGCAGCTGTACTTGCTGTGGCTCCTGCCAGCTGATGCAGACACTTGCAGTTGAAGCCCCGGCAAAACTCAACCTGGGGCTTGAAATAGCTGGGGTTCGCTCCGACGGTTTTCATGAGCTGAGAAGTATTTTCTCCACAGTGTCACTTTCTGATTCCCTGAC
This sequence comes from uncultured bacterium, assembly GCA_964604135.1. GTDB lineage: Bacteria > Fermentibacterota > Fermentibacteria > Fermentibacterales > JCC-6 > Sabulitectum. The sequence continues at coordinate 2,129 of CAZRXU010000114.1, read as the reverse complement.
CGTTTCCATAGAATATGGAGTTTCCGGAATTAATCTGCGCTGCTCGGGTATTCCATCACCCGAGGGCAAAAGCAACCTTGTCTGGATGGCCGCAGAGGCATTTTTGGAAGCAGCCGGAATTTCAAAAAACACAGCAGCTACCATCTCACTGCACAAGAATATTCCGTCGCCAGGGGGGCTTGGCGGAGGCAGCAGCGATGCCGCAGCTGTTCTTCTTACCCTTGGGAAACTAACAACAATCAAACTGGATCTGGCCTCGCTTGCAGAGAGGCTTGGCAGCGATATACCCTTTTTTCTGCTGCAGACCGAAACAGCTTATGCTACTGGAAGAGGAGATATACTGAAACCGGTAAAACTGCCGGGTTTTCACTGTGTTCTTGTTCATTCCGGAGATAACATTCCAACACCATTTGCCTACAAACTGTGGGATGACAATGCAGGGGGCTTGACAGAGGCATGCCCTAGAAGCAATTATACCGCCCGGAAATTTGGAGCTTGGCATGAGGGTAAACCTTTCCCTGTCAAACTTGACAATCAGTTCCTGCCGCTTCTCAGACGCCGTTACAGAGGTATTGACCACGCGGCAGAAGAGCTTTCCCGTTTAACGGTTAACTGGGGGCTCAGTGGCTCCGGGCCTGTACTCTACGCACTGTTCAGGTCTGGTGAGGAGGCAAAGAACGCGAAGGAGCATCTTGCCGGGAAATTCCCGTGGGTGCTGCGCTGTCAATCGAGATAGATTTGGAATTGGGGCGTCGTCAAATGGCAAGACACAGGGTTTTGGTCCCTGCATTTGGAGGTTCGAATCCTCCCGCCCCAGCCAGCTTTACCGTCAGAAACGAAAGGAATAGTAATGCCGATCCAGTTAACAATGGAAAAGAGAACCAATCTCGGATCCAGAGAATCCAGAAGGCTTCGCAGAGCAGGAAGCCTTCCCGGAATTATTTACGGTCAGGGTTCAGATATCGCGGTAAAACTGCAGATGGCTGAGTTCATGGCAAAAATCGGATACTCTAAGTCGCTTGGTATTGTCGAACTCAGTATTGACGGAGATATGCTGAAAAGCATCATCAAGGAAGTTCAGTGGGATACACTCACCGACAAGCCTGTTCACCTTGATTTCCAGCAGGTTTCAGACAATCAGCTGGTTCTTGTACCTGTTCCGGTTAAGCTCTCAGGAATTCCTGTGGGTGTGTCAATCGATGGTGGAATCCTCGACCACACAATGCATGAACTGGAAGTTACGGTTAAAGCAGTTGACATTCCATCTGATATCACATTCGATGTAACGGAACTTCATCTTGGCGATAGGCTTCATCTCTCTGATGTTGACCTTCCGGAAGGTCTTGCCGTAGATCTCGCTTTCGATCCTGTTATCGCAAGCGTTATTGCACCCAAGGCTCTGCTGGTTAAAGAAGATGAAGAAGAGACAGACGAAGAAGGAACCGAAGAAGAGGCTGCAGAGGGTACCGAAGCACCTTCCGAGGAATAGAGAATGTGTACTTCAGATTCTGGAATCAGCATAATTCTGTGCCTTGGAAATCCAGGTCTGAAGTACGCTCTTACATGGCACAACGCCGGTTTCTGGGTGGCAGATATTCTTGCCCGGGAAGCCGGCGTTTCCTTCAAGAGAGCCGGGGCGTTTGAAATAGCTTACCTTCCTGGCGGGATACACCTGGTAAAACCATCGGTTTACATGAATGAAAGCGGCAGATCTGCCGGGGCAATTCTAACTGCGAAGCAAATACCTCCAGAGAACATGCTGGTTGTTTGCGATGATGTAAACATACCTCTGGGAAGTCTGCGGTTGCGCAGAAACGGCTCTTCCGGGGGGCAGAACGGCCTGAAGAATGTAATCGATGTTCTTAATACACAGGAATTCCCCAGGCTTAGAATGGGAATCGGCCCGAAGCCTGAAAGAATGGATCTGGCGAGGTTTGTTTTGAAAAAAGTACCGAAAGCAAACCAGGAGCTGGCTTCCATTATGGCCCACAAGGCGGCAAACTGTGTTCTTGAAACTGTGAAGACCAGTGTTGAAGCCGCGCAGGCAATTTACAACGGCCAGATATAAAAGCACACAGTTAAGGCACCGCCCTTGCAGGTGGTGCCTCACTGCTAATGAAAAGCACTAG